>NZ_JARWLA010000028.1:0-88158 GCF_047445805.1 Rhizobium sp. BR 314 | reverse complement strand
CCCCCAAGGGGAGGGTGTTGATCGCGCGGCACCAACTTCGTTGTTCCAATATCCCAGAGATCCTCGTGCCCAAAAAGCCCTCCAGACTCGACCGCTTCAAAATCGCCAACAGCCGCCGCCTGCGCACCGGTTCGACCGATGCCGAAGCCAAGCTCTGGAAACACTTGTGGCGCATCCCGATCGAAGGCACCCATTTTCGTCGCCAGGTTCTGATCGGGCGTTATTTCGCAGATTTCGCCTGTCATCAAATCGGCCTGATCATCGAGCTGGACGGTAGCCAGCACGCGGAGGAGGCGGCGAGGCGCTACGATGCGAGGAGAACGGCTTTTCTTGAAAGGCAAGGCTAATACGTCGTCCGATTCTGGAATGCCGAAGTCATGGATGAGGTCGAGGCTGTTCTCGATACGATATTTGCCATTGTGCAGCAGCGGCAAATTTTGCTAGCAGAGGCCGACTATTTTCACCCCACTCCGGCACGCCGTGCCGACCCTCTCTCTCAAGGGGAGGGTGAGGAACCTTGACATGCCCGATCTCCTTCTCGAACTCCGCTCCGAGGAAATTCCCGCCCGTATGCAGCGCAAGGCTGCCGGTGACCTGAAGAAGCTGGTGACCGATGCCCTGGTCGAAGCGGGGCTTTCCTATGAGGGGGCCAGGGAATATTGGACGCCGCGGCGCCTCACGCTCGACATTCGCGGCCTGACTGCACGCTCGGCCGATGTGCGCGAAGAGCGCAAGGGTCCGCGCACCGATGCCAACGAGAAGGCGGTCGAAGGCTTTTTGCGCGGCGCAGGCCTTTCTTCGATTTCAGAAGCTCAGGTACAGAGCGACCCGAAGAAGGGTGATTTCTACGTTGCCGTGATTTCCAAGCCCGGCCGCGCCGCAGAGGAAATCGTCGCGGCCGTGATGCCTGACATCATAAGAAACTTCCCCTGGGCGAAATCCATGCGCTGGGGCAAGGCATCGGTAAAGCCCGGCTCGCTGCGTTGGGTGCGCCCGCTGCAGTCGATCGTCTGCACCTTCGGCACCGAGCATGAAGAGACCGTGGTCATCCCCTTCGAGATTGACGGTATCGTTGCTTCCAACGTGACCTATGGCCATCGCTTCCATGCGCCAGGCCCGATTACGGTCAAGCGTTTCGATGACTATGTCTCGAGCCTCGAAAAGGCCAATGTCATCCTGGATGCGGAGCGCCGCAAGGACATCATCCTGCACGATGCCCGCGACATCGCCTTTGCCAATGGCCTGGAGCTGGTCGAAGACGAAGGCTTGCTGGAAGAAGTATCCGGCCTCGTCGAGTGGCCGCAGGTGCTGATGGGCTCCTTCGAGGAAGACTATCTGTCGATCCCGTCCGAGATCATCCGCCTGACCATCAAGACCAATCAGAAGTGTTTCGTCACCCGTCCGCAGGCAAGCGAGACGCTGTCCAACCGCTTCATTCTCGTTGCCAATATCCAGGCGACGGATGGCGGCAAAGAAATCATCCACGGCAACGGCAAGGTCGTGCGCGCCCGTCTGTCCGACGCGCTGCACTTCTGGAAGCGCGACCAGGGCGATCTGCCCGATCTGGAAACGCTGGAAGCCTCAGCTAAAAAATTCGGTCTCGATCTGAAGAAGCCGCTCGATCAGCGCATGGCGAAACTCGACGCACTGAACGTCACCTTCCATGCCAAGCTTGGTAGCCAGGGCGAGCGCGTTGCCCGCATTCGTGCGCTGGCCGCTGACCTCGCCAAGATTACCGGCGCCGATGCCGCTCTGGTCAATCGCGCCGTTGTGCTGGCCAAGGCTGACCTTCGCACCGAAGCCGTCGGCGAGTTCCCCGAGCTTCAGGGCCTCATGGGCCGCAAATATGCGGTACTGCAGGGCGAGAACGTCTCGGTCGCCGCCGCTATCGAAGATCACTACAAGCCGCAAGGCCCGTCCGACCGCGTCCCCGAAGACAAAGTCGCGATCACGGTCGCGCTCGCCGACAAGCTGGATACGCTCGTCGGCTTCTGGGCGATCGACGAAAAGCCAACGGGCTCGAAGGACCCCTACGCGTTGCGCCGTGCCGCGCTTGGCGTCGTCCGCATCCTTCTGGAGCGCGGGGTGCGCCTGCCGCTGCTCGCAACCACCAAGGATGCCGACCTGCTCGCTTTCTTCCATGATCGTCTCAAGGTTTATCTCCGCGATCTTGGCGCCCGCCACGACCTAATCGACGCCGTGCTAACGCGGGAAACTGACGATCTGCTGATGGTCGCCCGTCGCGTCGAGGCGCTGACCGCCTTCATCACCTCCGAGGATGGTAAGAACCTGCTGGCGGGCACCAAGCGCGCCACCCAGCTGCTGGCCGCCGAGGAGAAGAAGGGCACCGTCGTTGCCGATGGCGTTTCGGAGGCCCTGCTGAAGCTCGATGCGGAGAAGGATCTCTTCACGGCCGTCAAGGCCGCCTCCGCAGAAGCCTCCGATGCGATCGCCAAGGAAGATTTCCGCTCAGCCATGGCGGCTCTTTCCAAGCTGCGCGCGCCGGTCGATCGCTTCGCCGCAGACGTGTTCGTCAACGACGAAGACGCCGCCATCCGCGCCAATCGCCTGGCTCTGCTGCGCCTGATCCGCGAAGCAACCGGCACTGTTGCCGACTTCTCGAAGATTGCGGGATAAGACATGGGGGCGCGATGACCGGAAAGATTCTCGTCAGCGCCTGCCTCATGGGCCATGCCGTCCGTTATGATGGCCGTTCTAAGCCGCTTGTACATCCGGCGATCGATCGCTGGCGCGAGGAGGGGCTGTTGGTGACGATCTGTCCGGAAATGTCCACGGGGATGGCCGTACCGAGGCCACCGGCCGAGATTGCAGGCGGCGCGGCCGGCGAGGATGTGCTTGCTGGCACAGCAAAGGTCATGGAGATCACCGGCGGCGATGTCACGGCGGAGTTTCGTCAGGCGGCAGAGAATGCGCTGGCGCTTGCACAGGAAACCGGCTGTCGCTATGCCCTCCTGATCGACGGCAGCCCATCCTGCGGCTCCGGCTTCATCTATGACGGCTCATTTTCCGGCGGCCGGCAGAATGGCATGGGCGTCACGGCGGCACTGCTCAAGCAGGCCGGTATCGAAGTCTATTCCGATCGCGAGATCGACCGCCTGGTCGAGCGGCTGGAAACCGCAGATTAGCGCGTTTTCGGTTTTCTTAGAATCGCGAAAACGCTCTATGCTCTTGTTTCTTGACGCATTCCGGACGGAAAACTGCTGTGCACTTTTCCTGGAAATGCTCTAAGGCCACCAATCGCAGCTCAAAAGAAAACCGCCGGACGCGAGCCCGGCGGTTTCGTTATTTTGCCCTATGCAGGTCAGGCGGCGCGGCGGTGATCCGCGGCCGAGCGACCTTCGGCGACGCGGAAGCCGCGGATGAGGGCGAGGAGATCTTCCGTATCGGCGGCGAGCGTCTCGGCCGATGCGGTGGTCTCTTCGGCCATGGCGGCGTTCTGCTGCGTGGCGGCATCGAGCTGGTTCATCGAAGAGGAGATCGAGCGCAGCGTCGTGTCCTGCTCGGAGGCGCTGTGGGCGATCTTCGAGACGATCTCGTTGGCGGCCTTGATCTGGTCGGAGATGCGCTTCAGCGCTTCGCCTGCCTCGCCGACGAGACGGACGCCCTGGTCGACCTGGCCGGATGAGCGGGCGATCTGGTCCTTGATCTCCTTGGCGGCTGCCGCGGAGCGCTGGGCCAGTTCACGCACTTCCTGGGCGACGACGGCAAAACCCTTGCCGGATTCGCCGGCTCTCGCCGCCTCGACGCCGGCGTTGAGCGCCAGGAGGTTGGTCTGGAAGGCGATCTCGTCGATGACGCCGATGATCTTGCCGATCTCGTCCGAAGACTTTTCGATGCCGCTCATCGCTTCGATGGCCTGGGCGACCACCGCATCGCTGCGCGATGCTTCGGCGCTGACAGCATGAACGCGCTTGCTGGCCTCGTCTGCGCCTTCCGCCGTCTGGCGAACGGCGACGGTGAGCTCGTCGAGCGCTGCCGAGGTCTCTTCGAGGCTGGCGGCCTGGCGCTCGGTGCGCTGCGACAACTCGTTGGAGGCACGGCGGATCTCTTCCTTGCTGAGACCGATGTCGTTGCCCTTGGCGTTGACGCGGCCCATCGCGGCTTCGAGATGTGACAGCGCCTCGTTGAAGTTGTTGCGAAGGCCGGCATAGCTGGCGCCGAGATCGCCGCAACGCACCGTCAGGTCGCCGCGGGCAAGATCTTCGAGCGCCTTGCCGATGACGGAGACGACACGCGCCTGTTCGCGGGCTTCGTCCTGCTGCTGACGCAGGTTCTGCTCGCGCTCGCTGCTGATTTCGAGTTCCTGGGCAGCCTGACGATCGGCCAGCATATGGCGCTCACGGATCTTTTCCTGCAGCGCCTGGGTTGCGTTGGCCATCAGGCCGATTTCATTGCGCATGTCGACGTGCGGGATTGTGATCTTCACATCTTCGTCGGCTACGGCCTTGAGAGCGCTGTGGACCTCGGCGAGCGGCCGCGTGATGCCGCGGATGCAGTACAGGGCGGCACCGATGCCAATGACGAAGACGATGCCGCAGATGAGCAGGGCGCGCCACATGGTCGTATTGATCTGCGCCTGCAGGTCATCCATATAGACGCCGCAACCGAGCACGATCTGCCAGGGGTCGAAAGCGGCCGAATAGCTGCCCTTCAGGAAGAAGTCGCTTTCGGGATGACCGGGCTTGTTCCAGTAGTAGATGGTGCGACCGCCACCCTTGATGGCCTTTTCGACCATTTCCTTGCTGAAATGGGTGCCGTTCTTGTCGACCTGCGAGGACATGTCCTTGCCGATATTGACCGGGCTCGGGTGAATGCGCTGGACGACATTATAGTCGAAGCCGAAGAAATAGCCCGACGGCGCGAAACTGACATGCGACAATACCTTGAAGGCCTCGGCCTGAGCCGCCTCATGTGTCATCTCGCCGGATTTTTCACGCTGATAATATTGGTTCATAACGGAAATGCCGGATTCGACCTGCGTGCGCAGCATGTCGAAGCGATCGTCATAGATGGAATCAGCCTGAGACCGAATCTGGAAATAGGTGGCCACCGCGAAGGCGGCCATCAGGACGCCGAGCAGGGCAAATAGTTGATGTGCAATCTTGAGATTCTTCAATGGTGCCTCCACAGGTAATTAAATACCGGTGCGGTATCCTACCGCCTGTGCGAGCGCCTGAGAGAGCCCCAATACGTTTGCCGCTGCTTGAATGACATGCTGCTGTCCGGTGACAGTAAAATCGCTATTTATGTCTAAAAAATCTTTAATTGCAGGGGCATGGTTGTGCCGATTCCCAGATGAAACCAAGGATATGCTCTCACAAACGACAGTAATATCTGCTCTGAGTTACCGTTAACGGCAACTCTTACTGGATTGTCGGATCTTTTATTCTGATAATTCGAATATTCTTAAATAAAGAATCGAATATCACTCGCGCCATAACTGATCCGGCGTCGGAAGTGCCGGCGTCACAGGGGAAGAAGCTCCACTTCTACTGCCGGAGCTCAAAGGTGGAGATATCAAGGCGCGCGGGAACGGTAGCCGCCGCTACTGGCTGCAGAGCCGCGGTTTTTGCGGCCAGGTCGATACCATCGGGAGACGGGTCGGCCGCGGCCAATGCCTCCGGGGTAGGCTTGCTGACGAACATGACGGGAGAGCCACCCATCCAAGCCTCGGTGCGCACCACCTTCTTCTCACCGTCGATCGTGCGGATGGCGACCGATTGCGTGCCCGGTGCCAGCGTCGGAACGGTATATTCCTTTTCCCTCTCCTGCGGCTTGAGGGCAGGGCAGTCGGCACAGCTCTTCGCGACGATGCTGCTCTTGCCGCTTCGCATCGTGCCTTCGACAGACTGGATGGACGAGGCTATAGCTGAACTGCCGGCCAGCAGGCATGCCAAGGTCAAGAAGAGGGTACGCATCGCAAACAGCTCCATCTAGGTTGATGGCGACATTAGAGAAGCTTTGTTTCCATACCGTCAGGAGATTAGGTAAAGATTTAATGGATCGCCGCCCGCGGCATCGACCCCATTTGTTTACGCTTCGCGCTCGACGGCGCGCCAGCCGATGTCGCTGCGGCAAAAGCCGTTTTCCCATTTAACCTCTCCTGCAAGGGCATAGGCGCGCTTCTGCGCTTCGCCAACGGTCTTGCCGGTCGCGGTCACGTTGAGAACGCGGCCGCCGGTCGCGACCAGCGTGCCGTCCTTCAAGGCTGTTCCTGCATGAAACACCTTGGCGCCCTCGCTGTCCTCAGGCAATGCGGTAATCGGCGTGTTCTTCGCATAGGAGCCGGGATAGCCTTTGGAGGCCATGACCACGGTCAGCGCCGGGTCATCGCTCCACTCGGCCCCCACCTGGTCCAGAGTACCGTTGGCGCAGGCAAAGAGCAGGGGCAATAGATCGCTCTTCAGCCGCATCATCAGCACCTGGCATTCGGGATCGCCGAAGCGGACATTGTATTCGATGAGTTCCGGACCCTTGGCGGTGATCATCAATCCAGCAAAGAAGACGCCCGAGAAGGGATGGCCGCTTTCCGCCATGCCACGCATAGTCGGCTCGATGATCTCCTTCATCGTGCGCTCGACCATTTCAGCGGTCATGACCGGGGCCGGGGAATAGGCGCCCATGCCGCCCGTGTTCGGACCGGTATCGCCGTCGCCGACACGCTTGTGGTCCTGGGCAGTGGCGAGCGCCAGCGCATGCTTGCCGTCACAGAGGCAGAAGAAGCTTGCTTCTTCACCATCCAGAAAGGCTTCGATGACGACTTCCGCACCGGCCTCACCGAATGCGCCTTCGAAGCAGTCGTCGATTGCGGCAAGCGCTTCGTCGACCGTCATCGCGACCGAGACGCCCTTGCCGGCAGCAAGCCCATCGGCCTTGACGACGATCGGCGCACCCTGTGCACGAACATAGGCCTTCGCCTTCGGCGCGTTGTTGAAGCGCTGATAGGCCCCGGTCGGGATGTCGTAGCGGGCGCAGATATCCTTGGTGAAGCCTTTGGAGCCTTCGAGCTGCGCGGCAGCGGCAGACGGCCCGAATACGGCGATATCGGCGGCACGCAGCTTGTCGGCGATGCCGGCGACCAAGGGCGCTTCCGGCCCGACGACCACGAAGTCGATCGCCTTTTCCTTGCAGAAGGCGACCACGGCATCATGATTGTCGACGTCAAGAGCAACAAGCGTTGCATGGGCGGCAATGCCCGGATTGCCCGGCGCGGCGTAAAATTCCGTCATGAGAGGCGATTGCGCCAGTTTCCAGGCCAGTGCGTGCTCGCGTCCGCCCGATCCGATCAACAGAACTCTCATGGCTTGCCCTTTCGTTGCATCCCTTTGCGCGGTTAAGCGGGCTTGGGCCAAAGGTCAAGCGTCAAATCCTGTGGAGGTTTGGCGACCAACATTGCCACGCCTTTTTCTATCGCTAAAGCGGGATATGGTTTGGACGCGAGATCGCCTCTTCTCTGGGGGATCAGCGCGTCTCGCGTCGAAAACTGTTTCTTATGCCAGCGGGATCGTGCTTATGGTCCCCCTCACGATTGTCCAGTTCAGAGAGTCACATGGCCGCCGATATTCGTTCCCTTGCCGCAACCATCGCCGCCGAGATCAATGCCCGCCCGGATCAGGCCAAATCCGCCATCGAGCTTCTCGATGAAGGCGCGACCGTGCCGTTCATCGCCCGCTACCGCAAGGAAGTCACGGGTGGCCTCGATGACACGCAGCTCCGCACGCTGGCCGAGCGGCTCGTTTACCTGCGCGAGCTGGAAGCCCGTCGCGCAGCCATTATCGAATCCATCACCGGTCAGGGCAAGATGACCGACGAGCTGATGCGCAAGGTCGCCACCGTCGCCACCAAGGCCGAGTTGGAAGATCTCTATCTGCCTTATAAGCCGAAGCGCCGCACCCGCGCCGAGATCGCCAGGGAGCGCGGCCTCGGCCCGCTCGCGGACACCATCCTCGCCGACCGTTCGAAAGAGCCCGCCGCTCTCGCCGAGGGCTTCATCACGGCCGAAGTGACCGACGTGAAGACTGCGCTGGAAGGTGCACGCGACATCATCGCCGAAGGCATTGCCGAAAATGCAGAGCTCCTCGGCAAGTTGCGCGGCCATATGAAAACGAATGCCACCTTGAAGGCCGTTGTCGTCGACGGCAAGCAGGACGCTGGCGCCAAGTTTTCCGATTACTTCGCCCATCAGGAGCGCTGGGCAACTGCGCCTGGCCACCGGGCACTCGCTATGCTGCGCGGATGGAACGAAGAGGTCCTGACGCTCACGATCGACGTCGATGTGGACGCCGTGTCACCGAACAAGCCGGTCGAGCGGATGATCGCCACCACCTACGAGATCGGCCCGAACCGGCCCGGCGACCGCTGGCTGATGGACGTCGCAAGCTGGACATGGCGCGTGAAGCTTTCCATGTCGCTGTCGCTCGACCTGATGCGCGAACTGCGCGAACGCGCGGAGGAGGAGGCGATCCATGTCTTCGCCCGCAATCTGAAGGATCTGCTGCTGGCTGCACCGGCCGGCTCGCGCGCCACCATGGGTCTCGACCCGGGCATCCGCACCGGCGTCAAGGTGGCTGTCGTCGATGGCACCGGCAAGCTCATGGAGACGACGACGGTCTATCCTTTTCCGCCGAAGAACGATGTGCGCGGCACGCAGGCGACGCTGGCGGCCCTCATTCGTAAGCACAAGGTCGAGCTGATCTCCATCGGAAACGGCACTGGCAGCCGCGAGACGGAAAAGCTGGTGGCCGATATGCTCGCCGAATTGCCGGCGCCCAAGCCGACGAAGGTCATCGTCTCGGAGGCGGGCGCTTCCGTCTATTCCGCCTCGGAAACGGCAGCACTCGAGTTCCCCGGCCTCGATGTCTCGCTGCGCGGCGCCGTCTCCATCGCTCGCCGCCTCCAAGATCCGTTGGCCGAACTGGTGAAGATCGAGCCTAAGTCGATCGGCGTTGGTCAATACCAGCACGATGTCGACCAGCAGAAGCTGTCCCGTTCGCTGGACGCGGTCGTCGAAGACGCTGTCAATGCCGTCGGCGTCGACCTGAACACGGCCTCGGCGCCGCTGCTGGCCCGCGTCTCGGGCCTTGGCCCATCGATCGCCGAGGCGATCGTCAAGCATCGTGATGGCGAAGGCGCATTCGAAACCCGCCGCGATCTGTTGAAGGTCGCTCGTCTCGGTCAGCGCACGTTCGAACAATGCGCCGGCTTCCTGCGCATCCCCAATGGCAAGGAGCCGCTGGATGCGTCCTCGGTGCATCCGGAAGCCTATGGCGTCGCCAAGAAGATCGTCGCCGCCTGCGGCCGCGACCTGCGCACGCTGATGCGCGATACGGCGACGCTGAAGGCCGTCGATCCCAGGCAGTTCATCGATGACAAGTTCGGCCTGCCGACCGTGCGCGACATTATCGCCGAACTGGAAAAGCCCGGCCGCGACCCACGCCCGAGCTTCAAGACCGCGACCTTTGCCGAAGGCGTCAACGAGATCAGCGATCTCAAGCTCGGCATGCTGCTGGAGGGCACGGTCACCAACGTCGCCGCCTTCGGCGCCTTCGTCGATATTGGCGTCCATCAGGACGGTTTGGTGCATGTCTCGCAGCTGGCCGACCGCTTCGTGAAGGATCCGCACGAGGTGGTCAAAGCCGGCGATGTGGTGAAGGTGCAGGTGGTCGAAGTGGACGTGAAGCGGAAGCGAATCGCTCTCTCCATGCGCAAAGATGGCGGCACTGTGGCGGCCCCTTCCGGGCGTGAGTCGCGCGAGCAAGGTGGTGCTCGCAACGTTGGCGTTAGGAACAATAGCCGTCCAAAGGCCGAGGAACGAGGTAGTTTTGGTGCAGCCCTGGCTGACGCACTTAAACGAAAATAAGGACTTAGCGAGAGTTTATGCAAGAATGTCACACTCTGGCAGAGTTGTTGCCAGAGTGCCAACGTGTGCGAAAAGCTGATCTTGCCACTCGGCTGTGAGACGCTAAAGTTGCCTTAATGTCATGTCATAACATTCGAGGCGTCCATGGCGTCGGCACTTTTTTCTCTCGTTAAGAAACTCATCCGTAAAGGCTCCCTCAAGCTCATGCTCGCATCGGGCGAGACGCACATGATCGGTGACGGCTCCGGCGAAACCATCGTCGCGCGCATCGCGGATCAGCAGGCGGAAGACGCGATTGCTCGCGATCCCACGCTGAAGCTCGGCGAAATGTACATGGAGGGGCGCTTCATTCTCGAGCAGGGGGATATCTATGAATTCCTCTCTCTGGTGAAGCAGAACACCACCAACGAAATCTTCGATTTCCGCATGGCGGCGCTACTGCTCGGCCGCATCGTCTTGCAGCAGATCAAGAGCCGCTCGCCGATCAACCGCAACAAATACAATGTTGCGCATCACTACGACCTGTCGGCCAAGCTCTTCGATCTCTTCCTCGATGAGGATTGGCAGTATTCCTGTGCCTATTTCAACCCGCCCGGCATCAGTCTCTACGAAGCGCAGGTGGCCAAGAAGCGCCACATCGCCGCCAAGCTCCTGGTCGAGCCTGGTCAGAAGGTGCTGGAGATCGGCTCGGGTTGGGGCGGCATGGCCATGTATCTCGCCGAGGCCTATCCGGGCCTGGACGTGACCGGAATCACGCTCAGCGAAGAGCAGCTGAAAGTATCGCGTGAACGGGCGGCCAAGCGCGGCCTCTCGGATCGTGTCCGCTTCGAGCTGCAGGACTATCGCTATCTGACCGGCAAGAAGTTCGACCGCATCGTTTCCGTCGGCATGTTCGAGCATGTCGGCATTGGCGACTACGGCAAGTTCTTCAACAAAATTGCCGAGCTGCTCGACGACAACGGCGTCATGCTGCTGCACTTCATTACGCGGCCGAAGCCGAGCTACGCCACCAACGCCTTCATCGAGAAGTATATTTTCCCGGGCGGGTACATCCCGTCCATCGGGGAAACCACGCCGCCGCTCGAAAAGGCCGGGCTGCTGACCAGGGACATCGAAACTCTGCCGATGCACTACGCCTATACGCTGAGGCACTGGCGCAACAACTTCGTCGCGCGCAAGGCAGATGCCGTCGCGCTCTACGATGAGAAGTTCTTCCGCATGTGGGAGTTCTATCTGGCTGGCTCCGAAATGGGCTTCCGCTGGGATGAACTCTTCATCATGCAGATGCAGATCACCAAGAACCAATTCGCCGTACCTGATAACCGCAACTACATTGCGGAACGCGAGGCCAAGCTGAAAGAGTTCGAGGCAACGCGCGCTCCTTTGGAGAAGGTGATGTTTTAAACACTTGCCTCCGGGCGTTCGATCACGCCGGCCCCTGGACTTCCATGGGCCGACGTTTGCATTTCAGTATTACCGTTTGCAGGGTTGGCCGACTTTCGGACTATCGTCCGACATGAACCTTGAATGTTCCGTCCTGCACCGTGCCGTCGGTATTCAATCCCGCCAGACGCAACGTGAACTGATCTGTCCCGGTGAAGCCGGCGTTTGACGTATAGTAGATGATGTTTCCCTGAACCGTCTTGCCGCTGCACAGATAGGCGTTGCTGTCCTTCGGGAATTTCGAGGCCACCGGGCCATGCTCGATCTCGACCTTGCCATGCGCCGGGTCCTTGATGACGCCCGTATAGGGGAAGCCTGCGAACGTGCAATCCTGTTTTACAAGCGAGGTGCTGGTGATTTTTGTCTTCTTGCCGGGTGCGACCCTGACGGAAAACTGACTCTGCTTGGAGCCGCTGATCGGAGCGCCGACACAACTTGAGAGTGCCACGCCGATGCCGAGAAATAAACCTAAGGAAATCAGGGATGTGGTCTTCATGGGTTTCTCTTTGCAGACTATGGGGCTTCGGCTGATCAGATACTGCTCGCAATATCCGATCAATACCTACGATTGAATAGTCCACGCTGGATTTAAATCACCGCGACAGATCGGCGCAAGTCGGCGGTTGGGCCAGCTTTCCACTTAAATTCGCTGCCGTCGGTAACAGTTCGTTGTGGTTAAGAGAGCGGTAACGCGATCCGAATAGTTTGGGGCAACTCTAGGGCCGCGTGTATGGCTCTTTGTATTGCGTATCAAGGGGTTGCATCATGTTCGCGAGATCGCGTCTTTTTATCAGTTTCGGTTTACTCGTTGCTTCCGCTTCCGCGGCTGCCGCAGATGGTCAACATTTTTGGTCGGGCAACTGGTATCTAAGCGTCGGTGCAGCCGGTTTCTCGGCACCGAAATTCGAAGGCGGCAAGCACAACAGGCTGCAGTGGCAGCCGTTGATCTCGGTCGGCAGGCAAGGGCCAGGACCGCGCTTCTCGTCGCGCAACGACAACCCTTCTTTCGCTCTCATCGAAAGCGATGCCTTCCGGTTCGGTATCGTCGGCAAGTTCGTGCGCAGCCGCGACAGCAGCGATGGGCGCGAACTCATCGGCCTGAAAAAGGTGAAGTGGGGTCTGGAAGCCGGCGGTTTCGCCGAGGTTTATCCGACCGATTGGCTGCGCGCCCGTGTCGAAGTGCGCCAGGGCATTCGTGCCCATAGCGGCCTCGTCGCCGATGCCGCCGTCGATGCCTTTACCGACATTACGCCGGAACTGCGCCTATCCGGCGGCCCCCGCATGACGGTTGCCACCAACGACTATTTCAATACCTATTATGGTGTCAACGCGCGGGAGGCGGCAGCATCCGGGCTGAGCCAGTATAGTCCAGGCGGCGGCGTCAAGTCCGTTGGCGTTGGCGGCGCGCTGACCTGGAAGGCCTCGGAAAACTGGACCACGAGCACGTTCGTGGAATATACCCGCCTGACCGGCCCGGCCGCCGACAGCAGCCTCGTGCGAGAGCGCGGCGACCGCAACCAGCTCCTCATCGGCATGTCGGCCAGCTACAAGTTCAACTTCACGGCCAACTGACGAATGAACGGGGCTGCGGCCCCGTCGCCGCTTGACCTTGAGCGCCTGATATCACTACTACTCGCTCATGCAAAAGACAGGCGACATCAACGGGCGCGTCGCTGACGCGCCATCCGGAAACTGGGTGTATCGTGTGCTGCCCCCGTGGCTCTGGCCCTATGCGCAGTTGGCGCGCTGGGACAGGCCGATCGGTTGGCAGCTCTTGATGTGGCCGTGTTTCTGGTCGGTCGCGCTTGCTGCCAACGCCTCGGTCTCCATGGGGCATGGCTCGCCGGGCTTCGTGGTGATCTATCACCTCGTTCTTTACTTCGTCGGCGCTGTCGCCATGCGCGGCGCCGGCTGCACCTATAATGATCTGGTCGACCACGAGATCGACATGTCGGTGGCGCGCACGCGGTCGCGGCCGCTGCCTTCGGGCCGTGTGACGCGCCTTCAGGCCAAGGTCTTCATCGCGCTTCAGGCTCTCGTGGGCCTGCTGGTTGTGCTGCAGTTCAACTGGTTTACCGTCATTCTCGGCGTGCTGTCGCTCGGCATCGTCGCGCTTTATCCCTTCGCCAAGCGCTTTACCGACTGGCCGCAATTCTTCCTCGGCCTTGCCTTTTCCTGGGGGGCGCTGATGGGGTGGGCAGGTCTTTTCGGCAGTCTGTCATTCGCCCCGATCATCCTCTATCTGGCGTCCATCCTCTGGACGATCGGTTACGACACGATCTATGCGCATCAGGATAAGGAAGACGATGAGCTGATCGGCGTGCGCTCGACCGCCCGGCTTTTCGGCGATCAGACGCGCCTCTGGCTGGTCGGCCTTTATGGCGCCACGCTGTTCTTGATGCTGATCGCCTTTGCCTTGGCTGGTGCAAGCTGGCTGTCTTATGTCGGCCTCGTCATTGCCGGGGGCATGTTCGCCTACCAGATCGCCGTGCTCGACATCAATGACGGCGAGCAATGCCTTGCCCTGTTCAAATCCAACAACCGGGTCGGCCTGATCATTTTTGCCGGGCTCTCCCTGTCGTTTCTGCTTCTCGTTCCCTGACCGCTCGAAGGTGCAACGTGGCCTGCGACATCCGCCTGGCAGAGGAAGATGATGCGGAAGCAATCAGCCGCGTGATCGTCGCCGCCCTTCGCCAGAGCAATGCGAGTGATTACTCTCCCGCCGTCATCGACCGGGTCGCCGGAAATTTCAGTCCTGCCGCCGTGTTGAACCTTCTAGGCTCTCGAACGGTCTTCGTTGCGGTCGATGGCGCTGTCGTCCTGGGCACCGCAAGCCTCGATGGCACCGTTGTTCGCACGGTGTTCGTCTCTCCATCTGCCCAAAAGCAGGGCATCGGTTTGCAGCTAATGATGGCGATCGAGCGCAGGGCCAAAGCCAACGGCATCGCAAAGCTGACCGTTCCCTCATCGGTCACCGCCCAAGGCTTCTATGCCAGGCTTGGTTTCACGGTCCAAAGAGATAGCTATTACGGAGAGGAACGTACGATCGTCATGGAGCGAGCGCTGTTGCCGTAAAAGATTTCGGCCGCGAGGGGAAACCCCTGCGGCCGATCATCGATAATATCCGAATTGTCTTTGTAGGCTTAGCGCCTTGCGATGATCTCGCGGCCTTCGATTTTCATCTTGATGCCGAGCTTGCCGGTGGAGCGGCGTACGAGGAAACGCGGGCGGCGGTCTGCAAAATAGGCATGACGGCGGCGCGGCTGGCTGTCCTGCGCGCGGATACCGCCGAGATGCTCTTCGAGCGGCCGGGCAACGCCGTCGGCTTCGATCATCAACATCGGAATGCGGAAGGCTTCCGACCAGGAGCGCCAGTCGGCGGCGATGTCGCTTAGGTCGTGAGCGACGAGGAGGGGAATGCAGAGGTCTGGATCGGAGTGATGCAGCTCCAGCGTAACGGTCACTTCGCCGTCGCCATGGTCGATAGCGCGGGCGGCGACACCCATGAAGGCGCGTTTCGGCAGAGCGACGGACAGTGGCAGGCCACTGGACGGCAAGATCTTACGCAGCACGGCGCCGCGCTCATCGATCGTAATGGTGACGTCACCCTCGGCACCGCGCATGGCGTAGCTGACCTGTTGCGGAAAGCGCGTCGGATCAAGTCGCAGTGTGGTTCCAGCCCAATCGGGCTTCAGGACGGTATTTGTCATCGATTCTCTACCCTTGCTTTACCTGAGAGCCGGTTTCCGGTCTTCTCTCGGAGAACTTTTGTCCTCTCGTTGTTGGGCAGATTAGGCGCCGTCCCTTCCAGACAGCTTAAAAATCGAGGTTAAGAAAACTTTGCGTCCTCAAATGGTTAGCAAAGTCGAATGCATCAGGGTTTCCATAAGGTGAATACACGGCAAGGCCGTTGCATCAATATAGTACACGTATAAAGTGAGTGCGTGTAAGTCTCGGGTAAGGTTTGTGTGTAATAATCATCAGAGGATTCGCCGACTATATTGAAGATCTATTGGGACTCTGCTGATGATTTCCACCTATCTTGGTTATACGATCGCAACCAGAGATATGGCCACCTCGCTCAAGCAGGTGGCGACGCAGTCGCAAAGCAAGCGCCAGATCGACTACTACAATGCCAATATCGGCAAAGTAACCAACGTCGACGACTTCGTGAATGACTATCAGCTGTACAGTTATGCCATGGAAGCCTACGGGCTTTCGGACATGACTTATGCCAAGGCCTTTATGAAACAGGTGCTGACGAGCGACCTGAGCGATTCCAGCAGTTTTGCGAACAAGCTGAACGATCCGCGATACAAGGCCTTCGCTGCAGCGTTCAATTTCGGTACGGGCAGCACGAAGACGGCTCAATCGAGTGCGCAGGAAGACGATCTGATCGGGCTCTATCAGCAATCGTTTACAAATGAAGCGACATCCGCGGCCACGGAAACGAGCTATTACAGCCAGAATATCGGCTCGGTTAAGACGGTCGATGACCTTCTTGGCAACACGAGGCTGAGAAACTACGTGTTGCAGGCCTACGGCATCGATCCGACCTATACGTCGAATTCCGCGTTGAAGCAGATGCTGACGAGCGATCCGAACGATCCCAACAGCTATCTCAACCAGAATGGCGGCACGGCCGACAAGGCTCTCGTGACCGAATTCAATTTCAACGCCGACGGCACGGTCAAGGCCTCGACGCCTGACAGCGACACAGCCTATTATCAGGCGAACATCGGCAACATCACCTCGGTCAATCAGCTGACCTCCAACACACGGCTCTTCCAGTACGTCAAGACCGCCCTCAACATCCCGGCCTACATCACCGCCGACCAGTTCAATGCTTCGGCCGGAGATGCCGGCGTCGCAAGTTCGAACGGCCTGACAAGCGTCATGGCCCAATTCAATTTTCAGAGCGATGGCACCGTTGCTTCCGGCTCGCAGGCGCAGACATCGGCGCAGGTGAGCGCCATGACATCAGCCTATGCGACCAACTTCTCCGGTGGACCGCAAACGTTGGGCCAACAGTCCGATGTGATGAGCGCTTACAATTCCACGGTACCCTCGTTCGTCACCAGTATCGGCGCGGCAGACAACGACCAATATTACAAGGACCATATCGGCTCGGTAACGTCGGTCGATCAGCTGACGTCGGATCCGCGCCTCTTCAATTATATCAAGACGGCCTATGGTATCGATCCGACCACGCCCACGGTCATCTTCAAGAACGCCTTCGCCGATCCCACCACCGCTTCCATCTTCGGCCTGACGAATGTCGTCGCCGCGTTCAATTTCCAATCCGACGGAACGCTGGCCGCCGGCCAGACGGCGCAGTCGCAGAGCGCGATCAATGCCGCCTCCACGGCCTACATCAACAATTACAAGACGTCGCAATCGAGCCTGACGACGGACGCCGTCAACAACTACAAGAACCGCCTTGCCAGCGTGAAGACCATCAAGGATTTCTTCACGAGCAATACGGCTGACAGCAGTACGTCCAACGACAGCGCGCCCGAGCTCTATCAGATGGCGCTGCGTGCCTATGGTATCGGCGCGAATGAGATCACAAAGTCGCAGATGACGAAGATTCTCGAGAGCGATCCCTACGATCCGAAGAGCTACGTCAGTTCGCTGAAGGACACTCGCTTCACCGCGCTCGCCGAAGCTTTCAACTTCGACAGCAAGGGCAATCTGAAAGCTCCCGTTCAGTCCCTGTCGCCGACCCAGGTCAACAGCTACATTTCCCAATATTCCACCCACAGCACGGCCGGGCTGACGGGAGCGCTGCTGACCAAGGCCACAAGCGATGCAAAGGAAGCCGGCACCTATTTTGCGACCAATATCACCAAGGTAAAGAGCGTCACGGATCTGCTGGCCGACAGCAAGCTCACAAACTTCATCCTCACGGCCAACGGCATCGATCCGAAGACCGTCGACACCGCGACGCTGAAGAAGGCTTTCGCCTCCGATCCGTCAGATCCGAAAAGCTTCATCAACACCTCTGATGGCGCCAAGTTCAAGAGCATTGTCCAGGCGTTCAACTTCGGCACGGATGGCAAGCTGACGGACAGCAAACTTGGCTCTGCGCAAAATCAGGGGGCGCTCTCGGCGACCAACGATCTCTTCCTGCGCCAGACGCTGGAAGATCAGGAAGGCGATACCAATGCCGGCGTGCGGCTGGCGCTATACTTCCAGCGCAAGGCCCCGAATATCAATTCGGTCTACGATATCATGGGTGACGCAGCGCTCTACGAGGTCGTCACCACGACCTTCAGCCTGCCGAGCGCGATGTCGTCGATGGATGTGGATACGCAGGCGAAGATGTTGGGCAATTTCATCAACGTCAGTGATCTGCGTGATCCGACCAAGGTCAATTCGCTGCTGCAACGGTTCTCCGCGATGTACGACATGCAGAACGATACGACGTCGTCCACGTCGCCGGCTCTGTCGATTCTCGGCGGCTCTTCGTCCGGCGTTGGCATCAGCGCCGATACGCTGCTCTCGATCGCGCAATTGTCGTCTTCGAAGTAGCGGCTCAAACAAAAAATTTAAACCGCCTTCTTGCCGCGTTCCTGCGCGGCAAAGCTGTTTCCGCGCGCGCCTTTGCGCGGGATTTTCGATGTTGCTTCGCCGGCACAGCGGGCGGGAATTAAGAGCTTTGAGGGGCGCCAGGAAGGAACTTATTAACCATCCTTGCCCTATTCGATTTGAGAAGCCATCGGCAATATCAATGACTGGGTTGCAGGTCTCATGCGTCTTTCCCGAACGACACTTTCAAACGCGTCTCAAGGCGTCCAGCCGGAGGGCGAACTCGAAGCCGAACAGGCGGCCGAAGAGGCACGCCGGGCCGAGCAGATTGCCGCTCGCCGGGCATTTCTCGAAGAGAAGATTCGCAATGCCCGCGAAGCCAAGCGCAAGGCGGAGGAGCAGCGCCGCGCCGAGGAACTGCGCCGTGCCGAAGAGGTAAGGCAGAGAGCCGCCGCAGCCCCGAAACCGGTGGTAGAAGCCTTGCAGGCGACACCGGCGGAGAGTGCTCCAGTCATGCCCGTTCTGCCGCAAGGTATCTCGGCTGAGGATCTTGCCTCGCCGGGCTGGCAGAACGCGTTCCTTATGGGGCCGAATGTCCGCTTCACCCGCACGCGGGAGAACGAAATCATCAGCCGCCGCCCGCTCGCAGAACCGCCGGTCGAGGTCGCGCGGCCCGTCCCCACGCATGTTGCGATGCGGGTGATGGAGCAGCCGGTTGTCGAGGCTGCGCCCGCGATCGTGGCGCCCCAGCCGTCGCAGCCGGCACAACCCGTCGAGTTCCACCTGCCACCGCTCGAGGACATGCCTTTTGCGGTTGAAGGCTACATGCCTTCGTTCATTCAGAAATCCCCGGCGACCTCGCCGGACGCATTGGAGATGACTGTTATCGCTACCGCATTTTCGAAGGCTCCGGCGATCGCGCTGGATGCTTCCCCTGTTCAGTCAAGTGTTCCCGAGTCCGTAGTCGTCGCGCCTGTGATCGAGTCGCGGCTTACCCATCTTTCCGATTTCGCCTTCTGGGACGCGATGCCCTTCGATGGCGAATTCGTCTCTGCCATCAAGGGTGAGTCGGCCCAGCCGGTGGTTCCCCAGCTTGAGGTCGAAGCCGAGTCGATCGTCGCGAAGTTCCGCGTCGTCGAATGCCGCCGGCCCGCCGCGGTTGCCGAAGTCCCACAAACTATCGAGCTGTCGGCTGTGGCGGAAATCGTAGCTCCGGTCGAAGCTGCTCCCGTCCTTGCGCCGGTAGCGGTCAGCACGCCTGCCATGGACGAGTTGGCAGCGTGGGAAGCCATCGTTCAGACTGCCGTTGTCGAAGCGACGCCGGTGATCGCCGAGCCAGCCCCTGCCGCGCCGCAAGTCATGGCTTCCCCGGAAGCATTCGTTCCGCCCGCTTTCGTGGCAGCCGTCTATGGCGCGGAAGCCGCTCCGGCAGCCGAAACCCGCCCGGCGTCGGTCATGGTCCTGGCGCCGATGCCGACGAAGGTTGCCGCATCTGCACCGGTTGAACCCGTTGAGCCTGTTGCCAAGCCCGCAGCGGCGCTTCCGGCTGTCGAGGCCGCCGCGCAGCGTCTCATTGACGCGCCGCCATCGCGGATCACGCCGCGCCGGCCCGCATTGCTGACGCCGCCCGAATGGCGGCCGATTGCCCGTAGCGCCGATGGCGAGTACGAGCTGCCACCGCGCGAACTGCTGCAGGAGCCCGCCGTCCGTTCCGGCGTGATCATGACGCAGGAAACGCTGGAGCAGAATGCCGGCCTGCTGGAAAGCGTGCTGGAAGACTTCGGCGTCAAGGGCGAGATCATCCATGTCCGTCCCGGCCCGGTCGTCACGCTTTATGAATTCGAGCCGGCGCCTGGGGTCAAATCCTCGCGCGTCATCAACCTTGCAGACGATATCGCCCGTTCGATGTCGGCCCTGTCAGCTCGCGTCGCCGTCGTTCCCGGCCGCAACGTCATCGGCATCGAACTGCCGAACGTCAACCGCGAGACCGTCTACTTCCGCGAGATGATCGATTCGCCCGATTTCGAGAAGAGCGGCTACAAGCTGGCGCTTGGCCTCGGCAAGACGATCGGCGGGGAGCCTGTCATTGCCGAGCTCGCGAAGATGCCGCATCTGCTCGTTGCCGGCACCACCGGCTCGGGCAAGTCGGTCGCGATTAACACGATGATCCTGTCGCTGCTCTATCGCATGACGCCGGAACAGTGCCGCCTGATCATGGTCGATCCGAAGATGCTGGAACTCTCGGTTTATGACGGCATCCCGCACCTTCTGACCCCCGTCGTCACCGATCCCAAGAAGGCCGTTATGGCGCTGAAGTGGGCGGTTCGCGAAATGGAGGATCGCTACAAGAAGATGTCGCGCCTCGGCGTACGCAACATCGACGGCTACAACAGCCGCGTTGCCTCCGCCAAGGAAAAGGGCGAGACGATCCACGTCATGGTCCAGACCGGCTTCGACAAGGGCACCGGAGCCCCGATAGAAGAGAGCCAGGAAATGGATCTGACGCCGATGCCCTATATCGTCGTCATCGTCGACGAAATGGCCGACCTGATGATGGTCGCCGGCAAGGAGATCGAAGGCGCGATCCAGCGTCTGGCCCAGATGGCGCGCGCCGCCGGTATCCACTTGATCATGGCGACGCAGCGTCCGTCAGTCGACGTCATCACCGGCACGATCAAGGCTAACTTCCCGACGCGCATTTCCTTCCAGGTGACCTCGAAGATCGACAGCCGCACCATTCTCGGCGAGCAGGGTGCCGAACAGCTCCTCGGCCAGGGCGACATGCTGCATATGGCCGGCGGTGGCCGCATCTCCCGTGTTCATGGACCCTTCGTTTCCGACGAAGAAGTCGAAAAGGTCGTGGCCCACCTGAAGCTGCAGGGCCGTCCCGAATATCTCGACACGGTCACAGCCGACGAAGAGGATGACGCCGATGAAGAAGACACCGCTGTCTTCGACAAGGGTGCAATCGCTTCGGAAGACGGCGACGATCTCTACGAGCAGGCGATCAAGGTGGTTATGCGCGACAAGAAGTGCTCGACCTCCTACATCCAGCGCCGCCTCGGCATCGGCTATAACCGCGCCGCCTCGCTCGTCGAGCGCATGGAGAAGGATGGTCTGGTCGGCCCCGCCAACCATGTCGGCAAGCGCGAGATCATCACCGGCAACCGCAATGGCAGCAGCAATGCGAGCCAGGAAGACTTCGACTGATCACCTAGGCAGTCAAGCCTGCGCGATATCGGAATGAAAAAAGAAGCGGCTCTCCATTGGAGGGCCGCTTCCTTTTTTTCAGACGCGCTCGAGCTTGATATGCGGCAGCGGCGGCAGTTCGACACGGATCGCGTCATCGCGTTGCACCCGGCCGCCCTGCGAGACGATGCCCATGATCCCGGCCTTGCGAACGAGCCCGCCATCGGCATCCTTGTCGAGTACCGCATGCAGCAAGCCCTTCTGGAAATCATCGATCTGCTTGCAGGGATTGCGCAAGCCCGTTACTTCGACGATGGCTTCCTCGCCGATATGCAGGCGCGTGCCTTGAGGCAGGGAAAGCAGGTCGACCCCCCTGGTCGAGATATTCTCGCCCATGTCGCCCGGCGCGATCGAAAACCCTTTTCCTGCCAGCTCCTCGAGCAGCTCTTCATGGATGATATGCACCTGGCGCAGATTGGGCTGGGTGGGATCGACCGCGACGCGCGAGCGGTGTTTTACCGTCACCCCCATATGCGCATCGCCCTCTACGCCAAGCCCCGTAAGCAATTGAATATGGTCCGTGGTCTGCTTGCTGAAACCATGCACGGCGCTGCTGCTCACGGATGCCACATATATGCGCTTGTCGACCATGCCGAACCCTTCCATAAACGTTCCAGATCTCTATAGATTGGTATATACCAATTTCAAGGCGGCAGATTTGTGATGGACGAGAAAAATCGGCAGGGCGAAAGCTCAAAATCTGCGGGAGGCTGGGCTGCCGTCGCTGCGGAACTCAGAAGCGCCATCGATGGGGGGCGGCATGCTCCCGGCAGTCGCCTGCCGAGCGAGCGCGCCTTGTCCGAACAGTTCGGCGTCTCGCGGGTGACGATGCGCCGTGCGATTGCCGAGCTGGAGGGGGAGGGGTTGCTGCGTGTCGCGCGGGGCAGCGGCGCCTATGTCCGTGCCGACATGCCTGTCCGCTTCCAGCTGGGCGAAAAGGTGCGCTTCAGCAAGGACCTGACTGCTGCGGATGCCAACCTCACGCGCAAGGTTGTTTCGGCAAGAGAAGTCCCGGCAACCCCCGATATCGCTACGCGGCTCAATCTCCAGCCGGGTGAATTGGTGCTGGAAATGTGCGTCGTCGCCTATGCCGATGCGCTTCCCGTTTCGGTCGTCATGCGCAGCTGCGCGGCGGAACGTTTTCCTAGTCTGGCGGAGAGATTCGCCGCGACGGGCTCGTTTACAACGGCGCTGAGGGATTACGGCGTGACCGACTATTGGCGCCGCTCCACCGACATCACGGCGCGCATGCCGACAGAGGCTGAAGCACGTTTCCTGCTGCAATCCCGGCAGGTACCGGTGCTTGCCTATGCTGGCGAAGACATCGATGCCGATGGCACGATCATTTCATGTCAGATCGGCTGTTTCGCCTCGGAGCGGGTTGTTGTAACGGTCTGAGCATTTCCAGGAAAAGTGCGCAGCGGTTTTCTGTCTGGAATGCGTTGGGAAATAATAAGATAGAGCTTTTCCGCGATTCGAAGAAAAGCGGAAAAGCTCTTGAGCCTCAGACCTTTAGAACCTTGCCTGGGTTCATGATCCCGGCGGGATCGAAGGCGGTCTTGATCCGGCGCATCAGGTCGATCTCGATATCGGAGCGGATCGAAGCCAGCTCGTCGCGCTTCAGCTGGCCGATGCCATGCTCGGCGGAGATCGAGCCGCCATGCTGCAGCACCAGCCCGTGCACGATCTTGTTCATCTCGCGCCAGTGGCCGATGAACTCCGCTTTGTCCGCGCCGACGGGCTGGGAGATGTTGTAGTGGATATTGCCGTCGCCCATGTGGCCGAAGGCGCAGACGCGTGCGCCCGGCATGGCGGCGACAACGGCCTTTTCGGCCTCCGCCATGAATTGCGGGATTTGCGCCACCGGCACGGAAACGTCATGCTTGATCGAACCGCCTTCCGGCTTCTGCGCGTCCGACATGCTCTCGCGCATGTGCCAGATGGCTTGCTGCTGCGCTTCCGAGCTGGCGATGGTCGCATCCTGGATCAGGCCGGCCTCATAGCCCTGTTCGAGCAGCGCCGTCATCATCCGTTCGGCCGTTTCGGCCGAATCCGAGGTGGAGATATCGATCAGCACATACCAGGGATGCGCCGTCTCCAGCGGATCGCGCACACCCGGAATATGCCGGGCGGTGAATTCGACGCCGATGCGCGGCATCAGCTCGAAACCGGTGAGCGCCGTGCCGCAGAGGCTGGAGGCGTTCTTGAACAGGGTCAGCGCATCGTTGACCGATTGCAGTCCGGCAAAGGCGACCTGATGGCCGAGCGCCTGCGGAAAGAGTTTCAGCACCGCGCCGGTGATGACGCCGAGCGTGCCTTCGGCGCCGATGAAAAGATCGCGCAGATCGTAGCCGGTATTGTCCTTCTTCAGACGGCGCAGGCCATTCCAGATTTCGCCCGTGGGCAATACCACTTCGAGGCCGAGGCAGAGCTGGCGCATGTTGCCATAGGCAAGAACGGCTGTGCCACCGGCATTGGTGGAAAGATTGCCGGCGATGCGGCAGGAGCCTTCCGAGCCGAGCGAAAGCGGAAACATGCGGCCGTGCTCGGCCGCTGCCTTATGGACATCGGCCAGAATGCAACCACCGTCGACAACAATCGTATTGCCGACCGGATCGATGTCGCGAATGCGGTTCATGCGCTCCAGCGACAGGATGATATCTGAGCCGCCCTCGCGCGGCGTCTGCCCCCCGACAAGGCCGGTATTGCCGGTCTGCGGAACGATGGCCGCGCCGGTCTCGCTTGCCAGTTTCAGGATCGCCGAAACCTCTTCCACCGAGCCGGGCTTCAACAGCATGGGCGAGGCGCCGTGATAGAGCCCGCGGTTCTCAACGAGATGCGGCGCAATTTCCGCCGCGTCCCGCACGGCATGTTTCTCGCCGACGATGGCAGCGAAGCGGTCGAGAAGATCGGAGGAGGGGGCGGAGCTGCTCATGGCGTGTCCTTTGCCTGATGATGTCGGGCTGATTTACTCTCTGGGCGCGGCCGCGCGGCGCAGCCGGTCGTTGATGGCCTCGCCGAGGCCCTCGTCTGGAATATGCGAAAAGGCAATGGTCGCGGCGCCGGTGGCATCGGCACGCTTCATGAAATCGAAGAGGTTTGCCGCCGCTTCTGAAAGATCGCCGTTGGCGCTGAGATCCAGCACGGCAACGGCCTTCTCGATGCCGGCAATGTCCGGTGTCCCGAAGCGGATCAGCGTCTCGTTCGCGGAAACCTCGGTCGCGTCCAGCCGCACGGCCGCTCCTGGCGCATAATGTGAAGCCATCATGCCGGGCGCCTCGATGGCCGCCGAAGCCTTCTTCTTGCGCTTCAGCGGTTTGCCGGCAACGCGCTCGATCTCGCCTGCCGCCAGACCACCTGGCCGCAAAAGACGCATCTCGCCACCCTCGACCTTGACGATGGTCGACTCCACGCCAACAACCGAGGCTCCGGCATCGAGAATAAGGGTGATCCGCTCCCCGAGATCGTCATCGACATGATCGGCGCTGGTGGCGCTGATCTTGCCCGAGGTATTGGCGCTCGGCGCGGCAAGGGGGCGATCAAAGGCGCGGATCAATTCGCCGGCAAAGCCCTGCGGCACGCGGATGCCGACAGTATCGAGACCGGCTGTTGCCAGCGGATGGATGCCGCTATCGGGCCTGAGAGGCAGCACCAGCGTCAGCGGCCCGGGCCAGAAGGCTTCAGCGAGCTTGCGCGAAATGGGGTCGAAGACGGCATAGCGCTCGGCCATGCCGAGATCGCTCATGTGGCAGATCAGCGGATTGAAGCGCGGCCGGCCCTTCGTCTCGTAGATGCGGGCAATCGCGGCTGGGTTGGTGGCATCGGCGGCGAGGCCATAGACCGTCTCCGTCGGCAGCCCGATCGGCAAGCCCTCGGCGAGCGTTGCCGTCGCGACTTCGATCGCCGTTTGCGGATCTTCGAGAATGTCTATGTGTCGTGCCATGGCCTGCCTGCTTGCAGTTCAGGCCGTTTCTTATGCTCTTCGAGTTTTCGGATCAATCGTCAAAGCTGGCGAATGATGTCGCGAAGCTGCTCGTTGCGCGCGCCAAGCAAGAGAACGTTGCGGATGGCGATCTGCGGATCGTGGGTGTGGAACAGCACGCCGTTGCCGCGAATGTCGCGATTGATCGTCAGCCTCTTATCGTCAGCCTCCTTGTCCGGATGGACCGCGACGGCAAAATACATCCGCGAATATTTGAGGTTGATGTCTTCGAAGAAGTTCTCTTCCCGGCCGATGCGGGCAAAGAAGTTGGCGATGTAGAAGGCCCAGTTCACGTCCTCATATTGAGCGAACTGCGTCCGCGCGGCGGTGACGTGGCAATAGCCTAAATGCGGCGTGTCCTTCAGCGTGTGATGAAAGATGAGCTTTGGGAAGCGAATCGACTTGTGAAAGCCGTTTAACCGGTCATGGGTCTTTTCCCCGGCGTTTCGAAGCTTCTGCGCCGTGCGCTCCGCGACCTCCTGATGGGTCATGTAGCGCCGCTCTTCGGCAAGCCAATGCGGCCTGTCGCGATTGATGCGGCCGGTTCGCAGGAATTCGCTGTGCCCCGTTGTCGATACCGCTGGGGTCGGCTCCGGGTCGGCGGGCTTCCCAGTGTCGAAATATCTGAGTTTGGCCATGCCGGATCTCGCTATAAAGGTCTGGAGGCCACATAGTATGGCATATGGCTTGAGCAGGGCTTAACGGCGCGGGCCGCATATTCTTAAGGAGACCAGGAACATGTCCGGAGTAACCGATCTCAAGCAGCTGCTTTCCGGCATGAGGCCCAGCCTTGTCGAGGGCGAGTTCGTCTATTGCACCGTGCCGACCTCTGCTCTGTCCGACCATATGCACTTGGAGCCGGTCGGGTTTTTCCGCGAACGGGAGGGCGTGACCATGATCCTTCCTCTGGTCGCGGCGCGCGAGGCTGGCCTTGCGACGGCTCCCGCCATGCGGATGATCACCCTCGAAATTCATTCCTCGCTGGAGGCCGTCGGCCTCACCGCTGCCTTCGCCACGGCTCTCGGAAATGAAGGCATCAGCGCCAATGTCGTCGCAGCCTACTATCACGACCATATCTTCGTTCCGGCGAGTGATGCCGAGCGTGCGGTGACAGCGTTGCGCGCGCTCTCCGCAGCAGAAGGGCCGGTGTGAGAAGATATCGCGGGTCGCTCTGTCGCAAACAGAATAAAGCGTCATCCGGAAGGCCTGGCGAGGTCGTATTGAAGGCCAGTCGTTGCGACGCCTAAAGGATTGAATCTTCTTTCAATATGATTGCTGTACGCAACCCTCCCCAGATATGGTTTCGTCTGTCGTCAATTTCGAAGTCGATGTCGCATTGTAGCGCAGCGGGCGGTAGGGCCGGGAGCTATGATGATGTCAATCTCAAGGTGCCGTCCATTAGGGAGGAGGATGTCCTGGCAACAGGGCCTTTCCAGAATCCGGAAACCAGCCTTGGGCAGATATGGTTTACTGACCGCGACGGGTGGTCGGATACTGCTTCAGCCGTTCCTGACGGTTGCGCAGGTCCCCCCTCGCTCCCGGTACTGCGCGAGGATAGGCAAATGGATATCAAAAGCAATGTTTTGCGGCAATTGAAGAGCCGCCGCGAGGGCTTCAGCCTGGAGCAGCCTTTCTATATCGATCAGGATTATTTCAAGCTCGATATGGAAATGATCTACTATCGCGACTGGCTGTTCATCGGCCATGATTGCGAGGTGCCGCGCGCCGGCAACTACTTCACCGTACAGATCGGCGAATATCCTGTTGTCATCGTTCGCGGTCGCGACCAGGTGATCCGGGCCTTCCACAATAGCTGTCGCCATCGTGGTTCGCGCGTCTGCACGACCGAGCGCGGCTCCTCGGCCAAGCTCGTCTGCCCCTATCACCAGTGGACCTACGAGCTCGACGGCTCCCTGCTCTTTGCCCGCCAGATGGCGGAGGATTTCGACAAGAGCCAGTATTCTCTGAAGCAAGTCCACTGCGAAAGCGTCGCCGGCTACATCTTCATCTGCCTTGCGAAGAATGCGCCGGATTTCGCCCCGGTCCGCGCTGCAATCGAGCCCTATATGGCGCCTCATCGCATGAGCGAAGCCAAGGTCGCCTTCCAGAGCACCATCATCGAGAAGGGCAACTGGAAGTTGGTCTGGGAAAACAACCGCGAGTGCTACCACTGCGCCGCCAATCATCCCGAACTTTGCCGCACCTTCCCGGAAGCGCCGACCGTTACTGGCGTGCAGGGCGCGATGAGCGATCCGATCATCCTGGAGCATTGGGCACGTTGCGAAGCCGCAGGCCTGCCGAGCGAGTTCAAGATTTCGCCGGATGGTCAGTTCCGTACCGCCCGTATGCCGCTGATCGAAGGAGCCGAAAGCTACACCATGTCCGGCCAGAAGGCCGTCAAGCGTCAGCTGGCTTCCGACGTGACGATGAACGGCATCGGCACGATGCTGCTCTTCCACTACCCGACCACCTGGAACCACCTGCTTGGCGACCACGCGATTTCCTTCCGCGTGCTGCCGCTCAATGCCGAAGAAACCGCCGTCACCACCAAATGGCTGGTTCACAAGGATGCGGTCGAGGGTGTCGATTACGATATCGAGGAACTGACCCACGTCTGGAACGAAACCAACGATCAGGACCGCCGCATCGTCGAGGAAAATGCCTTCGGCATCCACTCGCCGGCCTACGAGCCTGGTCCTTATTCGGAAATCCATGAAGGCGGCGTCATGCAGTTCGTCGAGTGGTATTCGAACTTTATGATCGACCGTCTGCAGGGCGATCAAGCCAAGCTCTCGGCGGTAGCCTAAGCATGAGCAAGACCGCCTCCAATAGTCATCGACACCTCGATCAGATGCAGCCCTGGAGTGACAGGCAGCATCTGCTCGAATGCCTCTCGGTCACGCCCGAAGCGCCCGATGTGATGACCTTCACATTCGGGTCCGACAAGGACAACTGGTTCCGCTATCTGCCGGGTCAGTTCGTGACGCTTGAGCTGCCGACGACGCCGGAGCCGGTCATGCGCACCTACACGCTGTCGTCTACGCCGTCGCGGCCATTCTCGGTCGCCGTGACGGTGAAGGCGCAGAAGGATAGCATCGGCACGCGCTGGATGTTCGATAACCTGAAGCCCGGCATGCGCATCAAGGCTTTCGGACCGCTCGGCGATTTCAGCCATATCCGCCATCCCGGCGAGAAATACCTGTTCGTCTCGGCCGGTTCCGGCATCACCCCGATGATGTCCATGACTCGCTACATGGCCGATACCGCGCCGCTTTCCGATATCGGCTTCATTAATTGCGCGCGCAGCCCCGCCGACATCATCTTCCGTTCGGAACTCGAATATCTCGCCCGTTTCATGCCGAACCTCAGCCTCGGCCTGATTGTCGAGGGTTGCGGCCGCACCGATCTCTGGTCGGGGCTGAAGGGCCGCATCGACAAGGCCAAGATCGGGCTGCTCTCGCCAGATTTCATGGATCGCACGATCTTCTGCTGCGGTCCGGAAGTCTTCATGGATGCCGTCCGCTCCATGCTGGAAGCGCATGGCTTCGACATGTCGCGCTATCATCAGGAGAGCTTCCAGCCGGCAAATGCGGCAACGCCGCTCGCCGAGGTCACCGACGATGCGTCGACAGAAGCTGCCACGACCATCCGCTTTACCATGGCCGGCAAGGATGTTGCCTGCCCAGCCGGTCAGACCGTGCTACAGGCCGCGCGCGGCGCCGGCGTGCGCATCGGTGCCGCCTGCGAATCCGGTCTCTGCGGCACCTGCCGCGTGCTGAAGCTCTCGGGCGAGGTCGAGATGAGCCACAATGGCGGCATCCTCGATGACGAGATCGAAGAGGGCTATATCCTGGCCTGCTGCTCGCGTCCGAAGACCGATGTGCAGGTCGAGGCCTGAGGAAACTCCGACTCTAGAAATCCTGATAGTTCAATTCGTTGATTTCCGCGACCGACTTGGATCGCGGGATCGATGCCGTCACGACGGGATCGAGCAGCAGCGACACGAGCGTCTGCCGTGGTCCGCTACAGGTCGCGTCCAGAGCGATCGTCAGGTCGGGGGCGGGAAGTGGCTTGGCCGGCACGAGATCGCCCTGCGGCCAGATCTCGGCAAGCTGCACCTTGGTCATCGGCACGACATTGACGTCGATATCGGTCAGAGTGCCGGGAACGCGATAGGGGCAACTCTTGTCGGAGCAGTTCTCCGATGAGACGAATTGCCAGAGGGCGTAGCTGTCCCAGTTGCCGAGCGGGAATGTGCCCGTCACGTCCGGTTTGTAGCGGGCATACCAGAGCGGCAGCCGCGACAGCAGCGGATAGAGATTGCGGTGATCGGCAATGTACTGTGCGGTGTTGTGATTGGTGTAGAGAATAGGGTAGCGCCCGGTTCTGACCTTGATATGCGCGACGAAGATCTGGGCATCGTCCAGCGACATGAACTGGGTGGGGTCCATCCCGTCAATATCCAGCACCATCAACTCGTCCGGCTGCGGCGCGGCATAGTCGAGAAAATGATTGGCCTGATCAATGGGATTGCCCGGTCGTCCCAAATGATAAGCGCCCCATAATAGGCCATTTGTTTTCGCCAGCATGCGACGGGTTTGATACAGCTCGCGGCTGATGGCGTATTTGCGCCATATCGTCTTGCAGTGGGCAGGCGTGTCGCCCGCGGGTTTGGCGGCGCAATTATAGGTCGCCGGCAGGCCGTCCGAGGCTTTCGAGATGAAGGCGGCGATGCGCTTATCCTGCAGAAACGCACTCCAGTCGATCGTATTCAGCTCGTAAGCGTCGACGATAAGGGCGTTTTTCGGGTCCGTCCAAGGTTGATTTTCACCAGCCGATGGTTTTGTTGCCGGGCCTATGACGCTCAGAACCGTGAGGAAGGTGCAAATCAGGGCGTGGCTCTGCCAGGATCCTTTCATGAAATAATAGTAAGGATTGCTGGTTAATCTTGGGTTAAGAAGGCAAACACTATAAGCTCGACGTGGAGCCCTCGCATAACTCCTTAGATTGGTAGGGATTTAAGGAACCAAATAGTGTGCTGCCGCGTTTCTTTTCGTCTATTCGGATATACGACGAAGCAGGCAGCGAAACCTTGCTCGGGAAGCATTCCCGACATGAAACCTATAGGCTTGAGCATAAGCCGAACCAGGGAATGGAGATAAAAATGCTTGGTTTCCGTGCGAAAATTGCGACCATAGCCGTAACGGCCGCAGTTACCTTGACGAGCTTCACGCCGTCCTTCGCCATTCAGATGCCCACGGCACCGGTCGTGCCCGCCGAAAAGTCTGTCGGCAATGTCGAGCAGGTTCAATGGCGCGACTATCGTGGCGGCTATTATCGCCGAGGTTGGTATGGCGGCTATCGCGGTTATCCGGGTTATCGTCGCGGCTATCGTTATCATGACGGCTATTGGTTTCCGCTGGCCGCTTTCGGTGCCGGCGCCTTGATCGGTGGCGCTATCGCCAGCCAGCCGCGTTACTATGAGCCTGCTCCGGCTCCGTCCGCAGGCATAAACCCTCGTCACGTCGATTGGTGTGAAGGGCGTTATCGTTCCTATCGCGCCTACGACAACACCTTCCAACCGAATTACGGCCCGCGCCGGCAGTGCTACTCGCCGTATTTCTAAGCTACAGACAGATCAATTCCAGAAATACGTTCGGCAGCTTCCGTGTGGGGCTGCGTGAGAGCGATCGATCTGAGAGTTGCAAACAAAAGGTCGTCCGGTTTCCGCCGGGCGGCCTTTGCATATCTCGGTCTCAGAGAATGTCGACGCGCTTCAGCAGCCACCATGCCAGCAATATGGAGGCGATGATGAAGCCGACCGCGTATCCGGTGCCGGTGGAGCCGCCCGCGAGCGGCAAGCCCGATGTATTCATGCCGAAAAAGCCGGTTACCAGAGTCGGCGGCAGCAGAAACGCCGTCATGATCGACAGGATATAGAGATGGCGATTGATCTCGGCTGAGAGCTTCGAGCCGATTTCTTCGTGCAGCAGCCTCGCGCGCTCCTGCAGCGCATAGATGTCATGCTCGACCGCCTCCAGCCGGCCCGTCAGACGCCCTGCGACGTCGTCGAAGCCGAGCGGCATCTCCTCGTCATCCGAGGCGGCGGCGTGACGCATCAGGGAAAGCACCGTGCGCAGGTGTCTGTGCAGCCGCACGATCGTCCGGCGAAGGGGCGGAAGCTGCGCGCGCTCGTCTTGCGACGTATTGCCGTGCACGAAATCTTCGATGGCGTTCAGCTCTTCGCCGATCTCGATAACGACAGAGATCAGGGCTCGCTGGAACTCCACGACCAGCGCCTCGAAAACATCCACCGGGCTTGAAAAGCGCGCCGGATTCTTTTCGATCAGCGTCCTGGCTCGGTCGAGGCTGCGAAGGGGCTGCAACCGGCTGGTGATGAGCATGCGGTCGGTCAGCGCAAAATGCAGCCAGCCGATATCATGGGTGTTGTGGGCGAACTCGCGCTGGAAATCGACCAGCGTGCCGAAAAGCATCTGTTCGTCGACGGTAATCGCGGCATGAGTTTCATGCGTGGTCAAGGCTATGCGCGCGGCATCGTTCAGCCCTGGCGCGTCGGCGAGGAAGGCCGGGACGCGGGCATCGACGAGATTGAGATGCAGCCAAAGGAAGCCGTCTCCCGCAAACAGCGTTGCCCGGTCGATATCGTCGGCTAGCCGTTCCGGCTTGTCCGAACCCGATCGCAGACGATAGGCCCAGACGAAGCCCGGTATCTTGTTGGCGGAGATGATCGTGTTCATGGCTGGATCGTTCGCATTGTCTGAATAGTTGCCTTTAGTCTTGGTTCATGACGGTTTTTATACAAGTCTGCGGTCCCGCTGAGATATTGCACGCACCGATGCGGCAAATACGGACTGTTCCGGGCTGGCGGAAAATCGCCCTTCATGACGACCCGAGAAAAATTGACGTTTACGTAAAAATAAACTAGCAATGTTTTTCATTGCCAGCGGCTCGGGTGAGGCAGGCCAAGGGCAACACTGGGCAATTCCGTTGTGAACGGAATTACGGAGCGGAGGAGACAGCATGTACAAGGCGCCCGTCGAGGAAATCGCATTCACGCTGAACCATGTTGCCGGCTTGGGGCATGCGATGGAGCACGCCATCTTCGGTGATCTCAGCGCCGATGTCGTCGAAGCCATTCTGTCGGAGGCCGGGCGCTTCGCCGGCGAGGAAGTGGAGCCGCTGGCCGAAGCCGGCGACCGACAGGGCGCCAAACTGGTCGATGGCAAGGTGGTTCTTCCCGATGGCTGGGAGAGGCTCTATCGCGACTGGATATCAGGCGGCTGGAACGGGCTGACCGGGCCGGAGGAGTTCGGCGGGCAAGGCTTGCCGCACATGTTGAACATCGCGACGCTGGAAATGTGGAATTCCGCCTCGATGGCGTTCGGCCTCGCTCCTACACTGACCATGGGGGCTGTCGAGGCCCTGCGGGCTCATGGCAGCGAAGACCTCAAGAAGACATATCTGGCAAAGCTCGTATCTGGTGAGTGGACGGGAACCATGAACCTGACGGAGCCGCACGCCGGCTCTGATGTGGGCGCTTTGCGCTCACGCGCCGAACGTCGCGACGACGGGACGTATCGCATCTTCGGCCAGAAGATCTTCATCACTTGGGGCGATCACGAGGCCACCGACAACATCATCCATCTTGTTCTCGCCCGCCTGCCGGACGCACCTGCCGGAACGCGCGGCATTTCGCTCTTTCTCGTGCCGAAATTCCTGGTGAACGCGGATGGCTCGCTCGGGGCGCGCAACGATTATTTCGCCCACTCGCTGGAGCACAAGCTCGGCATCCACGGTTCACCGACCTGCACGCTCATCTTTGGCGACGGGAAGTATGGCAGCGAGAAGGGCGCTATCGGCTGGCTCGTCGGCGAGGAGAACAAGGGCCTCGCCTGCATGTTCACGATGATGAACAACGCGCGTCTTGCCGTCGGCATTCAGGGCGTGGCGATTGCCGAGGCGGCTACACAGAAGGCCATCGCCTATGCCAGAGAGCGGACGCAAGGCCGGGCACCGGGCACCGCGGCGACTGGAATGAGCCCCATCATCGAGCATCCCGATGTTGCCCGCATGCTGTTGACTATGAAGTCGCTGACGCAGGGGTCTCGCGCCATCTGCTATGCCTGCGCCGAGGCGATCGACATGTCGCATCGTGATCCGCAGAAGGCGAAGCACTGGCAGGAGCGCGCCGCGCTGCTGACGCCGGTCGCTAAATCCTTCTCCACCGACGCCGGTGTTGATGTCGCTTCGCTTGGCATCCAGGTCCATGGCGGCATGGGCTTTATCGAAGAGACCGGAGCGGCACGGCTGCTGCGCGATGCGCGCATCGCGCCGATCTACGAAGGCACCAACGGCATTCAGGCCATCGACCTCGTGACCCGCAAGCTGACGATCGCCAACGGCGACCATATGCGCGGTTTCATCGCCGAACTGCGTGGGATCGCCGACGCCGTCGCCCAGTCCAATTTGAAAGGTTTCGGGGAGACTGCGCCACGGCTGCGCTCGGCCATCGACGATCTCGAAAAGGCAGGGGAATGGCTTTTGTCGAGGCAGGCGGATGGTGCTCTTGCAGAGGCTCTGGCCGGCGCCACGCCCTACCAGCGGCTCTTTGGTCTGGTGCTCACCGGAAGCTATCTCGCCAAGGGAGGACTCGCCGATGCTGCCGACGGTGAGGGGGCGAAGCGTATCGCACTCTGCCGCTTTGCCGCCGAGAATCTGCTGGCTGAAACGGCGGCGCTCGCCGATCGTGTTTCGGCCGGCGCATCCAGCCTCGACGCTGCCCGTATTGCCCTTGCCTGAGGAGAGGCCATGACCGACCACATTCTGATCGAGCGTTCCGAAACGGCGCCGCATGTCCAGATCATCCGGTTCAACCGGCCGGAAAAGAAAAATGCCATTACCCGTGCCATGTATCAGGCGATGACCGACGCGCTGAAGGCTGCGGAGGATACGTCTGACATCCGCGTCAATGTCTTCCTTGGCACCGAAGGTTGCTTTTCCGCCGGCAACGACATGGCCGATTTCCTAGCCTTTGCGATGGGTGGCAGCATGGGCCGCGAAGTCGTGGATTTTCTGATTGCTCTGGCGAGCGCCGGGAAGCCGGTCGTTTCCGGCGTCGATGGCCTGGCGATCGGCATCGGCACGACGATCCATCTGCATTGCGATCTGACGGTTGCCTCCGACCGCAGCCTGTTCAAGACCCCCTTCGTCGACCTTGCTCTCGTTCCGGAGGCAGCGTCGAGCCTGATCGCTCCGCGCGTGATGGGGCATCAGCGGGCTTTTGCCCTGCTCGCGCTCGGCGAGGGTTTCTCCGCCGCACAGGCCAAGGAAGCCGGCCTGATCTGGCAGGTAACGTCGCCGGAAACGGTTGAGGCTGAAACGCTGTCGCTGGCGGCAAAACTCGCCGCCAAACCGCCGGAAGCGTTGCGGATTGCCCGAGACCTCATGCGCGGCTCGCCGGAAGCGGTCCTTGATCGCATCCAGCAGGAAGCCGGGCATTTCGCCGCTCAGCTGAAGAGTGCCGAGGCCCGCGCTGCTTTCGAAGCCTTCATGAAACGGTGAAGGCTTACTTCTCCAGCACCGCGACCACCTCGACATGCGAGGTCCATAGGAATTGGTCGATCGGCGTTACCTGCGTGATGCGGTAGCCGCCTTCGACCAGCAAAGCGAGATCGCGGGCAAGTGTCACCGGATTGCAGGAGACGGCGACGATCTTCTTGACCTGGGACCGGGCAAGCTCCTTGCATTGGAACTCCGCGCCTGCGCGTGGCGGGTCGAAGACCACGGCATCGTAGACCTTCAGCTCCTGGGCCATCAGGGGCCGGCGGAAGAGATCGCGTCGCTCGACGGTGACGGGTTTCAGGCCCTGCGTGTTGCGGGCGGCATGATCGAGTGCGGCAAGTGGCTTGTCCTCGCTTTCAACGGCGTGCACGCGCCCGATCCGCGCCAGGCGGAGCGAGAAGGTGCCGCTGCCGGCAAAGAGGTCGGCGATGCGTTTTGCCTTGCCGACATGAGCGGTGACCTGCTCAGCCATGGCATCTTCGGCCTGCTTGGTCGCCTGCGAGAAGGCGCCCGGCGGCGGGGCAACCGGCACGCCGCCGAAATCGATCATCGGCTTTGCCGGCTCCACCAGGATTTCGCCGTTCAGCGATACGCGCGCGATGCCGCGAAGCGACAATACGGTTTCGACCGTGCTGCGGCGCTGCTTGTCCGAAAGCGACTTGATGCCATCGACGGCCAGGTCGAGCCCGGTCAAGGTCTCCAGCACCGAAATACGGAAGGCTTCGGCATTGATGGCCATAGCCGCCGCGATGGCCTTGATGGCCGGCAGGCGCGCCATGATGCCGGCAGAGGCGATGGGACATTCCTCGATGGCGACGATGTGGTGGCTTTCGGCTTGGTTGAAGCCGATCAGCATTTCTTTTTCGGTCTTTCGCGCGGCGAAGACGACTCTGCGCCGCTCGCCGGGATGCGCAGCGACGATATCGTCGACCTCCGGCGTGAGGCCCTTGGAGCGTAGCGCATCGACGACGAGCTGGCGCTTGAAGGCGCGATAGGGCGCATCGGCATAGTGCTGCAGCGTGCAGCCGCCGCACGTGCCGTTGACGCCGTGCGGGCCGAAATGCCGACAGTGCGGCTCTTGCCGGTCCGGCGAAGCGGTCGTAATCGACATCAGCGTGCCCTGGCTTTTCACCCGCGCGATGGCGACGGTTTCGCCCGGCAGCGTGAAGGGCACGTAGATCGGTCCATCGGCGCCCTGTGCTATGCCGTCGCCCTGACCGCCGAGCTTCTGGATGGTGACGTTTTCAGTGCTCATGGCTTGATCCCTGCAAGAAGAAATTCGTGGTTGCCGTCACCGCCCGCAATCGGCGAGTCGATAAGACCCAGGCTACGCCAGCCCATGTCCTCAACAAACCAGCGCTCGAGTTCGGCGGCGACTAATGGAGCGGAGGAGGGGTCCTTCAGCAGCCCGCCTTTGCCGATCGCATCCCGGCCTGCCTCGAATTGCGGCTTCACAAGAAGCGCCGCGCGCGCACCCGGCTCGGCAAGAACGAGCGCCGGCGCCAGGGCTAGTTTCAGCGAGATGAAGGACACATCGGACACGACGAACGAAATGGGCAGGCCAATATCTTCGGCCGCAAGGTTGCGGGCGTTCAGCCCTTCGACATTGGTCACCCGCGGATCGGCCGAAATGCGCGGGTGCATCTGGCCATGACCGACATCGATCGAAGTGACATGGTCTGCGCCGCGCTCCAGCAACACTTCGGTAAAGCCCCCTGTCGACGCGCCGACATCGAGGCAGCTTTGTCCACGCGGATCGAGGCCGAAATGGTCGAGGGCGGCCACCAGCTTCAGGGCTGCGCGCGAGACATAATCCTGGGCAGGATCGTCGACGCCGATCTGCGCCACTTCGGTAAACAATGCGCCCGGTTTGGTCACGACTTTGCCGTCCACGGTCACGGTGCCGCGTTGAATGGCATCGCGCGCGCGGGAGCGGCTGGCGAAGAGCGAAAGGGTGACGAGAAGCTGGTCGAGGCGTTGCGGTTCAGACATAGGCTGTCCATGCCGGTCAATGCGGTGCGTTGCAAGCCTTTTGTGCTGATCGCGGCGTTGACGGCGGATTGCGGCTGGCCTTAATTGAACAAATCAGCGGCTGGGGAGCAACATGCGAAAAATCGGTGGCTATGCGGCGCTATTGGCGATGTTTGCAGCGCCAGCCTTGGCGAATGATACCATGGCCGAATTGAGGACGGGCGGTCTCGCCTATGTCCGCACCGGCGATATCAGCATGGCCCAGGAAAAGCTGTTCATTTCGCCAGCCGAAGTCCGCGTCGATTACATCTTCGAAAATACCTCCGACAAAGAGGTGGAGAGCATCGTCGCTTTCCCGATGCCCGATATCAAGGGCGATGTCGATAGCACGGTCGATGCCGGCAATGTCGACGCAGACAATTTCCTCGGTTTCACCGTGACGCAGGACGGCAAGGTCATAACTCCAACCCTGCAGCAAAGGGTGACCGTCGCCGGTGTCGACATGACGGATGAGCTGAAGGCGCATGGCGTGCCATTGTTGCCGCTGAGCAGCGCGGCAATGGATGCCGCCGCCAAGCTGCCCGCCGACGTGCTGGAAGACTGGACGGCGCGCGGCCTGATTACCGACGACGAATACGACAATGACGGTCAGGGGATGAAGCATCATCCGACGCCGATGTGGACGCTGCACACGACCTATTGGTGGCGCACCAAGTTTCCAGCCAAGGCCAAGATCGTCGTCCAGCATCGCTACAAGCCAAGCGTCGGGGGCACCGTAGCCATCACCTTCGCCGGCGAGGAAGAGTATCAGACGCAGCAGCTGCAGGCCTATCGCGGCAGATATTGTCTCGACGAGGCTTTCCTGAAGACCGCGACCAAGCTCGCCGCCGCCGCCGACAAGGGTGGCCGCACGTACACGGAAAGCTGGATCTCCTATGTGCTGACGACAGGTGCCAATTGGTCAGGCCCGATCAAGCATTTCGAACTGACCGTGGATAAGGGCAGCCCGGAAAACTACATCAGCTTCTGCGGCAAGGACATCAAGAAAACCGGTCCGACCACCTTCCTGATGACGGCCCAGGATTTCTATCCGGAGCACGACCTCGATATTTTGATTCTCGCTGCGACACCCGTCAATTGAAGCTTGTCCGCATATGGCGCGACCACCTGTGAGCGACTGCGAATCGCTCGAGCAAGATGGTTGTCAAAAGACCGCCGCACGACGTGAGTCTCATCGATTCGCTGATTTTCGGCAGGCGAAGCCGGTTTTGCACAGGCTGTATAAGATCCTGCCATGCCGCGCCTGTCTTATCTTGGCGCAGTCCTATCACCTGACGATAATGCTCCTTCCCTTGATAAGCAGAGCCTTCGGCGGACAAGTTCGTTTTCCATGGGTCGGCGGACCATTCTTTGGTCAAGATTTATTAAATATTTGATCGGCGGCAGGGTTGCTCTCAATGGCGAACAGCCATTTTTATAAGCGCGGAATGATCGCCTAGGGAGATTCGAATGGGACAGCTCGTCCGAGTTCCGGCCAATGAAACGCAAAGGCTTCTGGCCGTACGCTCCCTGAATGCTATTCACAGCAGTCCGACGCCAGAGCTTGCCACCCTTGCGGAGTTGGCGAGAAGCGTGTTCGAAACCCCCTATGCTGCGATCAACATCATCGACGAGGACTGGCAGCGCATCGCAGGGCAGGCCGGTCTGAAGATCACCGAGTGCTCGCGTGATATGTCGATCTGTACCCGGGTGGTATTCGACGACGGGCTATTGGTCATTCCCGATCTGGTCGAGGATCCGGAATTGAAGACCGCGCCCTTTGTGCTCGACGATCCCTGCTTCCGCTTCTATGCCGGCGCGCCGGTCAGATTGGAAAATGGCCTACCTGTCGGCGCGTTCTGCATTCTGGATCAGAAGGCAAGAGGTTTTTCCGAAGGCGAGCAGCATAGCCTCACGCAGTTTGCGCAGATCGCAAGCGCACTCCTGCGTCTCCAGAAGAACAATCTGCTGATGGGCATCGCCGAAAACGGCCTGCGCACGGCCGCCATGACGGACCCTCTGACCAGTTTCTTCAATCGGTCGGCGCTGGAAGGCATCGTCGATGGAGCCTTGAGTGCCGCCATCTCAGCCGGCGGGAGCTTTGGCGTTCTCTATCTGGACATGGATGGCTTCAAGGCGATCAACGACCGCTTCGGTCACAATGTCGGCGACGAGGTGCTGTGCGAAGCGGCGTCGCGCATCCGTTCCGTCATCCGTGCCGATGATATCGTCGTGCGCATGGGCGGCGACGAATTCGCCGTTTTCGTTCCCGACCTGCCGGAGGGGAGTGCGCTCATTTCCCTGTCCGAACGGCTGCTGGCTGCTTTCCGGGCGCCATTCGCGGTAGACGGTGTGTCCATCTTTGCCCGGCTGAGCATCGGCGCTGCCATTGCGCCGCAGGATGGGACGACGCGCGCACTGCTGCTGCGCAACGTCGATGCCGCCCTCTATCAGGCAAAGGCAGCCGGCCGCGATCGTGTGGCAGTGTTCGGTTCCTGAGGATCACAGAACAAAGGCGGAGCGTGGTGACGCCGCCAGCGCGGCTGGTTAACCAGCCGCTTCTACGATTCTGCCGCGACCAAGCGCACGGAACACCGTTTGCACTATGCCGGCCCGGTCGATGCCGGCCTTGGCGTTCATGGCTTCGGGCTTGGCCTGTTCCATCCAGATATCGGGCATGACGAGCGAGCGGATCTTCAGTCCGTTGTCGAGCAGGCCTTCGCTTGCGAGGAACTGCATGACCTGACTGCCGAAGCCGCCGACGGAGCCTTCCTCGATGGTGATCAGCATCTCGTGGTGGGCCGCAAGCTGTCGGATGAGGTCGTGGTCCAGCGGCTTGGCGAAGCGCGCATCCGCGACCGTCGTCGACAGGCCGGCGGCATCGAGATCCTCGGCGGCGGCGAGGCTGTCGGCCAAGCGCGTTCCGAAGGATAGCAGCGCGACTTTCGAGCCCTGCTTGACCACGCGTCCCTTGCCGATTTCAAGGATCAGACCGCGTTCCGGCAATTCGATACCGACACCTTCGCCGCGCGGATAACGGAAGGAGATCGGGCCGAGGTCATAGGCTGCGGCAGTCCGCACCATATGCTTCAGTTCCGCCTCGTCGGCTGCAGCCATGACGACAAAACCGGGCAGGGTGGAAAGGAAGGTGGTGTCGAAGGAGCCGGCATGCGTCGGTCCATCGGCGCCGACGAAACCGGCGCGGTCGATCGGGAAGCGCACCGGCAGTCCCTGGATCGCCACGTCGTGCACCACCTGGTCGTAGGCGCGCTGCAGGAAGGTGGAGTAAAGGGCGGCAAAGGGCTTGTATCCCTCGGCAGCGAGGCCTGCCGCAAAGGTTACGGCATGCTGCTCGGCAATGCCGACATCGAAACAGCGCTTGGGGAAGAACTCCTGCAGCTTGTCGAGTCCCGTGCCGTTCGGCATGGCAGCGGTAATCCCGACGATCTTTTCGTCGAGCGTTGCTTCCTGCACCAGGGCGTCGGCGAAGACGCTCGTATAGCTCGGCGCGTTCGGCTTCACCTTGGTCTGCGTTCCGGTGATGACATCGAACTTGTTAACACCGTGATATTTGTCAGCGGCGGCTTCTGCTGGCGGATAACCCTTGCCCTTCTGCGTTACGACATGGATCAGCACGGGTCCCTGCGCATTGTCGCGGACATTGCGCAGCACGGGCAAGAGATGCTCGAAGGAATGGCCGTCGATCGGGCCGATATGGTAGAAGCCCATCTCTTCGAACATCGTCCCGCCGGTCACATAGCCCCGTGCGTGTTCGACTGCCCGCGTGATGGCGCGGTCGACCTTCTTGCCGAGATAGGCCGTCAGTTTCTTTCCAAAATCCCTGAAGCCCATATAGGTGCGGCCGGAGGCGAGGCGGGCGAGATAGGCGCTCATCGCCCCCGTCGGCGGGGCGATCGACATGTCGTTGTCGTTGAGGATGACGATCAGTCGCGCATCGAGCGCGCCGGCATTGTTCAGGGCTTCATAGGCCATGCCGGCCGACATGGCGCCGTCGCCGATGACTGCGATGACGCGGCGGTCGGTCTTGTCGAGGTCAGCGGCAACCGCCATGCCGAGACCGGCGGAAATGGATGTCGACGAATGCGCGGCACCAAACGGGTCGTATTCGCTTTCGGCGCGGCGCGTGAAGCCGGAAAGGCCGTCTTCCTGGCGCAGCGTGCGAATGCGATCGCGTCGCCCGGTCAGGATCTTGTGTGGATAACACTGATGCCCGACATCGAAGATCAAGCGATCGTCCGGCGTGTTGAAGACGCTGTGAATAGCGATGGTGAGTTCGACGACGCCGAGGCCGGCGCCGAGATGCCCGCCCGTGCGAGACACTGCATCAATCATCTCATCGCGGACCTCGCGTGCGAGCTGCGGCAGGTCCCGATCGTCCAGCTTCCGCAGATCGGAAGGATATTGGACCTGATCGAGCAGGGGCGTCTGTGGCATCTGTGTCAAGGCGGAAGCCTCTTTCTTGCTATTCTTGGGCGGCGATCCGCCTTTACGTCAAAACAAATTGCGACAAAAGGCGCCGAATTCAAGGTGATCCCGAACACGAAACATGTGGGATTGTCATGAACCCGTCAGCCTTCCGGCAAGGGGATGAATTCTTCCTCGTCGCCCGGCACGATGTCGAAGCGGCCTGTGCGCCATTCTTCCTTGGCTTTTTCAATCCGCTCTTTGGAAGACGACACGAAATTCCACCAGATATAGCGCTTCGAATTGAGCGCCGCACCACCAAAAAGCATGATGTGACAGCCTTTTTCTGCAGCTTCCAGTGTAATGGCATCGCCTGGGCGGAAAACCAGGAGTTGATCTTGCTCGAAGCGGTCGCCGGCAACGACGAGCGAGCCGGAGAGGATATAGATGGCCCGTTCCTCATGTGCCGCGCTAAATGGAAACTTCGCGCCCGCCTGCAGCTGAAGATCGACATAGAGCGTATCGGAGAAGGACTTTACCGGCGAGGTAAGGCCCTCGAAGCTGCCGATCACCACGCGCCCGGTGACGCCGCCGTCGGCGATCTCGGGCAGATCATCCTTTTCCGTGTGGGCGAAAGCGGGGTCGATCTCCTCCTTGTCGTCGGGCAGAGCCAGCCAAGTCTGCAGGCCGGACATGGCAAACGGATGGTCGCGCAGGTTTTCTGGCGTGCGCTCCGAATGCACGATGCCGCGTCCTGCCGTCATCAGATTGACGTCGCCTGGACGGATGACCTTCGCCGTGCCGAGGCTGTCGAGATGCCGGATCTCGCCGTCGAACAGGTAAGTGACGGTTGAAAGGCCTATATGCGGGTGCGGGCGCACGTCGAGCGCTTCGCCGGGCCGCAGAATGGCCGGGCCCATGCGGTCGAAGAAGATGAACGGCCCCACCAGCCGTCGCCGGCTGCTCGGAAGCGCGCGCCGTACGGAAAAGCCGCCGAGGTCGCTGGTGCGCGGAATAATGAGATTTTCGATTGCGTCGCAGGCGAAGGCATCGCCGGCCTGAGGATCTTTGCCTGGGAAGAAAGACATATCGGCTCTCCTTTCGGTTGGCGTTCAACCTACCGGGAATGTCAGGCAAACTCAAATTTTCCCGCTTGCCTTACTGCCCGTCCAGCGGTTCCGTGCCCTGCGGCTTGCCGGCGCGGTCGAGCCTGATCTTTTCGATGCGGTTCTCGGCGGCCGAGAGCAGCGCCTCGCAATGCTTCTTCAGCGCTTCGCCGCGCTCGTAGATGGAAATGGACTCATCGAGCGCCACATCGCCGCGTTCGAGCCGAGCAACGATGCTCTCGAGCTCCGCCACGGCCTTCTCGAAGGAATAGCCTGAAACATCTACCTTGGCGTTCTCGCTCATCGTCAACCCTTCATCATGCGTAGAATATGCATCCCCGCCGACTCGGCGAGGCCTTCCAGATCATAGCCGCCTTCGAGCAGGCTGACGACCCGATTGTTGGCACTGCGGTCTGCGACCTCAAGCAGCCGTCCCGTCGCCCAGTCGAAATCCTCGCCGGTGAGGTTCAATTGGGCCAGCGGATCGCGGTGATGGGCGTCGAAGCCGGCCGAAATGATGATGAGGTCGGGGCGGAAATCATATAGCGCCGGCAGCACGCGCGACTTGAAAGCCTCGCGGAAATGGTCGCCGCCGGTGTTGGGGGAAAGCGGCGCATTGACGATGGTGTTGTGCGCGCCGCGATCGTCTTTCTTGCCCGTACCCGGGTAGAGCGGCATCTGGTGGGTCGAGCAGAAGAGCACGGATGGATCATCCCAGAAAATGTCCTGCGTGCCGTTGCCGTGGTGGACGTCCCAATCGACGATGGCGACGCGCTCGGCGCCATGGACCTTTTGTGCATGACGGGCCGCGATCGCCGCATTATTGAAGAAGCAGAAGCCCATCGCCGTGGATTTTTCGGCATGGTGGCCCGGCGGCCGGGCCGCGACGAAGACATTGTCCGCAGCACCCGTAAACACGTCGTCGACCGCCGCCATGGCGCCGCCGACACCGTGCATGATCGCCTGCAGCGTCTTCGGGCTTGCGTAGGTGTCGGCCTCGATCTGGCGGATCTCGCCGTCGTCGCCCTTGTCCGGCATCGAGCGCAGGACGAACTCCAGATGCTCTTCCGGGTGTGCGAGCAGGACCGCTTCCTTGAGCGCGGCAGGCGCCTTGCGCCGGTCCAGCCGCTCGAAATTCGGATGTTCCAGCGCGATGTTCAGCGACCGCAGCCTGTCGGGCCGCTCCGGGTGGCCCGGCGGGACAATATGTTCAAGAAAGATCGGGTGTTCGTAAAGACGTGTGCTCATGGGGCCAATCTATAGAAGAGGTGTGACGCCTATTACAGGACATGGACAATGTCACTACGATGTCAACAATCCATCTTAACCACTTTGGAAGGGCGCCCGTTTACTTATCAAGGGGCGGTGTTAAGCTTTCATTAAGGTCAGTGTGGCGTCGGCCAGGGTTGTTGCGTGATGATGAGTATAGAGCGATCCGATGTCATCGAGGTAAGGGTGCCGCCGCGCGATGTCGACCGGCATGGGCACATGTTCATCGCCTCCTACATCTCGCAGGCGGAGACGGCGCTTTCGAATTTCTGGCGCACGCGACCCCTGGTTGATCACGAGCCCATCTATGTGGCCAGGAAGGCATCCTGTTCGCTGCACAGGGCCCTTCGTTACGATGATCTTGCGCGTTTCTCGGTCAGCGTCAACAAGATCGGCGGAAAGTCGATCGGCTTCGTCGTTGCCGTCGAAACCGGCAACGAATTGGCGGCAGAGGTGGAAATTCTCTGGCTCGCGGTTCGCGGCGAAGAGCACGAACCGGTTCCGCTACCGGAAGACACCCGCGATTGGCTCTACAAGTATCTGGCTTGACCGACACTGGAGCGTTTCCGCTCCAAGCCAGGTCCGGAGAGACACTCTCTCTGCAATCTCAAACAATTCCGCACGCAAGGCGGCAGGGCGCTTCGCTGGAATTGCTCTAGTTCCGCTGCGGCAGTAGCGGATAGCCGGCCATGACGGCGCGGCCGGCAAGCGCGGCCACGGCTGCCTTGACGACATCACCGGGTATGAAACCCATCGATCCGAAAAATGCCTTGCCGAAGCCGATATTGATGGCGAGCCAGGCAATACCGAAGGCATAAAGCACCACCACCCCACCGATGACGGCGGCGATGAAGAAGCCGACGCCCTGCGCGAGATTGCTCTGCTCCGGCTTTACCAGCCGTTCGGAAAGGTAGCCGGTGACGAAAGCCGCGAAAATCCAGCCGACGAAAAAGCCGGCAGTGGGGCCGGCGAACACGGCAAGGCCGCCACGGCCGCCCGACAAGACCGGCAGGCCGATCGTCACGAGGACGACAACCAGCAGCACGGCAATCGTGCCGCGCTTGGCGCCAAGCACGACGCCTGCGAGCATGACGCCGAGCGACTGCGCTGTGATCGGCACGGGAATGATGCCGATCGGGATCGGTGGCAGTAGGCCAAGAGCCACGATGATGGCAGCAAAAAGCGCCGAAAGGACGAGGTCACGGGTGTTCATGGCAGCTCCTTGCGAAACAGATCTATGTTCATTGCCGCCGAATTCCGCGCGCGTCAATCGCTGCGGCAATATTGTCCGCATCGCGCAGCGTCAGGATGATCAGCGGGACGAGCGTCGTGGGCAGGCTCACTTTGATCCCGCGCGCCTGATGCGCTTCACGGATCGCCCGATAGCGATCGAGAATTTCCGGCACGAAACGGATGACGAGACCGACGGCAAGCCCGATATCGGCTGCCTTGAGCAGGCCGATCTTTTCGAGTGGCATGGCGAGTGCCGTAATCTCGTCGATGAAGGCGGACATCGATGTCGTTGCGGTCACTGCGGCGGCGAACAGCGCGAGCGCCGTCAGTCTGAGCGCCGTGACGATGGCGATGTGGAGCGGGCCAAAGAGCGCCGCAAAGACCGCCAGCACCGCAATCGAGATGAAGATAGGCCGCAGCCGCTTCAGCGCTTCTCCGACAGGCAGACCGCTGCGAAAATAAAGGCCGGCACCGGCAAGCTTTGCGCAGGCGAGCACCGGGATGGACTGGGTCAGGAACAGCAGGAGGCCGAGTGCGGCAAGCGCAAGCAGCTTCGCACGCGGCGAGAGCCGATGCATCCATGTATCCGCATCCACATGCAGCGTCTGCATCAGCTCGCCATCTCCTTGTAACGGGCGATGGCCTCCGTTGCGGGCGCGTCGGCGACAAGCCGTCCCTGATCGAACAGCAGCACCCGGTCGAAATCCTCAAGCAGCGGCAGGTCGTGGCTGATGACGATGACGTTTTCCGGCAGCGTTGCCATGGTCTTCTGCACGAGCGAGCGGTTCTTGAGATCGAGCTGGTTGGTCGGTTCGTCGAGAATAAGGATATCGGGGCCGGTCACGAGAACCGAGCAGAGCGCCGCCATCTGCAACTCGCCGCCCGAAAGCTCATGCGCACGCCGCGAACCAAGATGGCCGACGCCGAAGCGATCGAGAATGCTATCGACGGCCGTTTTGATCTGCGCCTTGTCGTATCCGCGCGCCTTGAGTCCGAAGGCGATGTCGTCTCGCACGATGGGCAGGATGATCTGGTTCTGCGGCGACTGAAAGATATAGCCGACTCTTCCAAGGACCTTGGCGGCATCACCGACGGTGTCGAGCCCGTCGACCGAGATGCGGCCGGTTGTCGGTTTGATGAGGCCGTTGATCAGCCGCGCGAAAGTCGTCTTGCCGGAGCCGTTAAGCCCGATGACACCGATGCGGCGTTCCCGAAGCGTCAGGCTCAGCGGAAACAGCGCGGTGCGCGCGCCGTAATCGACGCCGGCATTTTCGAAGCGGATGTCCAAGCTGCTTCCCTATTCGGTCGTGTGATCGCGGAGCTATAGCGCATCGCATCGAATTATCAAATCGGTGCCTCTTTGAAAGCATGGGAATTTATGCCTATGATCTGCCTATGACGAATCTGCTTTCGAATCGTGACGCCCGCCGCGTGTTCCTTGCCAAGCAGGGGCTCGCCAACCCACCGAACCGCGCCTTAAGCAAGGCGGGTTTGCTGCAGCTCATCCATGATATCGGCTTCGTGCAGGTCGACAGCATCGGCACCGTCGAGCGCGCCCATCACCAGATCCTGTTTTCGCGCAACCAGACCTATCGACGCGAGCACCTGACGGAACTCTTGGAAAAGGATGGTGCGCTCTTCGAGAATTGGACGCATGACGCCTCCATCCTGCCGAGCGCCTTTTTCGTCTACTGGAAGCATCGCTTTCGTCGCGAGGAAGTCTCGATTGTCGAGCGCTGGCGAAAATGGCGAGGGGAGGGGTTCGAAGCCGCCTTCGATGAAACCTACGAACGCGTACTGAAGAACGGCGCCATTACCGCACGCGAGGTCAAGGCGGAGGATCACGTCTCCGGCGGCTGGTGGAACTGGCATCCGAACAAGACGGCGCTCGAATATTTCTGGCGTACCGGCAGGTTCGCGATTGCAGGCCGCAGCAATTTCCAGAAGGTCTACGACCTCGTCGAGCGCGTTCTGCCGCGTCATTTCCACGAGCCGGAAGTGGAGCATGAGGAGTTCGTCGATTGGGCTTGCCGCAGCGCGCTGCAGCGGCTTGGCTTTGCCACCTCGGGCGAGATCGCTGCCTTTTGGGATCTGGTGACGCCGCTTGAGGCCAAGAACTGGGTCGAGACGCATCGCGATGAGCTGACCGATGTGCTGATCGAGCCCGTCGGCGGCGGCAAGCCGCGCCCGTCCTATGCCTTCCAAGATTTCTACGAGACGCTCGATAATCACCCGGAAGCACCGGCGCGCATCCGCGTCCTAAGCCCCTTCGATCCGACATTGCGGGATCGCAACCGCACCGAACGCCTGTTCGGCTTCTTCTATCGCATCGAGATTTTCGTGCCCGAGCCCAAGCGCGAATATGGCTATTACGTCTTCCCGCTGCTCGAGGGAGACCGGCTGATCGGACGGGTCGACATGAAGGCCGATCGCAAGGCGAGCACTCTCGACGTCAAGCGCTTGTGGCTGGAGCCAGGTATCAAGGCCTCCGCTGGCCGGCTGGAGAAGCTGGAAGCTGAGTTGGAGCGCGTCGCCCGCTTCACCGGCGTAGAAAAGGTCGTATTTCTCGAAGGCTGGCGGGGCGCGTAACGCGTTTGCTTCATTCGCTCGAAAGAGCGTATTCGAAAAGGGGAGAGCCTGTTGTCGTCGCCAGTTCTTGAGGGCCGCAATGTCAGGCTCCGCCCGCCATGTGACGAAGATGCCGATGTGCGCTTCTCCCTGGGCACAAATGCCGAGATCTCGGAGATGTATGGCATCGATAAGGACGATATCAAGCCCATGACCCGCGAGGGTGCGGCCCGATGGGTGCAATGGCTCTCCGAGCGTCCACACACATGGGTCATCGAGATCGATGGAGCCTTCGCCGGCGAAATCAGATTGGACAACGTCAACTTGCAGGACAGGCGTGCGACGATGGCGATCGGCATCAGCAATCCCGCCTTGCTTGGCAAAAGTTTTGGCACCGAAGCGATCACTCTTCTCCTGCGCCATGCCTTCACAGAGATGAAGCTGCATCGCATCGGAATACGCGTGCTGGCCTATAACAAGCGCGCTATCCGCGCCTATGAGAAATGCGGCTTCATTGTCGAAGGAAGAGAGCGTGAGACGGTTTACGTCAAAGGCAGCTGGCACGACGACATCATGATGGGTCTTTTAGATCGCGAGTTCTTCGCACGCGATACTGTCCCGTCATCGAATGTAGAATGACACTGACAATGATCCGTTGCGATTGCGGTTGATCGCAACGGATGAGATGCGGCGGCAAGAGCTAATCAGCAGATTTCCGTCTTCGCAATCTTGATGCCGAAGCCTTCGAGGCCGACATAGTGTCGTTCGCGGCTGGTGAGCAGCTTGATCGAGCTGACGCCGAGATCCTTCAGGATCTGCGCGCCGAGGCCGATCTCAAGCCATTCATTGTCGCGTGCCTGCGCTTCGGCGTGGCTTTCCCGCTCCGCCTGACGCGTCTTGCGGTTGTTGTCGGAATGTCCGACGCCAACGGAGCCCTCACGCAAATAGACGATGATGCCGCGGCCCTCTTCGGCGATCTTTTTCATGTAGAAGTCGACGGGCCTGCGCTTGCCGAAAATATCTTCGGCAACGATTTCCGGATGCAGGCGCACCGGAATGTCGATGCCGTCGCGGATGTCGCCGAAAACAACGGCGAGGTGCTGCATTGGGTCCCACGGCAGCGAATAGGTGTGGGCGCGCGCCTTGCCGAACGGCGTGTCGATATCGAAACTGGCGCCGAGTTCGATCAGCGTTTCCTTGCGCTGGCGATAAGCGATGAGGTCGGCGACAGAGACCATCTTCAGCCCATGCTGCTCGGCAAAGCCGGCCACCTGCGGGCCGCGCATCACCGTGCCGTCATCATTGACGAGTTCGCTGATGACGCCGATCGGCGGCAGGCCGGCAAGCTTGCAGAGATCGACTGCGGCTTCGGTATGGCCCGAGCGCATCAGCACGCCGCCTTCGCGTGAAACCAGCGGGAAGATATGGCCGGGGCGGACGAAGTCGGCGGGACCGACATTTGGGTTGGCGAGGTTGCGTACCGTCAGCGTCCGGTCGTCGGCGGAAATGCCCGTCGTCGTGCCGTGCTTGAAGTCGACGGAAACGGTGAAGGCGGTGGTATGGGCGGAATCATTTTCCGCCACCATGGCGTTGAGGTTCAGCCGCTTGGCTTCCTCTCGCGGCATCGGCGTGCAGACGATGCCGGATGTATGGCGAACGATGAAAGCCATCTTCTCGGGCGTGCAGTGAACCGCAGCGACGATCAGGTCACCCTCGTTTTCACGATCGTTGTCGTCCATGACAACGACGATTTCGCCGGCCTCGAAGGCCCGGATGGCATCGACAACCCGCTTCTGGTCGTAAGGCATCTCGAAATTCCTATCTTTCCCGGCCCGTCTGGCCACGGTCCCTCAAATAATGATCGGCAATGGCGCAAGCAACCATGGCTTCGCCGATCGGCACGGCGCGAATGCCGACGCACGGATCATGGCGGCCCTTGGTGCGCACATCGACATTGTGGCCGTCAGCATCGATCGACTGACGTTCCGTCAGGATGGACGAGGTCGGCTTGATGGCAAAGCGGGCGATCACCGGTTCGCCGGTGGAAATGCCGCCCAGAATGCCGCCGGCGTGATTGGAGAGAAAGATGCGCTTGCCGTCGTTGCCCATACGCATTTCGTCGGCATTTTCCTCGCCGGTCAGTTCGGCGGATGCGAAGCCTTCACCGATCTCGACGCCCTTGACCGCGTTGATCGACATCAGCAGCGAGGCGATATCCTGATCGAGCTTGCCATAGATCGGGGCGCCGAGGCCTGCCGGCACGCCTTCGGCCACGACTTCGACGACTGCGCCGATAGAGGAGCCGGCCTTGCGGATGCCGTCGAGATAGTCTTCCCAGACCGGCACGATTTCGGGATCGGGGGCAAAGAAGGGGTTCTGATCCACCTGCGCCCAATCCCAGTTGGCGCGGTTGATCTTGTGCTTGCCGATCTGCACCAGCGCGCCGCGGATCGTGACGCCGGGCACGACGAGACGGGCAATGCCGCCTGCCGCAACGCGCGCCGCCGTTTCGCGTGCCGACGAGCGACCGCCGCCGCGATAGTCGCGGATGCCGTATTTGACGTCATAGGTATAATCGGCATGGCCGGGGCGATAGCGCTTTGCGATCTCGCCATAATCCTTCGAGCGCTGGTCGGTGTTCTCGATTAGCATCGAGATCGGTGTGCCCGTCGAGATCATCGTCTCGCCGTCTTCGTCGAACATCACACCCGACAGTACCTTGACCAGATCGTCCTCACGCCGCTGCGTGACGAAGCGCGACTGGCCCGGTTTGCGCTTGTCGAGCCAGACCTGAAGATCCTCCAGTTTGAAGCGCAGGCCGGGGGGGCAGCCGTCAACGACGCAGCCGAGCGCCGGGCCGTGGCTTTCGCCCCAGGTGGTAACGCGGAAAAGATGACCGAATGTATTGTGCGACATGGAAAACGACCGGATTGGTGCAGCCTGACGAACAGACCGCGTCTTCTCTTTTGCAATTGCGGCACACTCATAGGCCAAAATGCCGGCAAGACAAAATCTTTCTTTCCGCCATCGCGGAAACGGTTTCCGGCCCAGTCTTGCGTTCGCCATCGACATGGTAAACAAAGATTAATCCAGATTGTGGATTGTGACAGTACATTCATCAATTGGGCGGGCGAAGCCACTATTGAGGGCAACTTCCGCCATATTCGAAGTGTTATCTGCGCCGCATAAGAAATCACAAGTAAATCGACCTGAAGGGTAACGACCATGCGCTTTTTCGTAGCGACGCTTTTGGCCACGGCAAGCCTCTTTGCTCCTGTCGCAGCTTTCGCTGAAAGTGCGGATGTCGAGTCCACGATCAAGAAGGTCGATACGCAGAATTTCAGCATCACGCTGGACGACGGCAAGAACTATCAGGTGCCTGAGGATTTCGACTTCAACGGCCTGAAGGCCGGCGTCAAGGTCGTGGTTTTCTACACGGAAGTCGACGGCAAGCGCGTCGTCAACGATCTCGATATCGTTCAGTAAGCTTGGTGCCGCCACGCCACTGGCGGCGGTGCTTGAAGACGTCAGGCTCGTGCTGATGCGCGGCTTTAGCAAATCCGGGCGGAAGCCCGTCGAGTGTCCTCGAACTAGCCTACATCCAGCCGATAATCTTCATCTCCGGGTCGACTTTCAGGATCTGGTCCTGATGGATTGGGATTTCGGCCGCCTCTTCCTTTGCAACATCGCCGATCAGGCGGAACAGCGTGCGGATGACACCGCCATGCGAGACGCAAACGGTGGGGCGCTCGATCGATGTCAGCCAGGAGCCGACACGCCAGGAGAGGATTTCATAGCTTTCGGCGTCATCGCCAGGCGGGATGAAGTCCCATTTGTGAGCCTTGCGCTCCGCAAGCCTGTCCGGCTCCGTTGCCTTCAGCTCCTTGAGCGTGAAGCCTTCCCAGGCGCCGAACGATACTTCGATCAGCCGGTCGTCGGTCTCATAGTCCTTGGGCGGCAAGCCCATGGCGCCGCGAACGATCTCCATCGTTTCGCGCGTACGCCGCAACGGGCTTGCGACGAAATCGAATGGCTGGTTTTCGAATGCCAGTATCTCGCCGAGGTCGACGCCGTTCTGCCGCGCCTGTTCGCGGCCGATGGCATTGAGGTCGATGTCCTTCTGCCCCTGCAGACGGCGCTCGGCATTCCAGTCTGTCTGACCGTGACGTATCACATAGAGGATTGGCGACACGGTCAGTCTTCCTGTTGATCAGTCCTTCGCGACGGAAATGTCAGGCGCGTCCACAGCCTTCATGCCGACCGTGTGGTAGCCGGAATCGACGTGGTGGATTTCACCCGTAACGGCCGTCGACAGATCGGACAGCAGGTAGAGGGCCGAGTTGCCGACTTCGTCGATCGTGACGGTCCGCTTTAGCGGCGCATTGTACTCGTTCCACTTCAGTATATAGCGGAAATCGCCGATGCCGGAGGCCGCGAGCGTCTTGATCGGGCCAGCCGAAATCGCGTTGACGCGAATGCCGCGGTTGCCGAGATCGACTGCGAGGTAGCGCACACTTGCTTCAAGAGCCGCCTTTGCGACACCCATGACGTTGTAGTGCGGCATGACCTTCTCTGCACCGTAATAGGTGAGGGTGATCATGGAGCCGCCGTCATTCATGATTCGCTCGGCGCGCTGCGCAACTGCCGTGAAGGAATAGACGGAAATGTCCATCGTCTTCGTGAAATTGTCGCGGCTGGTATCAAGGTAACGGCCGGTTAGCTCGTCCTTGTCCGAGAAAGCGATGGCGTGCACGACGAAGTCGATCTTGCCCCATTTCGCTTCCAGCGTGTCGATGACGGCATCGATCGTCGCCGGCTCGGTGACGTCGCAATGGCCCGCCATGAAGGCGCCGAGTTCCTGAGCGAGCGGCTCGACGCGCTTCTTCAGGGCATCGCCCTGCCACGTCAGTGCGATTTCGGCTCCGGCATCCGAGCAGGCCTTGGCAATACCCCACGCTATCGAACGGTTGTTTGCTACGCCGAGGATGACGCCGCGCTTGCCTGCCATGAGGCCAGTGGATTGAGCCATATTCTGCTCCCTTGAACTTTCGAATGACCCTGCCTATGGCATAGGCCGTTCCCCTGTTCAAGCATCGTAAAGATCATCAACTGTTAGGGATCGTAACAAAGGGTGCTGTTGTCACCAAAATTTCACAGGAAAAGCCCCTCTCGCATGCTGCGCATCAGGTCGGTGATCTTGTCGTCCGGTTTTTCCCACAGCATCAGCCGCAGTTCGACGATAAGATCACCTTTGCTGCCGTTGCCATCAGGCAATCCCTCGCCAGGAATACGAACGATTTGATCCGAGCCGGACCATGCCGGTACGACAAGCTTGACCGGCCCGTTCAATCCCTCGACCGTCGTCTCCCAGCCGAGCACTGCATTTTCTATCGTCACAGGCAGTGTCGTGCGGATGTTGTGGCCATCAGGCATGAAGCGGGTATCGGTAGAAAGGTGGATGGTGACGGCGACATCGCCGCGCAGCATTCCCGGCAGTTTTAATCCCTGGCCCTTCAGATGCAGTACTTGGCCATTGCCGACATCCGTGGTCGCCTGGAAGCGGGCTTCGCGACCGTCGGACAGGGGAACAGTGATCCAGCGGGCCTTCAGCATGTCGTCGAGCGTCACGGTTGCTTCCGCCGCCACCTCGGGCGTCTTCTCCGGCTGCTTGTCTTGGGTGCCACCGCCGGTGATGCGGCGCACGAGCGAGCTCAGAATGCCGAAGGCGGAACGCGAGCCGCCGGAGCCGGTGCCCGTCGCCAACATCTCTTCTTCCTCTTGGACATCCTCTGCCGGGGTGGGATTTGCTTCCTGCGGCTTAGCGGCCTGTTGCTTGCCAGCCTGCTGCGCAACGGTCTCGGCCTGCGCCTGAGCCTGAACTTGAGGCTGCTCCTGCTGCGTAGCGCGGCTCGCCTTGGCGCCGAAAATGCGCTCGACCATATCCTCGGGTGACTCGTTTGCGGCCGTCTGCGAGCTGGAGGCAGCCGCTGCCGCGGCCTTTCGGGCATTTGCCCGGGCAAGTTCCTCCATCACCTTTTCAGCATTGGCCCGCGCTGCCTTGGCGCGTTCGGCCATCTCGCGTGCGGCCTGGCGCTGTTGCATGATGGTTTGCTCCGTGCTCTGGCCCTTTGCTTCGGCCATGCGAGCGATCTGATCGTAGCGGCTGCGCTTCTGCGGATCCTTTAGCGTTTCATAGGCCCGGCCGATTTCGGCGAAGCGCTCGGTGGCGGTCGGATCGCCCATGTTGTGATCGGGATGTGCTGTCTTGGCGAGGTTGCGCCATGCGGATTTGATTTCGTCCGCCCCGGCATCCCGCTTCACGCCCAGCACCTTGTAAGGATCACGCATGTTTCCCGCCGCCGTCTCTTTAAGTGTGCCCGACCCCGTGAGAGCACCTCGAACAAATGAATCCATGAACCGTGTTTCACCGGCTTGCGCCCCGGGGGAGGGCAAGGTCGATGCGCATGGGATGATCCTGCGGGAAAAGTTGCTAATCAGGCGTTACGCCGCATGGGGGCCGGCAAAGGGCATTTCGCGGGATGGTTAGCCGATTGCTAACGATGGATGCTGAACATTGATATGGTATGCGATGCGCACTGTTCGGCTCATAGAGCTGGATCGCATTGTCTGTGGAAAAAAATAGGTAGGCTGCCAATTAGCCGGCTTGTTGGAAGCTCAGCAATTGCCATTCGCCGAGGCCGACAAGGCAGGTCCTGCCGGAGAAGTTGGCGATGCCCTCATAGGAGTGGCGGGTCGTGCGGAACTGGCGGCAGACCACGCCCGAGGCATTGCTCTCGACGATCGTATCGATGACGCCGGCGCTGCCGGTAGAGGCATTGGCCCAGGGAATCGACTGGCCATTAAGCTTGTGGAGATCTGCCGAGGTTACGGCATTGCGGACGGTCGCTTCGTCGGAGATGCTGTCCGTGGTCACGGGAGCGGCCGCAATCGTGCCGGTAGAAACGCTGCGGTCCACTTTCGCCGAGCTCAGATAGTCCATGCCGCCGCCAACGCAGCCGCCAAGGGCGAAAAGGGAGGCGAGGGCGAGCGCCATCGTCGCGTCTTTTGCAAGCTTGCGCTTTGTATGAACGGTCGATTTTGCTATGACTTCCACCCGAGTGTCTCGGCTAGCCTGAGGGCCGGCTGTTTCTAGGAATTGCGGAGTATTTGAACTAATATGTCGGAAAACGAGTTAACAAGCGGTGACTTCACCGAACAGAACGAACCCTTCACTCTTTTTGCAACATGGTTGCGCGAGGCGGAGACCACTGAACCCAATGATCCGAATGCGGTCGCTCTGGCAACGGTAGATAAGGATGGGTTGCCAAATGTCCGCATGGTCCTTCTGAAGGGTTTCGATAGCGACGGATTCGTATTCTATACGAATTTCGAAAGCCAGAAAGGCCAAGAAATTCTTTCCCAGAAGAAAGCGGCCATGTGCTTCCACTGGAAGTCGCTACGCCGTCAGGTGCGCCTACGCGGCTTGGTTGAGGTGGTCACCGACAAGGAAGCGGACGAGTATTATAAGACGCGGGCGCGGGGCAGCCGAATCGGCGCGTGGGCTTCGAAGCAGTCGCGTCCTCTCGAGGGCCGGTTTGCGCTGGAAAAGGCAGTTGCCGAATATACGGCTCGCTATGCGATCGGCGACATTCCGCGCCCGCCTTACTGGTCCGGTTTCCGCATTCGTCCGTTGTCGATCGAATTCTGGCACGACCGCCAGTTCCGCCTCCACGACCGAATCGAATTCCGCCGCGATGTGCCGGAAGGCGCCTGGCAGAAGGTGCGGATGTATCCGTAAGATCCAGGCCTATCGTCCGGTGGGCCTACAGCATCGACCCGAAAATCGGAATCGATTTCCGGAAAGCCTGGTGCGTAGATTCAAAGACTTAGAGCATCCTTTTTTGCTTCCAAGAGGAAGCGCGGCGCTCTAAGTCGCCTCCCGGCGTCCCATCAACCGCATGGGGATGCCGGAGGCAAGCGCTGAGGCATAACGCGCCTTCTGATAGTGACCGTTGAGCGAAAGCCTCGGCAAAAGGGTGAGGGCGTTGCCGCTTGCCTGATCGATCATTCCAGGCCGTGTCGTGACGCCGACGGAAAAACCGAGTTCCGCCGCAAGCCTGCCTTCACGCGGCGAGACCGCATCGTTCGTGCCGTAGGGATAGGCGATTGAGGTTGGACGCCTTCCCGCGATCTCCGCCACATAATCGGCCGATAGCGCCATCTCCGCGGCCGCCTCCGCCTCGGGCAGGCGTGCCAGAGCACGGTGGCTGACGGTATGCGCACCGAGCGAGGCGAGCGGATGACGCGCCAGGTCTCTCAGTTCTTCCCGATCCATGATTGAGGTACGGACGATGTCGAGCGGCTCCAAACCATTCCTTACGGCGAGTTCGTCGATACGCGCGACAGCCTCGCTCTCGTCGATGCCATGGACAAAGGCGGCAAAACGGGAAAAGGCCGCCTCCTTCTGGCTAGGCGCACCGAGTGGGACGAATTCCTGGCCAGAGCCGAAATCGAAGGTCAATCGATCCTGCCGTTCAAGCAGTTCGGCAAGCGTCTCCCACCACAGGCTATGGGTTCTTTCCGATAGGCCCTGCGCGACGAAAACCGTGAAGGGCGTATTGTGGCGGGCAAAGATCGGCAGGGCATATTCGAGATTGTCGCGGTTTCCGTCGTCAAGGGTGAGGGCGACGAAAGGCCGTTTGCCCTTTGCGTTCGCCGCCCGCTCCGGCACCGATTCAAGAGGCAGGAACTCGTAGCCGTCCCTCTTGAGACGCGTGATCGCAAGGTCGAGGAAATCGGGCGTGACTTCGAGATGCCCATTGGGTGCGAAGCGGCGGGGAAAGGCGGGGCGAACATGATGCAGGGTGAAGATGGTGCCGAGGCCGGCGCAATCCCGCAGCAGGCCCATGCCCTTAAGAATTGCGGCAACCTCAAGTCCGCCGGAGATCATCCCGCGCTTCAGATGAAGCTTGATGCCCTGTTCCATGCGGATCGATCCAGTTGCCGAATGCTAAGGCACTAGCCCATTCCCGTTAAACCTTACTGAATCTTTGCTATAATTTCCAATGCGTTAATAGTTATTTTACCAGGAAAGGCAAAATTGGAGAACTATGGAGGCTGTTGCCTCAATATCGCACTGATATCAGGTTTTCTGTCGCAAAATCATACAGAGATTGATGCGGTGTGTTGGCATTTTTTCGGTTGGGGACGAATATGAAAAGACTTTTGATGGCCTTGTCTGCGGCCGTCTTACTGGTGAGCACGCCCGTGGCAAGCTTCGCGGGCAGCGCCTATTTCATAATGGATGCCAAGACCGGCCAGGTGCTGGCATCGAGCAATGCCGACAACCTCAATCATCCGGCATCGCTGACGAAGATGATGACGTTGTACATGACCTTCGAGGCGATACATCGTGGTAAGTTCAACTGGAACACCAGGATACCCGTTTCGAGCGCGGCCGCTGCCAAGCCCCCCACCAAGCTCGGTCTGAAGCCGGGTGGCACCGTGACCGTGCGCGAAGCCGTCGACGGCATGATCATCAAGTCGGCCAACGATGCAGCCGCCGCCATGGCGGAAGCGCTCGGCGGTAGCGAAAGCGGCTTTGCCCGCCTGATGACGCAGAAGGCGCGCGAACTCGGTATGCGTCGCACCACCTTCCTGAATGCTTCGGGCCTTCCCAACATGCAGCAGTGGACGACGGCACGCGACATGTCGACGCTCGCCGTCGCGCTCATCAACAACTACCCCCAGGAATACCGGCTCTTCTCGCAGACAAGCTTCAACTATCGTGGCCGCGGCGTTCGCGGTCATAATAACCTGATGTACCGCTATGAAGGTATGGACGGCATCAAGACCGGCTATACCAATGCCTCTGGTTTCAACATTGTGAGCGCCGTGCGCCAGGGCAACCGCCGGGTAATCGGCGTCGTCATGGGCGGCGCCACGGCACGCGGTCGCGATGCGCTGATGGCCTCGCTGCTGGATCGCAATGTTCCGAAGGCAAGCTCGGTCGCGACATCGCGCCTGATGGCGAGCGTCGGCGGCGGCAAGATGGCGAAGCAGGTCGAGGTCGCCTCGGCATCGGACGACGCTGCAGCTGACGTCGACGCGCAGACGACCGCCACGACCACTGTCGCTGCAACGACGCGCAAGCGCGCGGAAGTTACTCCGCTCGCCTATGCAGCAGGCTCGAATGTGACCGTGCCGATGGACCGCCCGGTTGCGATGGACCAGATCCTCGTGGCCAGTAACAAGCCGGCAGCAAGCGGCGGCTGGCAGGTGCAGATCGCGGCAACACCAAGCGCGCAGGCCGCCAAGGACCTGCTGTCCGAAGCGAAATCCCGCGCCGGTAGCGCGCTTGCCAATGCATCGCCCTACACCGAGGCAGTCGGCAAGGGCGGCAACACGGTCTATCGCGCCCGCTTCGTTGGATTCGCCAGCCGCGACGACGCAAACTCGGCCTGCTCGGCTTTGAAGCGCAAGGATTTCGATTGCATGCTGCTGCCCAACAAGGGCTGAGCATCACAGCAATTTCGGGAAAAGTGCGCAGCGGTTTTCCGTCCGGAATTGCGTAACAACAAAGGGACAGAGCATTCTCGCGATTCGAAGAAAAGCGGAAAGGCTTTACGAACTGGAAATATGCGAGCCGGCGGGGCAAAACTCCGCCGGCTCGACTTTTTGGTCGGAATCGTTCATTTCTGCTTGGGAACATAAGAGGAACGATATCGATGCTGAAAGATCTGATGATGCAATTCGAGACGGCGTCAGCGACCTATGCTGCCGATCACAGCCTGGAGCGCGACGACGATTGGTTCGTCCTGAAGCTTCAGGAGGAGATGGGTGAATTGATCCAGATCTGGAACAGGGTTACGGGCCGGGGCCGGCGCAAAGGCATGACCGACACGGAAATGGCGACAGCTCTGGCTGACGAGACGGCCGACGTGCTCGGCCATGTCCTGCTGTTCGCGCATCGCAACGGCCTGGATCTGGCCGCTGCCGTCGAGCGCAAATGGCTCTTTCGCCCGCAGGAATAAGAGGGCAGGGGCTTTCTTAGGCCTTGGTGCCGCCAACCGTGATCTGGTCCATCCGCAGATGCGGCTGGCCGACGCCGACGGGAACCCACTGACCGGCCTTACCGCAATTGCCGATGCCGGTATCGAGCTTCATGTCATTGCCGATCATGGTGACGCGCTTCATCGCATCCGGGCCGTTGCCGATCAGCATGGCGCCCTTGATCGGCGCGCCGATCTTGCCGTTCTCGATGAGATAGGCCTCCGTGCAGCCGAAGACGAACTTGCCGGAGGTGATATCCACCTGGCCGCCGCCGAAGGAGACGGCATAAATGCCCTTCTTCACAGACGCGATGATTTCTTCCGGCGTCTTGTCGCCGCCGAGCATGTAGGTGTTGGTCATGCGCGGCATTGGGGTATGGGCGTAGCCCTGGCGCCGGCCGTTGCCGGTTGCCTTCATGCCCATCAGCCGGGCATTCTGCCGGTCCTGCATATAGCCGACCAGCTTGCCGTTCTCGATCAGTACATTGTAGGCCGAAGGCGTGCCCTCGTCGTCGATGGTGATGGAGCCGCGGCGGTTCTCTATCGTGCCGTCATCGACGACGGTAACGCCGGGTGCGGCTACCATCTGGCCCAACAGACCGGCGAAGGCCGAGGTTTTCTTGCGGTTGAAATCGCCTTCCAGCCCGTGCCCAACAGCCTCGTGCAGCATGACGCCCGGCCAACCGGAGCCAAGCACGACGTCCATCGTGCCGGCAGGCGCTTCGATCGCCTCGAGGTTGACGAGCGCCTGGCGCAGAGCCTCGTCCGCACCACGGCGCCAGTTGTCCTGGGTGACGAAATCGCCGAAGCCAACGCGGCCGCCGGTGCCGAAGGAGCCGGCTTCCTGGCGGTCGCCGTCGCCGGCGATGACGGAGATGTTGATTCGCGTCATCGGACGGATATCCCGCACACGGTGGCCGTCGGCGCGAAGGATATCGACCACCTGCCAGCTGGCTGCGATCGAAGCCGTCACCTGCCGCACCTTGTCGTCCTTGTCGCGCAGATAGCTGTCGATCTCCTGGAGAAGCTTTGCCTTTTCCTCGAAGGTCGGCGTGCCGATCGGATTTTCGTCGCCGTAGAGCACCTTGTTGGTGCGCTGAGGTGCGGCGGCATAGGAGCCGGCATAGCCTGAGGTGACGGCGCGCACGGCGTCGGCGGCACGCTTCAACGCAGCTTCCGAAAGATCACCAGCATGCGCATAGCCCACGGCTTCGCCGGCCACCGCACGGAGGCCGAAGCCCTGTTCGGTATTGAAGCTTCCACCCTTCATCCGGCCGTTGTCGAAGGTCAGCGATTCGGCCTGGGCGTGTTCGATAAAGAGCTCGCCGTCGTCGGCGCCCGAAAGTGCCTCGGCTACGATGCTCCGCAGCTTGGCTTCGTCGGCATCGAAAAGAGTAAGGAGATCGGTATTCATGGGTGCTGTGCTCCGTTCAACGCCGATGTAGGCTTCGCGCCGTGCAAGAGCAAGCCCATGTCGTCAGGGAAGGCTGTCGTAACCTTCCGCAAAGCCCTTCAGATCGACTGGGATGCCGATGCCTTCCTCGGGCGACTGGAAGACGATAAAGGTTGCGTTGGCGCCGCTGCGCAGCGTCTTCAGCAATTCGTCTTCGAGCACGACTTCGGCATAGCAGCCGTCAGCAAAGCAGCGCACGAAATAGGCGCGGCCAATATCCTTGCCGTCAATATTGAGGCCGAGGCCGTTCGGGAGGAGTACGCCGAGCGGGGCGAGAACGCGCAGGATCTTCGACTTTCGGTCGGCGGTCTTCAGGACGACGACGGAAAGGCCGATTTCCGGACGGTCCTCGGCGATCACGTTCTGCATCAGGGCGCATTGCTCTGTCGAAGCGCCCGCGGGCTTGTCGCAGACGACGGACCAGGCGCCGTGGCTGGAGCGCACCGTACCCGGCGGTTGCGGAACCTGGCTGGTGGGAACCTGCTGTGTATGAGGCTGCGGCTGGCCCTGCGGTTGAGGTTGTAGCTGCTGGGTCTGCTGCGCGGGCTGAGTCTGTTGCGCTTGTTGCGCCCATGCAGGTGCTGCGACCGCAGCGACGACGCTGCCGGTAACAAGCCAAAGCCGGGCGAGGGAACGAAAACCCATGGAAACCTCTAGATTCGAATCAGTGCCGCTATTGTTGAAGCCCATGCCAGCAAATGAAAAGCCCCGCGTGCTGGATTCCAATCGACTGCGGCGGAAATACGACGTCTACTCCATTTTGTCGGGGTGGCGCCATGGACCGCGATGCAATTTTTCGTATGATGATGAAATGCTTGCCTTGTTCGGCCGGCGAGGGGATTGGATTCGCGCAAAAATGCCGCACTAACAAATGTCGTGAGTTGTTGCGGAGCACCCCAAACTGTGGTTTGAAGCGCAATGGATTGTAGGGATACTGCGTTTGAGGAAGATCTGGGATCAAACGCTGGAGGGAGAGACATCGTGATTAAGAGAGCTTACGCGGCTCTGGCGGCTATGATCTGTCTGCTTTTTGCGACAGGTAGCTACGCCGATCAGCCGAAACCTTGGGAAACCGGTATGCAGGAAGCGGCAACCGGCATCATGCATCAAATCCGCTGGTTTGAGGCATACACGCTTTGGTTTATCATTCCGATCACGCTGCTGGTTCTCGTCCTCCTGGTGGTGGTCATGGTAAAGTTCCGGGCTTCCAGGAACCCGGTTCCGTCCAAGACGAGCCACAACACGCTGATTGAAGTGATCTGGACCATCGGTCCCGTCCTCGTCCTGCTGTTTCTGGCAATTCCCTCCTTCAATCTTCTCACCGACCAGCTGACTTTTCCGCAGCAGACCGACGTGACCGTCAAGGCGACGGCGACGCAGTGGCAGTGGAATTACGAATATGAAAACGCCGGCACGACGCCGGTCGCTTTCGATTCCTTCATGCTGAAAGAGCCGGATCGCACGGCGGCCGGCAAGGAAGATAAGTCGAAATATCCCCGGCTGCTGGCTGTGGATAACGAAATGGTGGTGCCTGTCGGCAAGAACGTCCGCGTTCTCGTCACCGCTGCTCCGGCTGACGTCATTCACTCCTTCGCCGTTCCGTCCTTCGGCGTCAGAATCGACGCTATCCCGGGTCGCCTGAACGAGACTTGGTTCAAGGCCGATCGCGAAGGTCTGTTTTACGGTCAGTGTTCCGAGCTTTGCGGCAAGGATCACTCCTTCATGCCGATCGCAATTCGTGTCGTCTCCGACGATCAGTACAAGCAATGGCTTGCTGCCGCTGCAACCGATCTGGGTAAGGCGAATAAGGCTCTGATGGCCGCTGTCGACCAACCGACGACCGTCAAGGTCGCCGAAAACACGGCCAAGTAAGAGGGGTAGGAACAATGGCTGGATCAAAGGCACACGACGATCACTCGCACAGTCTGCAAGACGCACATGCGCATGATGATCATCACGCCCACAAGCAGACCTTCGCAGAGCGTTGGCTGTTTTCGACGAATCACAAGGACATCGGCACGCTCTATCTGATCTTCGCGATCTTCGCGGGCGTGATCGGCTTCCTCCTCTCCGTTGCCATCCGCATGGAATTGCAGGAGCCCGGCATTCAGATCTTCAGCGGTCTGGCGTCGATGGTTTACGGTTATTCCGGCGATGCCGCCATCGATGGCGGCAAGCAGATGTACAACGTCTTCGTCACCGCTCACGCCCTGATCATGATCTTCTTCATGGTCATGCCGGCGATGATTGGCGGCTTTGCCAACTGGATGGTGCCGATCATGATCGGCGCGCCGGACATGGCTTTCCCGCGCCTCAACAACATCTCCTTCTGGCTGCTCGTTCCGGCCTTCCTGCTGCTTATCCTCTCGATGTTTGTCGAAGGCCCGGCAGGTGCGTACGGTGCAGGCGGCGGCTGGACGATGTATGTGCCCTTGTCGGGAACCGTCGGCCATCCTGGCCCGGCGATCGATCTGGTCATCTTCGCGCTGCATATCGCCGGTGCATCCTCGATCCTCGGTGCGATCAACTTCATCACCACGATCCTGAACATGCGCGCTCCGGGCATGACGCTGCACAAGATGCCGCTGTTTGCCTGGTCGGTTTTGATCACCGCATTCCTGCTGCTGCTGTCGCTGCCGGTTCTGGCAGGCGCCATCACGATGATTCTGACGGACCGCAACTTCGGCACGACCTTCTTCGCGCCTGAAGGCGGCGGCGACCCGCTGCTCTACCAGCACCTGTTCTGGTTCTTCGGCCATCCGGAAGTCTACATTCTGATCCTGCCCGGCTTCGGCATGATTAGCCACATCATCTCCACCTTCTCGCGCAAGCCGATCTTCGGCTACCTCGGCATGGCCTACGCCATGGTCGCGATCGGTGCTGTCGGCTTCGTCGTCTGGGCTCATCACATGTACGTGACGGGCCTCTCGCTCGACACGCAGCGCTACTTCGTCTTCGCGACGATGGTTATCGCCGTCCCGACGGGCGTGAAGATCTTCTCTTGGATCGCGACGATGTGGGGCGGTTCCATCGAGTTCCGCACGCCGATGATCTGGGCACTCGGCTTCATCTTCCTGTTCACGCTCGGCGGCGTCACTGGCGTTCAGCTCGCCAATGCCGGCCTCGACCGTGAATTGCATGCGACATACTTCGTCGTGGCGCACTTCCACTACGTCCTGTCGCTCGGCGCCGTCTTCGCGATTTTCGCCGCCTGGTACTACTGGTTCCCGAAGATGACCGGCTACATGTACAATGAGCGCATCGGCAACTGGCACTTCTGGATCACGTTCATCGGCGTGAACATGGTGTTCTTTCCGCAGCATTTCCTGGGTCGTTCGGGCATGCCGCGCCGCTATATCGACTATCCGGATGCCTATGCTGGCTGGAACTTCGTGTCCTCCATCGGCTCCTATGTCGCAGCCGTAGGCCTTTGCTTCTTCTTCTGGGGCGTTATAGATGCCTTCGCAAAGAAGCGCGTTGCCGGTAACAATCCCTGGGGTGAGGGCGCTACCACGCTCGAGTGGCAGCTTTCGTCGCCGCCGCCGCACCACCAGTGGGAAGAGCTGCCGCGCATCAAGTAGTCTATTTCCGGACGCCGTGATAAACGGCGTCCGGTTCAACTGAGCAATTGGAAAAAGAATGACGGTCATCGACAATCACGAAGCACTTGCGAAGCAAGCCGAAAGCGGCCTGTCGGAGGCAAGTGCGCGCGATTATTTCGAGCTTCTGAAGCCGCGCGTGATGTCGCTGGTCGTCTTCACTGCTTTCACGGGCCTGGTGGTGGCTCCCGGCCACATCAACCCGGTTCTCGGTTTCATCGCCATCCTCTGCATCGCCGTTGGCGCCGGCGCGTCCGGCGCACTGAACATGTGGTATGACGCCGATATCGATGCTGTCATGAGCCGCACGGCACGCCGGCCGATCCCTTCGGGTCGCGTCAGCCCGTCCGAAGCTCTGGCGTTCGGTCTGGTGCTGTCGGGCTTCTCGGTGACGATCCTGGGGCTGGCTGTGAACTGGCTGTCCGCCGGTATCCTTGCCTTCACCATTTTCTTCTATGCCGTCATCTACACGATGTGGCTGAAGCGCTGGACGTCGCAGAATATCGTCATCGGCGGCGCGGCAGGCGCTTTCCCGCCCGTCATCGGCTGGGCTTGCGTGACGGGTAGCGTGCCGATGGAGAGCATCGTGCTCTTCCTCATCATCTTCCTCTGGACCCCGGCGCATTTCTGGGCGCTGGCCCTATTCAAGATGCGTGACTACGAGGCCGTCGGCGTGCCGATGCTGCCGAACGTCGCCGGCATTCCCGCGACGAAGAACCAAATCGTCGTCTATGCCGTGCTGACCGCCATCATCGGTGTCATTCCCGCCTTCATGGGCTTTGCAAGTGTCGGCTATGGCATCGTCGCAGCAATTCTCGGCGTGATCTTCATTCACTGTTCCATCGCCGTCTGGCGCATGGCCGATGGCGACGAAAAGATGGTGCCGGCGAAGAAGCTGTTCGGCTTTTCCATTTTCTATCTTTTTGCGATCTTTTCTGCGCTGCTGATCGACCGGTTAGTTGCCGTGCTGATGTCCGGAGGCTGGTTATGATCGAGCTTGTCAAGCTGACGGAAGCGCAGAAGAAGTCGCGGCGCGGGCGCAATATAGCACTCGGCCTGGTATTGGCTGGCCTGGTGATCCTGTTCTACGCGATCACTATCATCAAGGTCGGTTCCGGACACGTTTGAGGAGGCGTGATGGAGGAGGGGGCAAAGAAAAGCACTGAAGCGGGCGGCCGTAACAACGGGCTGGTCGTTGCCATGTGCCTGAGCTTCGTCATCGGCATGAGCGCCATGTGCGCTGCAGCCGTGCCGCTCTATCGTATGTTCTGCCAGGTAACGGGCTATAACGGCACCACCCAGCGCACGGAACAGGTATCAAACGTCATTCTCGACAGGCGGATTCAGGTCTCGTTCGACGCCAATGTCGCGCCCGGTTTGCCGTGGGATTTCAAGCCGGTGCAGAAATCGGTGAACCCGAAGATCGGCGAGACGATCGAAGTCAAGTTCGTGATCGAGAACAAGTCCGACAAGCCGGAACGCGGTCAGGCGATCTTCAATGTTTCGCCGCTGGAAGCAGGCGTCTATTTCAACAAGGTCCAGTGCTTCTGCTTCAACGAGACGGATCTGGCGCCCGGGGAAAAGCGCGAAATGCCTGTCGTCTTCTACGTTGACCCTGAGATCGCCACGGCGGTGGAAACCAAGACGATCAATGCGCTGACATTGTCCTACACCTATTATCCACGGGAAGGCGCAAAGCCCGTGGCATCCAACGACGCCGCAGTGCGGCCGGTGGAAAAAAAGCTTTGATGGAGAGTGCTTTTCGGTTCGACCGGAAGCAATATGGGAAAAAGTTATTCGGGGATTGCTGATATGGCCGAAGCGCATCAGAAAAAACACGACTATCACATTATCGATCCCAGCCCGTGGCCGATCGTTGCGGCCCTTGGTGCCTTCGTGATCACCTTCGGTGGTGTCGGCTTTATGCGCTACCTCAATGGCGGCGCGCTGCATCTGTTCGGGCTGAACTTCGCGCAGCCCTGGCTGTTCTTCATCGGCCTGGCGCTGATCCTCTATGTCATGTACGGCTGGTGGGCCGATACGATCAAGGAGGCGCATGAGGGCGCGCATACCCGCGTCGTGTCCCTGCATCTGCGCTACGGCATGATCATGTTCATCGCCTCCGAGGTGATGTTCTTCGTTGCCTGGTTCTGGGCCTATTTCGATGTCAGCCTCTTCCCGAATGAGGCGATCCAGGCGTCGCGCACGGCCTTCCTTGGTGGTCAGTTCCCGCCGAAGGGCGTCGAGGTGCTCGACCCGTGGCACCTGCCGATCTACAACACCATCATCCTGCTGCTGTCGGGCACCACGGTGACTTGGGCACACCATGCGCTGCTGCATGGCGACCGCAAGGGACTGATCCAGGGTCTGGCGCTCACCGTACTGCTCGGTGCGCTGTTCTCCTGTGTGCAGGCCTATGAGTACGCGCACGCTCCCTTCGCGTTCAAGAACTCGATCTACGGCGCGACCTTCTTCATGGCGACCGGCTTCCACGGCTTCCACGTCTTGATCGGTACGATCTTCCTGCTGGTCTGCCTCGTGCGCGCCATCAGGGGTGATTTCACCCCGAAGCAGCACTTCGGCTTCGAAGCGGCTGCCTGGTACTGGCACTTCGTCGACGTCGTCTGGCTGTTCCTGTTCTTCTGCATCTATATCTGGGGCAGCTGGGGCGCGCCTTTGGCGGCCGGTTAAAGCCGGCTGAATTTCAGCCAAGACTGTGAAATCCTGTCGCCGCAAAAGTCATCTCGATCCGAGGCTTTTGCGGCGGCATTGTTTTGACGGGAAGCCATGAGATCTTCACTGCTTCCCCCCGGTTATCGGATTCCCCTTGTTCATGGAGGTTTGCTCCCTTGTCCATTTGGATCTGCAAGGCATGCGGCGCTCATTTCGCACCGAGCGACGACTACCTTCCCACTGCGTCATCTACGAGGATGAGCGGCAGTATGTTCCCGAAAGCGGCCAGCAGTGGCTCGCACGCGAAGCCCTCGTCGCGACCCACGCGAATGAGTGGGACGAGCTGGAGCCGAACCTGACCGGCATCAGCGTTGCACCGGCAATCGGCATCGGGCAAAGGGCACTTCTCCTGCAATCTGCGCATGGGAATGTTCTTTGGGACTGCACGGCCATGCTCGATGAGAAAACACGGGCTCGCATTCAGGAACTTTGGTGGCCTCAAGGCCATCTGCCTGTCTCATCCGCATTTCTATACGGGCATGGTGGAATGGAGCGAGGCGTTGGGTGGCGTACCGATCCTGCTGCACGAGGCCGATCTTGCCTATATCCAGCGGCCAAGCCCATTGATCGAGCCATGGCAGGGTGATCGCCGCGAGGTGCTGCCCGGCATTGCCCTCCATCGGCTCGGCGGACATTTCGACGGGAGCAGCGTTCTGGAGTGGCGGGCCGGCGCAGACGGAAGGGGTGTCCTTCTCGTCGGCGATACCATCCATGTGGCGGCTGACAGACGCTGGGTCTCCTTCATGCATTCGTTTCCGAACGTGATCCCTTTGCCGGCGCGCGAAGTCAGGCGCATCGGAGATCGCGCTGCGGCTTTCCGTTTCGATCGCATCTACTGCCCCTGGAGGGAAAAGTTCATACCGATGGGCGCGAAGGAAAGCGTCGCCCGTTCGGCCGAGCGCTATATCCGCCTGCTCGAATCCTAGCCACCGGTCGCCAAAGCCCCTTGTCAGCCGGCGGTGGCAAGTCGCTCAAACGCCGATGGGTGCGGAGCGCCCAATGCAAGCATCTGCTGGATCTGCTTGGCGCATTCCTGCGGGCTCCTTGCTGTGGTGTCGACTTCCAGGTCGTATATGCCGGGCTTGTGCACATGCTTCTGCCAGGCGATGACAGGCGCCGGGATAGGCGCGCCGGCCTGAACCGCAACGTAGGTGCCTTGTCTTTCAGACCCTTCCGCCATGCGACGCTGCATCACCACGTCGAGCGAACAGCGCACCCCGACGAACAAAACGGGCAACCCAGCAAGTTGCCGTGCACAATCGCCAAGGATGCCGAGCTGACGCGAATGGGCGTCGTGATGCCCGAACTCGGCGACGACATCGAAGCCGGCGCGACTATGGACGGCGATCGATTCATAGAGTGCGGCATAAAAGCGCGGAACAAGCGGCTCGAGGTCGGGTCGTTCGCCGCCGGGGCGCAGGCCGATGCCCGGGCGATAGCGCTCGGGCGTCACGTGTCGCACATAGACGTCAACGCCGAGATTGACCCACACGCCGTCAAATCCGGCTTGTATGGCTTCGACAATACTCGATTTTCCGGATCTCGGCGCACCGTTAAGGATGATGATGCGACCCGCGGGGATGCCGTTGTTGTGTTCCAAGGGATGGATCCTTCTATGGTGTCTCGGCCCGGATGCGGCAACATAAGAGCTTTTCGATTGGACGAATGGGCGCATCGCGGCTATTGATTTTGACGGGGGCGAGATCAGAATACTTGCCCGTAATGGCAGGCTGATCGAGACGGAACTTTGAGCTCAGAGCAAGATAAAAACCCCACTGGTGCACCGCATGACGATGGTGCTCTCTTCGCACCCGTCGACCCGTTCAAGGTCGGTATCCAGGGATGCTGTCCGCGCTGCGGCCACGGCAAGCTCTTCAATGGGCTGCTGTCGATCAAGCCGCGCTGCTCCGCCTGCGATCTCGATTATGCCTTCGCCGATGCGGGCGATGGTCCGGCCGTATTCGTCATCCTGATCGTCGGCTTCATCATCATCGGCCTGGTCCTTTGGATGCAGGTCAATTACGCGCCGCCGATCTGGGTCTACATAGTGCTGTTCGCGCCGTTGACCATTATCCTGTCGCTGCTTTCGCTGCGCTGGTGCAAGGGCATTCTGATCGCGCTGCAGTATCGCAATAATGCCAGCGAGGGACGCATCAGTGGTGAGTGAGGCCGCCGTGCCGGCTCGCCGCCCCAATCTTTTGTGGCAGATCGGCAAGGCGGTGTTCCTGCTTATCGTGCTCGTCATTCTGCTGGGGCTCGGCACCTGGCAGGTCGAGCGGCTGCAATGGAAGGAAGGCCTGCTTGCGGATATTGCTGCCCGCAAGGATGCGCCGGCCGTGCCGTTATCGGCAATCGAGGCGATGGCAGCTTCGGGCGGTGATATCGAATATCGCGTGGCCACAGCCAAAGGTCACTATCTCAACAACAAGGAACGGCACTTCCTTGCCACCTATGGCGACGAGCCCGGCTTTTACATCTATACGCCGCTGCAGCTTGAGGATGGCCGCTATCTCTTCGTCAACAGAGGCTTCGTGCCCTCCGCGGCCAAAGAGCCGGAGATGCGCAAGCAGGGACTGCTGACGGGTGATCAGACCGTTACCGGTCTCGCCCGCGCCAAGCTCGCAAGCCGGCCCGATGGCATGCCGGAAAATGATCTCGCCAAAAATTTCTTTTTCTGGAAAGATCTGGATGCCATGGCCTCCAGCGTCGGGTTGCCTAAGGATAAGGTGCTGCCCTTCTTCATCGATGCTGACAAGACACCCAACCCCGCAGGCTTGCCGGTGGGCGGCGTCACCATCATCGATCTGCCCAACAACCACCTGCAATATGCGGTGACTTGGTATGGGTTGGCGGTGACGCTGGTTGCCATCGTCACCATTTCCTGGTGGCGCAAGCGCCATCCGGATGCACCCTCACAATAGGGCCATGCAATAGAATAGCTTCATTTCGATGAAATATTCGGCTAGAGCATGATCCGAAAAGTGCGCAGCGGTTTTTGGATAAATCATGCGGAACTGAATAGATGGAACATCACGGCGCTTCGAAGAAGAGCTGCGATATTCTGGAGCAGGCGGCAGGGCGCACCTATCTAAGCGCAAGCCTTCGTCCCGCATTTCGGAAGAGATATGAATATAGCCGTTTCCAAACCTGACCTGACTATCCGGCTCTGCGGGCCGCGCGGCTTCTGCGCCGGTGTCGATCGCGCCATCCAGATCGTCGTGCTGGCGCTGAAGGCCTATGGCGCGCCGGTCTATGTCCGCCACGAGATCGTGCACAATCGCTATGTCGTCGAGGGTCTGGAAGCCAAGGGCGCCATCTTCGTCGAGGAGCTGGACGAGATCCCGGCCGAGCATCGCGCCCAACCCGTCGTCTTTTCCGCTCATGGCGTGCCGAAATCCGTGCCGGCCGATGCCGATGCCCGCAATCTCTTCTATCTCGATGCGACGTGTCCGCTGGTCTCCAAGGTGCACAAGCAGGCGATGCGCCACAACCGTCTTGGCCGCCATGTCGTTCTGATCGGCCATGCCGGGCACCCGGAGGTGATCGGCACGATGGGCCAGCTTCCCGAAGGTGCGGTATCGCTGATCGAGACTGTTGAGGATGCAGATGCCTATGAGCCAGCTGATCCCGACAATCTCGGCTTCGTCACGCAGACGACGCTTTCGGTCGACGATACCGCCGGTGTCATCGCCCGCTTGCAGCAGCGCTTTCCCAACCTCACGGCGCCGGCCGCCGATTCGATCTGCTATGCCACCACCAACCGACAGGAAGTGGTGAAGGAAGCGGCTCCGGGCTGCGATCTCTTCATCGTCGTCGGCGCGCCGAATTCCTCGAACTCCAAGCGTCTCGTCGAAGTGGCGCTGCGGGCAGGGGCGACGAAATCGGTGCTTGTCCAGCGCGCTTCGGAAATCGACTGGGACAATATCGGCGATATCAAAACCGTTGGCCTCTCGGCTGGTGCATCTGCGCCAGAAGTCATCGTCAACGAGATCATCGAAGCTTTCCGCGCCCGCTATAATGCTGTGGTGGAACTCGCGGAAACTGTGAAGGAAACCGAAAATTTCCTCGTCAATCGCGAGCTGCGCAGTATAGAGCTGACGACCTCAGATATGGCCTTTGTCAACGGCGAATAGCCGTCGAAAGGCGCTCAAGTTCAGGACTGTTTCGTGGCCGTTTATACCGATATTACCGAAGACGATTTGAAGTGGTTCCTGACGGAGTACGAGGTCGGCGAGTTGCTCTCCTACAAGGGCATTGCCGAAGGCGTCGAGAATTCGAACTTCCTGCTGCATACGAGCCGCGATCCGTTGATCCTGACGCTCTATGAAAAGCGCGTCGACAAGGGCGACCTGCCGTTTTTCCTGGGGCTGATGCAGCATCTGGCAAGTCGTGGCCTGTCCTGCCCACTGCCTTTGCCGCGCCGCGACGGCGCGTTGCTCGGCCATCTCTCGGACCGTCCTGCCGCGCTGATCTCCTTCCTCGAAGGCATGTGGCTGCGCAAGCCTGAGGTGCATCATTGCCGCGAAGTCGGCAAGGCGCTCGCCGCCATGCATATCGCCGGCGAGGGTTTTGAAATTCGCCGCCCGAACGCGCTGTCCGTCGACGGTTGGCGGCCGCTTTGGGAAAAGTCCGAGGCGCGCGCAGATGAAGTCGAAGCCGGCCTGCAGGATGAAATTCGCGGCGAACTCGATTTTCTCGGGCAGCATTGGCCGAAGGGCCTGCCCGAAGGCATCATCCATGCCGATCTTTTCCCGGACAATGTTTTCTTCCTAGGCGACAAGCTCTCCGGTCTGATCGATTTCTACTTCGCCTGCAACGATCTGCTCGCCTATGATGTCTCGATTTGCCTGAACGCCTGGTGCTTCGAGAAGGATCACGCCTACAACATCACCAAGGGCAAGGCGCTGCTGGAGGGTTATCAGAGCGTGCGGCCGATGAGTGCGGCCGAGATTGCCGCCTTGCCGACGCTCGCCCGCGGCTCGGCGCTGCGCTTCTTCCTGACCCGGCTCTACGACTGGCTGACGACGCCGGCCGGGGCTCTGGTCACCAAGAAGGACCCGATCGAATATCTGCGCAAGCTGCGCTTCCATCGCCAGATCGCTTCTGCCGTTGAATACGGGCTAGAGGCATGAAGCACATTGATATTTTCACCGACGGCGCCTGCTCGGGCAATCCCGGTCCTGGCGGATGGGGTGCCGTTCTTCGCTATGGCGAGGTAGAGAAGGAATTGTCGGGCGGTGAAGCCGACACCACCAACAACCGCATGGAGCTGATGGCGGCGATTTCGGCCCTGGGCGCCTTGAAGAGCCCTTGCGAGGTCGATCTCTATACCGATAGCGTCTACGTCAAGGACGGCATCACCAAATGGATCTTCGGCTGGAAGAAAAACGGCTGGAAGACCGCGGACAAGAAGCCGGTAAAGAATGCCGAGCTGTGGCAGGCGCTCGATGAAGCCTACAACCGCCACAAGGTGACGCTGCACTGGGTCAAGGGCCATGCCGGCCACCCGGAAAATGAGCGGGCTGACGAGTTGGCGCGCAAGGGCATGGAGCCTTTCAAGAAGAAGTAGGTCTTGTATCGTCCTTCCCGTTGGCGGGATAGGCAGACGAGCCTGGATCGCCAGATAATAGGGGATGCAGAATGGAAATCCGCCCTGAGCAGCCGGGAGACATCGAGGCGATCCGCCATATAACGAAGATGGCCTTCGCCGCGGTCGAGCACAGCAGTCAAACCGAGGCGGAAATTGTCGATGCTCTTCGTAGTGCCGGGGTGCTGGCGATTTCTCTCGTGGCAATCGAGAAGAGAGATGTCGTCGGACATATCGCTTTCTCGCCGGTCACGATCGATGCAAAAGATCTTGGCTGGTATGGGCTTGGCCCGCTCTCGGTGACGCCGGATCGCCAGAAACAGGGCATTGGCGGAGCGCTTGTTCGCGAAGGTCTTTCGCGTCTAGCGAAGATGAATGCCAAAGGCTGCGTCGTTCTCGGTGATCCGGGTTACTACAAGCGTCTCGGTTTCGACAATGATCCCGGCCTAGTGCTCGATGGAGTGCCAGCCGAGTATTTCATGAGATTGGTCCTTAATGGGTCTGTGGTGCCCTCTGGGCATGTCGATTATCATGCGGGCTTCAACGCGACTTGATCTGGCTAGGACTGGAGCGGGCAGGGCGACATTCCCATGCTCATAGCCATTAAAGCGGATAGTTCGAATAGATCATTTTGAGATTCGGATCATTGGCGATGCTGACCGGAGTGACGAGGTTCTGGTTGAGGATATATCGGTAGCACTGGTCGAAATCAAAACCGCGCTCCGTGCATTTGCTGTCGCGTTGCCACCGTGATTGAACCAGCTTTCGCACGAGCATGTTGTCGATATTCAGTTCCGATATCTTCTGCACTTTGCCGATCTCGATACCCACGGCCTTGTAGGCGAGATAGGGCAGTTCGCTGCAGTAAATCGCGTCGTTGTTGAAGGAGAAGAACAGGTCGTAGGGTTTGCCGTAGAGCGTACGGGCATAGGACAGGAGCCGCTCTGCTATATCCGGTGTGAGGCGTTGATCGCGATAGATGGCCACCCGCTTCAGCAAACCGCGATTGACCCAGGCTTTTAGCGGCGTTTCCGTGACCTTCGCTGCCGCCTCGATGACAGTGATTGCGCCGTGATCGTTCTTGACGATGCCCATGTGTGAAAAGGTCGAGCCGGTCGCAAATATGATCGCGCCTGATTGGTTACTGGTTGATGTTTGGAAAATCAGGTCACCATCTTTGAGTGGCGGATAGTCACCGCCAGCCGAGGCATAGAGCGTTCCCGTGACAATGCAGGCACATAAGAGTGCAATGGCTAAAAGCTTCTTCATGTCATCCCCGGAACCGATTGAAAGCCTTCATCAATGGATCTTTCGCAGCACTTCTTTCCGCTGAAAGATGGCGTCCGGAAGGCGGTCTGATGCAATACATGTCGACTGGCTGCAATCTGAGCTGGTGTCGTGAAGCGGCAGGTCAGTCCAAATAGGACTGCGGAGATAAGCCTTTGAGGAACGACGAGCTATGACAGGCGTCGGTGAGATCCTATGGCAGCGACAAGGCGGCGCGGCATCGAGTAAACTGGCCTTGGCCCACTCCATTTTTCGTATTTTGGTTCTGTCGACCGAGCCATGGAAGGCGTAGCTCTTGGCTGTTCCTAGTCAGCGAGAGCCAGCATGATCTACAGACATATTGAGAGGGCGGACGATATCGTGGCCAGCTTCCCTGTGATGCGCGAGTTGCGGCCACATATCGAAGACGCCAACTTTTATCGTGACCGTGTCCAGCGCCAGCAGCAGGATGGATATCGCCTGCTCGGCGTTTGGCAGGATGGTGAATTGGCGGGGCTTGCCGGCTACCGCCATGTTGAAAACCTGATCTACGGTCGCTTCACCTATATTGACGACCTCGTGGTGCGCAAATCTTCCCAGCGCTCCCGGCTGGGCGAAGGCCTGATAGAGCAGGTTCGCACGTTGGCAAAGGCCGACGGCCGGACCATGCTCGTGCTCGACACCGGGCTCGCCAATTCGTTGGCGCAGCGCTTCTATTTCCGCAACGGCTTGCTCGCGCGCGGCCTGCATTTCGGCCAGCTTCTGGAGGGAGCGGGCGCATGAAGTCCGTCCTGCTTGTCAATGCAAGCCCGCAAGGGCCGGCGTCGCGCGCCTATGGCATGGCAAGGAAAGCGACGGACAATCTGCTCTCAACCGAGCCGGATATTCGCCTGGTCGAGCGCCATCTCTCAGCCAATAGTCCATCCCCGATCTCAGGAGCGTATGCGGATGCGATCGTTCAACGGGCAAGGAGGGAAGCGCCGGCTTTCCTAGAGTCGGAAACTTTCATTCAGGACGTCATCGGCTGTGATTATCTGATCATCGCGACACCGATGCACAATTTTACCGTCCCGGCCTCGCTGAAGCTCTGGATCGATTATGTCTTGCGTGACGAGCGGACTTTCACGCGCCGGGATGGCTACAAGGTCGGCCTGCTAGCGGATCGCCCGGCGCTCGTCATTGTCGGTTCCGGCGGCGTGCACAATGGCCCGCATGCCCGGCAACCCGACTATCTCTCGCCCTATCTTAACCATGTGCTGACAACGATCGGCATCAGCAGCGTGGCGTTCATCTATCTGCAGGGTATGGCGAAGCAGGATGCGGCCGAACAGTCTCTTGTCAGCGCCGACCGGCAGCTTGCCGCCAATCCCGTCTTCGGGCTAGTCTCGGCCGTCGCGGGATCGTAAGAGGGGCGGCACCCCGATATGCAGGAATAGAGCCGTCATGGCCAAACAGGCACCTACGGATCACGCGAAAGACATGGCGCTTTCGCGTGATGACAGTCACCCGATCTACCTGCAGATCTGCGCCCGTTTCAAGACCGCAATCGCCGAAGGACGCCTGGTGCCGGGAGATCGGATGCCATCCGTGCGGGCGCTCGCAAGCGAACTCGGCCTGTCACGCGGAACGATCAATCTGGCCTATCAGATCCTTGCGGAAGAGGGCTATGTCGAGTTCCGAGGCGCCGCCGGCACATTCGTCGACATGCGACTGCGAACGCCGGAGACAGCCGCACCATCGCCCTCTGCCACAAGGCATGGCCTGATCGAGCAACCGCCGAATGCGCGGCCATTCCAGCTCGGACTTCCCGCTCTCGATGCCTTTCCTCGCAAGACCTGGAGCAGGTTGGTCAGCCGCTGTTCGCGGCAACTTGGTGCGGCGCAGCTCGGCTATCCCGAGCCGGCAGGCCTCATGGCGCTTCGAGAGCGCATCGCTGGCTATCTTGCGTTCTCGCGCGGCATTGCATGCCGGCCTGAGCAGGTGTTCGTAACGGCGGGCCATCGCGCCAGCCTTGAGCTGATCATGCGGTCTCTCTATCGTCCGGGCGATGGCATTTGGTTCGAGGATCCAGGCTATCCGGTCGCTCGGGAGTTCCTGCTGTCGACACACGCAAAACTTCATCCCGTGCCGGTCGATGCAGAGGGGCTTGTCGTGGAGGAGGGCAGGCGGCTTGCGCCGGACGCCCGCTTCGCCATCGTCACGCCTGCCAACCAAAGTCCGCTCTGCGTGATGATGTCCAAGGAAAGGCGCAGCGAGCTGCTGAAATGGGCCGAGGAGGGACAACGCTGGATCATCGAGGACGATTACGATAGCGAATATCGATACAATCGCCGGCCTCCGTTGTCTCTCAAGGCCATGGATCGCGGCGAGCGGGTGTTGTTTACCGGATCGTTCAGCAAGGTTCTCTTTCCGGGGCTTCGGCTGGCCTATCTGGTCGTGCCTCCTGGGCAGATCGATGTCTTCGAGCGTGCCTGCCGACTGGTGAGCGCCGGCTGCCCCGAATTTCATCAGTCTGTCGTCGCCGATTTCATCGAACAGGGCTATTTCATCCGTCATCTCAAGAAGATGCGGTCCCTCTATGCCGAACGCCGACAGCTTCTGGTCGACATCATGCACGATGTCTTCGGCGATTGGGTTGCTGCAATTTCACCGGCCGCCGGCCTACATCTGGTCGTGCAATTCCAGGGCTATCGCGCGCCCGCAAGTCGGATAGCGGCGTTGGCAAGGGCCGAGGGCTTCGGTCTGCAACCGCTCTCGCTCTGGTATATGGGGCCACAATCGATCGATGGCCTGCTGCTCGGCTTCACCAACATCACAACCAAAGCAATGGCCGCGACGCTCGCTGCACGATTGAGAGACATCTGCCTCGCAGCGGATCGTGAGGACTGAGTTCGATCTTGGCCTAGTCAAATCGGCAATTCTTGCATCTGTTTTGCGGGCCAAGGCCATGAGAAAAAGCCTGGACCGAGAATGATGCGAACTCCCAAGGAGCTTCCAATGTCCGCGACCATTTTCCTTGCCGGCGCGACTGGCGCGATCGGACGCAAGCTTGTTCCGATGCTGATCGAGGCAGGCTGTACCGTCCACGGTACCACCCGCAAGCCGGAACGGGCGGACAGCCTGCGAGCCGCCGGCGCGAGGCCCGTGGTTGTGGATGTCTTCGACGCCAAAGCGCTCGGGGTAGCGCTGCGGCGGGCAAAGCCTGACATCGTCCTTCATCAGTTGACCGATCTGCCCTTCGGCCTCGATCCTGCGCTGATGGAGGAGGGGCGTGTTCGCAATGCTCGCATTCGCGAGGTGGGAACCAGAAATCTTGTCGATGCCGCCGTGGCCGCAGGGGCTAAGCGGATGATCTCGCAGAGTATCGCCTGGGCCTACCAGACCGGCATTGGCCCGATTACAGAGGAAACGCCGCTGCAGGAAAGCGCAACCGCGGTGCGGACGCTCGAGTCTCTCAGCCTCGTGACTTCAGGGATCGTCGGCACGGTATTGCGCAATGGTCTGCTCTACGGACCTGGGACCGGCTGCGATGCGCCGAACGGAACGATAACCCTGCACGTGGATGATGCCGCGCGAGCGGTCTTGCTTGCGGTGCAAACCTCGGCGATCGGCGTTTTCAACATAGTCGATGACGGCGGCCTGGTCTCCAATGCCAAGGCAAAGTCGAGATTGGGTTGGCATCCGCTCAAGAGGGGTGGCGAATAGTCAGTCACCGCCACCGCAATTGCAGGAATGTGCGACGTCCTGCCCGCTAATTGGAGGCACGGCCGTCTGTTCGCAGCCTTTGGCCAACACCCCTAGTCAGCGACGCTGTGCGCACCTCGCCTTGCGGCGGTGTAGGGCAGGGCAAACATGTAGAGGCCGCTGAAAAGCAACAGGAAGAGCGGCGGCAGGGGTGAGTAAACCACCCAGGGCGGCGGCGTCCCGATCGCCATCGCAACGAAGTTGGCGATAACTGTCACCGTGAAGATGATGGAAAGCCAACGGTGGGCCTGCCGAATATATATGCTCCAGTTCATCTTGCCTCCTCCGAAGGCGAGCCGATCCGCTCTTGCTTCCTGTCGTTTCAATAGGTCGATCGAATGTCAGTCCGGGCGTGCCAGAACCTGATCCAGATTGTCGAAGAATTTCTGCCAGCCATATTGAGCGCCGACATAGGCCTGCTGCTGATCGGGCCGGAAGCCGGATTGCTCCATGCGCAGGCGCGTTCCGGTGCGTGTCGGCGTCAGCGTCCAGACGACGATACTCTCCAGGCCATAAGCATCCCATGTGTAGGAGAGGCTCTTGTTGGGCTCCACTTCCAGCACGCGGCAGTCGACCGAGCCCCATTCGGCACTGAGCTTGAAACGGTGATCCACGCTTGGCTTGAAGTCGTTCTTCATGAGCCATTCCTCGATCAGATGCGGCTGCGTCAGCGCGCGCCAGATCTTTTCCGGCGGAAAGGCGACGTCCCGCTCGACAACGACGGAGCGGATCTCGGTTGATGTATCGTTCATTGGTCCATCCTTTTCAGTAGATCTTCAAGGTCGTCGAACCGGCTCTCCCAGAATCTGGTCATCTCTTTCGTCCAGTCGGTCAGTGGTGCCAGTGCTGCAAGCTGCGCGCTGTAATGCGTTTGCCGGCCTTCGGGGCGGTCAAGCACAAGGCCCGCGCGCTTCAGCGCGGCAAGATGCTTCGAGACGACGGGCTGGGAGACGCCGGCCCGGGCCGTCAGCGCCGCTACGGTCTTTTCCCCTTCACGACACAGCCTCTCGAAAATCGCCCGGCGCGTCGGATCGGCAAGCGTTCGGAACAGCAAGTCATGCGCGTTCGACATCTCAATTCATACCTTGTCAGCTATGAATTGACGTATAGCTGCCTGGCTATGAATAAGTCAAGCCGGAATTTTCGGATCAAGGGAAACGCCGCCGGTCTTGCGGGAAGGGGAGACGTCTCTCGGCAATATTCGTTGCGGCTAAAATTGCGATGGTCGCGGTGCCGCGTCTTGCTCCGCTAGTCTTTCCATCTATGCTGGCCGCGACACCCAGGGGAGGTAGGCATGATCCTGCATTGCGTTTTTCTTCGACTCAAATCCGCCCTGACACAGGATGAGAAGAGGGCGCTCTTCGAATCGGTTGCAGCCTTGCAAAAGGTCATTCCCGGTATCGTCGAGGTCAAATACGGGCCGAACGTCTCGCCGGAAGGTCTGCATGGCGGCTTCGTCGATGGTTTTACCGTGACCTTCGAGAGCCCGGAAGCGCGGGATGCCTATCTCGTGCATCCCGATCACGTTGCCGTCGGCGAGCGGATCGTTTCCTCGATCGATGGCGGGCTCGCCGGCCTGATGGTCTTCGATCTCAATATCTAAACAGAGCAGGCCGCAGGCGAAACATACCTGCGGCCTGGTTTCGTTGATTTGCCCAGCTGGCTGCTTAGCTCGACTTGGCCATCGCGGCGGCGAGTTTGTCAACGTTATAACGGAACATTTTTTCGTAAGTCGAAGCCGGGCCATTGGCCTTGGAGAGGGACTCGACGTAAAGCTCGCCGCCAGGCTCTGCGCCGGTTGCCTTGGCGACCTGCTTCACGAGGCGCGGATCGTTGGAGTTTTCGAAGAAATAGGCCTTCACATGCTCCGTCTTGATCTGCTCGATCAACTGGGCGACCTTGGCCGCTGACGCCTCTGTTTCCGTCGAAAAACCGAGTGGAGCGAGGAAGTTCACCTTATATTCGCGACCGAAATAGCCGAAGGCGTCATGGCTCGTCAGTACCTTGCGGCGGTCGTCGGCTATCTTGTCGAACTTGCTGTGGGCATAGGAATCAAGCTCGGTCAGCACCTTGGTATAGTGCTCGGCATTGGCCTTGAAGTCGGCCGCATCGGCCGGATCTGCCGCGGAAAGCGCCTTCTCGATATTGGCGACCCAGACCTTCACGTTGACCGGGCTGTTCCAAACATGCGGATCGGTGACCGTCTTGCCGTCATCGACCATCGTGCGGGTATTGATGCCTTCCGACGCGACGATAGGAGCTCCTTTATAGCCCGACGCAGTGATCAACCGATCCATCCAGCCTTCCAGTCCTTCGCCGCTGACGAAGACGACTTTTGCCGCATTCAGCGTCTTGGCATCGGCAGGCGAGGGTTCGAATTCATGGGGGTCGCCATTCGGGCCGACCAGGCTCGACACCTTCACATGGTCGCCGCCGACATGCTTGACGACATCGGCCAGCACGGTGAAGGACGCGACGACGTTCAACGTTTCCGCGGAGGCGGGCGCCGCGACGCCGAAGGCGACGAAGGCAGCCGCAGCCGCCGAGAGAAGCAGTCTCTGTTTATTCATGCGAGTCTCCTTGTTCGGATTAGCCCCGGAGATGGGGACGGGGGAAGAACCGCCGGGCAAGGCCCGACGGTGCGAAGAGGATGGAGAAGCCGTAGATCAGGCTTGCGGTGATGATGATGGTCGGCCCCGACGCGAACTCGAGGTGGTAAGAGGCGATGAGGCCGATATAGCCCGACACCGCCGCCGTTGCCGTCGCGATCGCCATCATCGCAGGCAGGCTGCGCGACCAGAGCTGCGCGACGGCAGCCGGCAGCATCATCAGCCCGACGGCCATCAGCGTGCCCAGCGCCTGGAAGCTGGCGACAAGGTTGAGCACAACGAGCAGCAGGAGAAGGAAATGATAGACCGGCCCGCGGCCGCCGACCGCACGCAGGAAACCGGGATCGAAGCATTCCATGACAAGCGGCCGATAGATGATCGCAAGCGCCAGCAGTGTGACTGAGGTGATCGCACCGATCTGATAGAGGGCAGGGGCGTCGATCGCCAGAATGGTGCCGAAGAGCACATGCAGCAGGTCGATGTTGGAGCCGCGCAAGGAGACGATGAGGACACCGAGCGCTAGCGAGGTCAGGTAGAAGCTGGCAAAGCTCGCATCTTCCTGCAGCACGGTCATGCGGCTGACGAGGCCGGAAAGGAGCGCCACCGAGAGACCCGCCACCAGCCCGCCAAGCCCCATGGCGGTCAGCGACAGCGAGCCGGCGATGAGATAACCAATCGCAGCGCCGGGCAGCACGGCATGGCTCATGGCATCGCCCATCAGGCTCATGCGCCGGAGCATCAGGAACACGCCGATCGGGCCGGAACCGAGACCGAGGCACAGGCAAGCGATCAGCGCACGCCGCATGAAGCCATAATCCGCGAATGGCGCGAGGAAGATGTCGTAGATGGTCATCTAGCGGGCTCCCGCCTTGCATGGTCATCCGCTGCCGGTTCGTGCTCGTCCTCCTCCGGGAGGCAAGCTTCGGACTCATCGTCCCAGCGCTCAGCCATGGCGCGCGCCTTGACGAGGTTGGCGGAATTCATGATGTCCTGCGTGCGCCCCCAGCCGACAAGCTCGCGGGCGATCAGCAACGTCTCGGGAAAATGAGCGCGCACCTGCTCGAAATCATGCAGAACGGCGATGACCGTGCGTCCTTCCTTGTTCCAGCGCAGAACTAGTTCGAGCAGATCGCGCGTCGTGCGCTGGTCGATGGCGGTGAAGGGTTCATCGAGCAGGATGACGCGCGCATCCTGCAACAACAGCCGGGCGAAGAGCACGCGCTGGAACTGCCCCGCCGAGAGCGAACCGATATGCCTGTTCTCGAAGCCGGAAAGCCCGACGATGCCGAGCGCCTCGCGTGCCCGCGCCGCATCCTCACGCGAAAAATGGCCGAATGCGCCGGCATTCTTCCAGGCACCGAGCATGACGGTATCGGCGACCGAAATCGGAAAGCGGCGGTTGATATCCGCCGCCTGCGGCAGATAGCCAAAATCGTTTCGCGTCAAGGCTCCGCGGTCGATCCGTCCCTCTGCAGGGCGCAATTCGCCAATGATCGCCTTCAATAATGTCGATTTGCCCGCGCCGTTCGGCCCCGCAATCGCCGTCAGGCTGCCTGGGGCGAATCCGCCAGAGACATGATGCACGGCCGGATGACGCTCGTAGGTGATGGTCAGGTTTTCGAGGCGGATCAGATCGCTCATGCCAGCGCCACCGCCCAGCCGATGGCTGCCCAGAGAACCGCAATGCCGACCGCCACATAGGCAAGACGCACCACGGCGGAGCGTCCAATTAGCGAGGGCGCGAATGGATCACGATCGAAAGGCATTCGGGGGGGCTTTCTTTTATGTAATAACATTACATGTTGTAGCCGATGAAATACGGCAAAAAAGAGGCAGACGGTGCGTTGCCGTCAAATTGCGGTGAACAAGGCTGGAATATTTACCGCTGACATCGCCGGCACGTTCTCGCCATGGTGCTCACGACAGTCCTATCTTCGCGCAATATCGAGCGATAAAGCTACGCGACGGATAGGGGAGAATGTCATGAAGCTAAGGCTTGAACTTTTCGTTGTCGATGTGACGGCGTCGATAAAATTCTATCAACAGGCGCTGAGCTTCCAGGTGGTTGGCGAGACAAGCGAGCAATACACCATGCTCTCGAATGGCGAGGCTGTCATCTCCGTCAACAAGCGAGAGGCCCTCGGACCTGATCATCCACTTCGAGCTGCGAATGGCGAACGACCAGGCCTCGGCGTCGAAATCGTGCTGAGCGTTGAGGATTTGGAAGCTGCCTATGGCGCCGCTAAAACTGGTGGCCATTCGGTATCCGAATTTACCTTGCAGCCATGGGGCCTGCGCGATTTTCGCATAGTAGACCCGGATGGATATTACATCAGGGTGACGAGCAGGCATGAGGAATAGCGATCCCTTAGGGCGTGGGACCCATTGCAGTTGAGAGAGGCTGGCCGCAGAACGCCCAGCCTCTCTCAATGGTCGGAATTATAGCTGCTCGATCATCGCAGCCGCACCTGAAACCGTTGCCTGGCCCGGGCTTTCCTCGACGTTCAGCGACTTCACCACACCATCTTCCACCAGCATGGAGTAGCGCTTGGAGCGGACGCCGAGACCGCCGGCGGAGAGGTCGATATCGAGGCCGAGCGCCTTGGCGAAGGAGCCGTCCCAGTCGGCGAGGAAGTGGATCTTGCCCATGCCGCCGGACGATTGCGCCCAGGCGCCCATCACATGCCAGTCATTGACCGAGATGACGGCGATATCATCGACGCCCTTAGCGAGAATGGCGTCGCGATTTTCCAGATAACCCGGCAGATGGTTGAGCGAACAGGTGGGCGTGAAGGCGCCGGGAACGGCGAAGAGCACAACGCGCTTGCCGGCAAAGAGCTGTCCGGTGCTGATTTCGACCGGGCCTTCCGCGGTCTTTTCCTTGAAGGTGGCGGCGGGCAGTTTGTCGCCGATTGCGATGGTCATCGTCTCTCTCCTTGGGGGCATGGTTTCGGGGGCGTATGCTGCACCCGATCGGAACGGATTGTCGTGCGAAACTATAGATCCGGCCTATTCGAACGCAAGGGTGGTTTCGATGGCGCGGTCACCATCGACGACCAGAATGCCCCAGCTCTTGCCCTTGATATCGTAGTTCTTCGGCAGCTTGCCGATCGCGATATCGGTTGAATAGACGCCGCCTTCTCTTTTCGCATTAGCCTGCTGGAAGAACACGTAGCCGGCAGGACCGGTAACGTAGATATCAGGCGCATTGCCGGCCGTCTCCGGCAGAGCGAGGCGCAGCGAGAGGTTTTTTGCATCCGCCGAAAAGCTGTGGCTCTGAACGGCGAAATCGGAGGAGGGGCCCTGTGGCAGTAGCGCCTTTGCAGCATCCAGCAGAGCGAGCTCATGCGCCGTCGGCTTCTCCCCTGCCGAAAGCGGCAGCGAATAATCCGCCTGGAAGGGAATACAGATTTCCTTGCAGAGACCGATGAAGGCGGTCAGCTCCAGCTTCGTTGGCGGCTTTCCAGTAACGCGGAAATCAAGCGGTAGTGTCACCGGCGCATCATAACCGATCTCATGTATGTTCCCGACGACGATCTGCTTCGGTACTGGATAGCTGGTTTTCTCCAGTGTTACGCCGCTTTCTTGCTTGGCGGTAACCTGCGGCGGAATTCCGCTCTGGCCCGGTTCGCGCCAATAGGTGATCCAGCCAGGCTGCGGTTCGATCTGCAGGGCTGCGCGAATACGTCCTTCGGCATCGGGAGGCAGTGCCACGAGGCGCATGCGGCCGCCGTCATTGTCGACCCAGTCGCTTGTTGCCGCATGTCCGGCCGAGCCGATGCAAACGAGAGCAGCAAATGCGCCGGCAAATATTGCCGGCAGGCGGGTGAGGGTGGCTAATCCGGTCATGGACAGAGGATTTAGCGGATCGGACGGCATGGAGCCAGCATCGCTTAAAAAGAAATGATCATTTTCAGTTGATTGATTTATGACATTGCCCCATCTTGCTTTTTAGCGGTGCAGCTATGGACTGCGGTCAGGAGGCACGATGTCCCTATCGACGCTGAAGAATAAACGCGAAAGAGGTTTGCTCGACGGTCAGTTCCTGATCGCCATGCCTGGCATGGAGGATAGGAACTTCCACCGGACGGTCATTTACATTTGCGCTCATTCCGATGCCGGGGCCATGGGCTTCGTCATCAATCGGCCTCAGAAGCTGACATTTACGGACGTCCTTCTGCATCTGGATATGATCAAGGACGACGATGCCATCGTCCTGCCGGCGGATGCGCGGAATTTCCCGATCCAGACCGGTGGGCCGGTCGAAAGTGGCCGCGGCTTCGTTCTGCATTCCGACGACTATCTCAGCGACAGCAGCATTCCAGTCAGCGACGATATCAGCCTGACGGCGACGCTCGACATCGTGCGGGCCATCTCCAGGGGAAGCGGCCCGAAACGCGCCACGATGCTGCTCGGCTATGCCGGTTGGGGCGCAGGCCAGCTGGAGGCGGAGATCGGCAACAATGGCTGGCTGAATTGTCCGGCGAACGAAGAGCTCATCTTCGACCGCAGCCTCGACGATAAGTATGAGCGTGCCCTGGCCCTGATGGGCATCAATGCCGCAATGCTCTCGCCGCATGCTGGCCATAGCTGAGCCGATCTGCGTTATTTCGGAACGAAATGGCGCCCTTGACGTTATCTTGACAGAGCAACGGCAATGCCGGCGTGCCAGCCAAGGAGGCGTCAGATATGAGCAGCACGACCAACAAGGTATCCGGCAAGGTGAATGAAATCGCCGGCAAGGCCAAGCAAGTGGCCGGCAAGGCGACCAACGACAAGGAAATGCGCGCCAAGGGCGCGGCCCAGGAAGCCAAGGGCAAGATGCAGACCGCCGTTGGTAAGGCCAAGGATAAGGTCAAGGGTGTAGTCGACCGGATGTAGTCGGCGGGTTGTATCAACCAATCCAGGCTCGCTGCTCCGTTAAATCGACGTTGTAGCAGCGATGTTGGGAGGAAGGGCCTGTTACGGAAACGTGGCAGGCTCTTTAATTTGGGGCCACCTATATCGTTCTTGAGGGGAGCATGCGGCTTTTTACCTGCGATCATTGTGGCCAGCCCGTCCATTTCGATAACAGGCAATGCATCCGCTGCGGCCATCAGCTCGGCTTTGTGCCGGATCGTCTCGCGATCTATGCGCTGGAGGCCGACGAAGCTCCGAACTGGCATCTGGTCTCGGAGCCCACGCGCCAAGTCTGCTTCTGCGCGAACGCGGAGCTCGATATCTGCAACTGGCTTGTCGATATGAATGATCCGCAAGCCTATTGCGTCGCCTGCCGTCACAATCGTCTCGTGCCGAACACGCATACGCAACAGGGCGTCGATCGCTGGCGGCGTATCGGGCAGGCGCAAAGGCATCTCTTCTATTCGCTGCTGCGCCTGTCGCTGCCGCATCCCGACCGGACAGAGGATCCACAGGGCGGCCTGGTGTTCGATTTTCTTGAGGATGAGGTGCAGGGTGGCGCGGTCGTTCCGGCCATGACCGGCCACGAGGAAGGGCTGATCGCCATTCGCGCCGCCGAGGCCGATGACGCAACACGCGAACAGGCGCGCAGCTCGATGAACGAGCCCTATCGTACCTTGCTCGGCCATTTCCGCCACGAGACCGGTCATTTTATCTGGAACAAGCTTGTTCGCGACTGCAATCAGTTCGATGCCTTCCGTACCGTCTTCGGCGACGAGCGCGCCGATTACGGAGCAGCGCTTCAAGCTCACTATGACAATGGACCGCCCGCGAATTGGCAGGATAGCTTCATCAGCGCCTATGCAAGCGCACACCCGTGGGAGGATTTTGCCGAGTGCTTCGCGCATTATCTGCATATCGTAGATACGCTGGAAACGGCGCGTTCCTTCGGCCTGGCGATCGACCCGCTTCGCTATCACGACATGGCCGCCGAGGTAGATTTCAATCCCTACAAGGCTGAGAACGCTGAACAGCTCGTCAGCGCCTGGATCCCTCTAAGCGTAGCGATCAATTCCATCCAGCGCAGCATGGGGCAGCCGGATTCATATCCCTTCGTCCTCTCACAACAGGTGGTCGCAAAGCTGGACTATATAAGGGAGCTGATCGACAGCGCCTGACCGGCGCTGCCGTTACTAAGCGCGCTTCGTCAGCGGAAAGCGTTCCTTCAACAGGCGGACGACCGAATCCGAACCCATTGGCGGCCCGAAGATGAAGCTCTGGCCGTAGGTGCAGCCGATCTTGGCGAGTTCCAGCGCATCCTCTTCCGATTCGATACCCTCCGCGACGACGCGCATGTTGAGCTCGCGCGCCATCGAGATGACCGAGCGGAGCAGAACGGCCTTCTTGTCGCTCTCGTCGCGCACCATCGCCTTGTCGAGCTTGATTGTGTCGAAGGGGAAGCGGGTGAGATAGGCTAGCGAGGAATAGCCCGTACCGAAGTCGTCGAGTGCCAGACCGATGCCGGCATCGCGCAGCTTGTCGAGGACGAGGCGGGCCTGTTCCGGATTCTCCATCACCTGCGATTCCGTCAGCTCCAGCTTGATCCGGTGCGGATCGCAGTGGGTCTTGGCGAGCAGGGCGCGGATATCGTCGTAAAGCTCGTTGTTGAGCAGCTGCACGCTGGAAAGGTTGATGGAGACGAACAGCGGCAGGTCGCCGGTCTGTCGCTGCCATGCCTTCAGGTCGTTCGTTGCCTGCTCGAGCGCAAACATGCCGAGCGGGCCGATGATGTCGGAAGCTTCGGCAATCGGGATGAACTCCGACGGCGGGATATTGCCGCGCTTCGGATGCTCCCAGCGCATCAGCGCTTCGAAACCTGCGACTTCCGCATCTTCCAGCCGGACGATGGGCTGATAGACGAGCGAAAGCTCCTTGCGCTCTACCGCCCGGCGCAGGTCGGTTTCGAGCTGCAGCCGATCGGTTCCAAAGCTGCGGAACGCAGGCTGGAAAGGCTCTACGCGATTGCCGCCGGCGCGCTTGGCGCGATACATGGCAAGTTCGGCGTCGCTGAGCATGCCGGCTGCATTTTCCTGCTGGTCGACCCAGGACGTCAGACCGACCGATGCCGTCAGAATGATCTCGCGGTTGGCGAAATTGATCGGTACCATGATCGCCTTGCTGATCGCATCGGCAAAGTCTGCGACCTTGGCGGGATCGCGTTCGGAAACGAGGATGAGGCCGAACTGGTCGCCGGAAAGGCGCGCCAGCGTATCCTGCGGCTTCATCAGGCGGCGGAGACGCCGGGTCAGCGCGATCAGAATATTGTCGCCCGCAGCAAAGCCAAGCGTGTCGTTGACGAGCTTATAGCGGTCGATGTCGATCACCATGACTGTCGGACGCAGCTGATTGCCATCCGAGGCGAGCGTCAGGACGGACTGCAGGCGATCGAGGAAGACCTGACGGTTCGGCAATCCGGTGAGATTGTCATGCACTGCGTCATGCAGCAGCCGCTCGATCGAGTTCTTCTGCTCGGTGATATCGACGATGGTGCCGACGCAGCGAATGATTTCGCCGTTAGAGCCGAGCACCGGCCGGGCGCGGATCGATAGCCAATGGAAGTGTCCATCCTCCGCGCGAATGCGGAACTCGTGGTTCAGCCGGCCGCGCCGATGTTCCAGCAGCACGTCGAGCGTCGCACGAAAGCGGTCGCGATCGTCGGGATGCAGTCGCGGCAGCCAGTTGCGCGCCGCGCCGTGCATGCTGCCGGGCGAAAGGCCGAGCTTCATCGAAATGTCTGGTGTCGTGACCACGCGGTCGCGCGCCACGTCCCAGTCCCAGACGGTATCGCCGGAACCGGTGAGCGCCATGGACTGCCGCTCCAGATCCGAGAACAGACCCTGCTGGAAGGCACCGCCGGCAAAGGCGTGCTGCATGACGGTGAAGCCGATCAGCAGGACGATCAGCACGAGGCCGCCGCCGAGGGCCGGCTGGATGATATCGTTGTCGAGCTTGCCCATGACCGTCATCCAGGCTCCGAACAGCCAGACGAGAATCAGCGCCCAGGCGGGCACGAGCAGGATTGCACGGTCATAACGGCTGAAGCCGAGGTAGATGATGAGCAGCAGGCCGGCGGTCGCGGTCAGCGCCAGCGACAGCCGCGCGATGCCGGCCGCAATCGACGGATCGTAGATCGCCACGCCGAAGAGGAGTGCAAGGCCAAGAACCCAGGCGAGTGTCACATAGCCAAGATGGGCGTGCCAGCGATTGAGGTTGAGATAGGTGAAGAGGAAGATCACCAAACTCGACGCGAGCGCCACCTCGGCACAGGCACGCCATATTCGCTGGTCGCTGGAGGTGATGCTGATGAGCTTGCCGAGGAAGCCGAAGTCCACGCAGATGTAGCCGAGCACCGCCCAGGCGAGTGCCGCCGTCGCCGGTAGCATCGATGTGCCCTTGACCACGAAAAGAATGGTCAGGAACACTGCCAGCAGACCGGCAATGCCAAGCACGATGCCGCGATAGAGCGTAAAGGCGTTGACCGTATCCTTGTAGGCGTTGGGTTCCCACAGATAGAGCTGCGGCAAATTGGGAGACGAAAGTTCGGCAACGAAGGTAACGACCGCGCCGGGGTTCAGCGTAATGCGGAAAACGTCCGCTTCGTCGCTTGGCTGCCGGTCGAGTGCAAAGCCTTCGCTGGGCGTGATCGCCACGATGCGTTGCGAGCCCAGATCGGGCCAGAAGACCTTCGAATTCACCAGACGGAAATGCGGAGCGACGATGACGCGCTCAAGCTGTTCTTCCGAGACGTTGGCGAGCGCGAAAACCGCCCAGTCGCCCTGATGGTTTGGCGAGGAGGAACGAACCTCGATGCGCCGCCTGATGCCGTCCGTGCCGGCGGCCGTCGAAACCTGAAAGGCCTCGCCCTGGTTGGTGTAGATC
>NZ_JARWLA010000027.1:0-89420 GCF_047445805.1 Rhizobium sp. BR 314 | reverse complement strand
GCCCTCGGTTGCCGCCTGCAGGTGGGGATCGCCGGTTCCCGCCCACCAGATGTCCGTCTTCGGATTGCGTGCTTCGGCACGGATCTTGGCATAGGTTTCGCCGGCAGAAAGCCGAACCATGTTGACCTTGATGTCGCTCTGCTGTTCGAAACGCGCTTTCATCAGGTCGCAGACCTCCGGGTCTGCCGAGCAGATTACGTTGAGATCGCCTGCCGCGTGTGCCGACCAGGTAATAGAAGATATCCCCGCGGCAAGGGCTGCCGCGGCCAAACTGACCAATCTCATCATGTCCTCCTGGTTTTGCGACGCCTCCACGCCGCGCGCTTCTTGCAAGCGTGTGCAAATGCTGCATTGGTTATCAGGGCTTGTCAACCGCGACTGTCACAAAAGTGTTATAATGAACTCCTGAACGTGCACTTGCACACAATTGCAAATTTGGGCACAGTGACCGCAAAGGGAGTTGCAAGTGGTTACAAAGGATTTCGTCAGTGCGCAGGAGGTCGCGGAGAAGGCCGGCGTGTCGCGATCGGCCGTCTCGCGAGTTTTTACCCCGGGTGCCAGTGTCTCGGCGGCGACGCGCAGGCGCGTGATGGACGCAGCCGAGGCGCTTGGCTATCATGTCAATCACCTGGCTCGCGGGCTGATGACAAACGAAAGCGGGATCGTCTGCCTCATCGTGTCGGAGCTCGGAACGCCTTACCGATCATCGTTGATCCAAGCCCTTACCCAGCAGCTTCAGCTCGCGGGAAAGATCGCGATGCTGATCAATACGGACCGTTCCGACGGCAGCGTGGATCGAGCGCTGCGCCAGGCGATTCGCTACCGTGCCGATGCATCGATCATCCTGTCCGGGCTGCCCGACAAGTCCATTACCCAACTCTGCCTGAAGAGTGGTCAACGCCTGGTTCTCATCAACCGCGATGACGACCAGCCGGGGCCGCTCCGCATCAATCTCGACGATCAGGAGGCTGCTGGTCGCATTCTGACTGCATTTCTGCGCGCCGGCTGCCGCCAGCTCGCGTTCGCGAATTCCGAGGTTGGCACGCCGAGCCTCATGGCCCGAGAGCGCGGTTTCGTTGCTGCCGCCTCAGCCCTTGGCATCGAGGTAGCTGTCGAGCGTCACGGCTCTACGGGATATGAGGCAGGAAAGGTGGTTGCGCAGAGACTTTTGACGCGCAAGGAGCGGCCAGACGCGATCTTTTGCGCCAATGATCTGATGGCCTGCGGCGTCATGGATGCGGCGCGCCATCAGTTCAACATGTCCATTCCCGATCAGCTTTGTGTGGCCGGCTTCGATGATATCGAGCAGGCTTCGTGGTCTTCCTATGATCTGACGACGTTCGCGCAACCAGTTGAGACGTTGGCGCGCGAGGCAGTTGCCTTTCTTGCTGCTGCCGCTTCCACGATTGACATGGGTGAGGTTGAGACACTCAAACTCCATGCCAAGCTCGTGTGGCGTGGATCGATCCGCGGCGGCTGATGCCTTCCCGCCGTCAAACCTTCGTGCCTGATGAGTTGGAACGGCTTCACAAGCTCGATTGGCAAAGAGATGACGAACAACGACAAGCGGACGAAAGTCAAGGCTCGCGGAGTGTTGCAACAATTGGCACTCGTTCCTGAGACTCTGTTCAAGGGCGCCTTTCCGCACCAATATGGGGCTATCTACTTCCGCTATGTCGGGAATGAGGATCGGGTCGAGATCTTGATGATGACCTCGCGTAGAGGCCGTTGCTGGGTCATTCCCAAGGGTTGGCGATCAAGAAAAAGAGGCCGTTCGATACAGCTGCCATCGAAGCCCTTAAGGAAGCTGGCGTTGAAGGGAGCGTGCACAAGAAACCGATTGGCCGACATACCTACCTCAAAGAACTCGGACCTGATGCAGCGTCTCCCTGCATCGTTGAACTGTTTCAGATTGAGGTCCAAGGCTTGGCAAGCGATTTCAAGGAACGCGGCGAGCGAGTTCTCGCCTGGGTCTCTCCTGATTAGGCCGCCCGGCGTGTACGCGAGCTCGAACTCAAATCGCTCCTCGCATCCTCTCGACCGCATCGGTTGAAGGCAAAGATAATATTCAGGGGATGAGAGGTCAGGGCTCGCGCGGTTCATACACTGATTTGCCGGCATGATGCGGCCGATACAGATTGAACTTGGGTGGATTATTTTCCCCAGACATCGCGTCTGCCAAAGACAGGGAGCGCGAGGTTTTGAGTTCATCTTCGATCGAAAGACGTCTGAACGAGGCATGAGGTCGGGTGAGCAACCCAATGGCGGGTAAAGCGAAAAACCCCCGAGCGCGCTTGCATCTCGAGCGAAATCGCATCGCAGATTGGCAATTCAAATCCAAAGAATACTGGGCTTGACCAGATTGCACGCGCGTGCAATTGTATTCGTGTTTAGAAGGCGCCCAAGGGGGAATCACGTGCGTCCAGCATCCGACGTTGTCTTGCCTGAAACGCGCGCGGAATATTGCGGCGCCATCATCCGCGCTGCCGGAGATCTGGTTCTCGAGGGGTTTCATGCAGGAGTGGGGGCAGGCCTGTCGATGAAGGGTCCACAAGATTACCTGACGGAAACCGACGCCGCATCCGAGGCCCTGATCCGCGAAGGCATCCTGGCTCGCTTTCCGGACGACAGTTTCTTCGGGGAAGAGGGCGGTGGCGCGATCGGTGAGCGTGTCTGGGTCGTCGACCCCGTTGACGGTACCGCCAATTTCGCGCGCGGAATCCCGCATTTCTGCATCTCGATCGCTTATGTCGAGAAGGGGGTGACGGAGTTCGGCGCCGTTTACAATCCAGCACTCAACGAGTTCTATTTTGCAGAGCGAGGCCGTGGCGCCAGCTTGAATGGCAAGGCGATCCGGGTCGCTGCAACAAATCGTTACGATGCCACCACAATCGAAATGGGGTGGTCGACGCGTGTCGCGAATGAAACCTATCTCGACGTGGTAAAGGGGATGCTCAATCTCGGGACCAATGTCCGCAGAGCAGGTTCGGGTGCGCTGGCTTTGGCCTATGTCGCGGACGGCCGTTTGGATGGCTATGTCGAACTGCACATGAATTCCTGGGATTGCCTTGCCGGTCTTCTCCTCGTCAGCGAGGCGGGTGGTGATGTCTGCCCTTTCCTGGACATCGGCAGCCTGGAAAAGGGCGGTCCTGTCCTTGCTGTCGCTCCGGCGATCGCTGCCGGAATCAGTGAAATTGCAAACATCCCGCTCTCTTCAGTCGGCAACCGGATTGAGTCGGCGTGTCGGGCTGGCCAGTAGCGGCCACAAGAACGTGATTATAAGCCGCTCTTGCTGCGACAGGCGTATGCGCGCGGAGGATTGACATGGACGGACCTGTCTACGCTTGCCCGGCGATCACCTTGATTGCACAAGTCCTCGGACCCTTCGAGGCGGCCCTGTTCATTGACGGAGGTGCCAGCGCGAGCGATATCGGTCTTCTGCGCCAGCACCAGATCACGACCGTGTTGAACCGTGCTGTCAATCTCGACATCAATCATGTGCAGGCGCATCGGGCAACCGCCGAGGTACGGGCGTCGGGTTACGGTGACATCCGCATTAACAAGGTTGGTATCATCGACGGCGAGGGCAGCCCTGGCGCAATGGTGCTCGACGCCTGCCATATCCTCGACGGCGCTCTGCGCCAGACCATACCGAAGCGCGAGATCTATCCCTTTCCCGACGGCGGCAATGTCCTCGCCAGTTGTCGAAGCGGGCGCAGACGCTCGGTTTCGCCGGTTGCGTCTCTTCTTCACAAGCAACCGCCGCATTTCTATCAGACCTTGGACCATGCCCTTGCCGCTATTGGAGAGCGGCGCGAGTTGGCTCCGGACGACCGGTTCGAAACGCCGAAGTCGATGCTCTACGATGCGATCAGGCGTGCGTCGGATTGGATCGAGCTAATCGAAGCACGAAAGCAGCGCCATTCATGACACTTCGAGCCTTCCCCGAAATTGCCGTTATCGCGGACGCGCATTTTCACGATATCGACGCCGATTTCGGCTTTTCCGGCATCAGGATCGGCGGCCAGGCGCTGACGATGCGCAGTTGGTCGGACACACGCCACTCCACGCGGGTTTTCAACGAGAGTGGCGGCGCGCTCCATGCAGCGCTCGAAAGTGTACAGAAGCGCGGTATCCGCCATGTCGTGCTGCTTGGTGACTATAGTGACGACGGCCAGCGGGCGACGACACAAAAGCTTGCCGACATTTTGGAGCAACACAGCCGCGATCATGGCACTGCCTTCTTTGCCCTGCCTGGAAATCATGACATTTACGGTTTGCGTGGCCGCCATCACACCAAAGAGTTTCTGACGGACGCCGCTCAGGCGATCCTCGTCTCCAGTGATGCCGGGCTTGCCGGCGACGGCGTTGTCTTCAGCGACAGGATATATTGCGAAGGGTATCCCTACGGACTTCGCCCGATGGCGAATTTTGGCTTCTTTCGCAGGCCGGAGTACATCCATTGGGAAAGCCCCTTTGGATCATCCGATGCTGCTCAGGAGCGGCTCTACGAGGTGACCTCGCCGGATGGCCACAATCGCTATCGACTGACGGATGCCTCCTATCTCGTCGAACCGGTTCCCGGCATCTGGCTGTTGATGATCGACGCGAATGTCTTCGAGCCGCGCGATGGCAGCTTCAGCCATGGGGAAGAGGCCGCCTTCATCGACAGCACTGCCCGCGGCTGGAACGCCATGCTGCGCTTCAAGCCTTTCATCCTTTCGTGGATCGGCGACGTTAAGCGCCGGGCTCGCCGTCTCGGAAAGACCTTGTTGGCGTTTTCCCACTATCCCGCGCTCGACCCGTTCGATGGCGCTTGCGAGGCCGAAAAAGCCCTCTTCGGCGAGACCGATCTGGTGCGTCGCATACCACGGCACGAGGTCGAGGACGCCTTCTTGACGGCAGGTTTGCACGTTCATTTCAGCGGCCATCTGCACGTCGAGGGCGTCACACGGCGAGGTCGCGACGGCGGCTCCTTCACCAATGTTGCGGTCCCGTCACTGGTCGCATTTCCTCCAGCCTTCAAGGTCATCCGGCCTTCGCATGACCGCGTGGCGGTCGATACGGTCGAATTGGCGGCTATGTCCGTCGATCCTCGGCTCCTTGCGGGCTATCGGTTGGAAACCGCCGCCCGCCTCGAACCCGGTGACGCGGCCCACGCGGCAGAAACCTATGGCGGTTTCCTTCGAGCCCACAAGCGGGCGCTTGTCCGCTACCGTTATCTGCCGAAGGAATGGCCAGCCGACCTGGCCGCTGTAGTCGTGCAGATGAGTGTCGCACAGGCGGTGCAATGCGTTGCCGGGGGAGGTGAAGGCCTAAAGCCATCGAGCATGGCCTTGTCCGAGGGGCTCCCGATGGTCGAGCTGATTGCCGATTGGTACTGCCTGCGGCAGGGCGCTCATCTGGCGATCGCGCATATCGAACCGGAACGGCTGGCGCTCTACCGGTTGCTGGCACAGCAATTCGGACTTGCGCCTGGCGCCCACGATGGATCGCGTGAGCGGTTTCTCCGCATTTTCCTTGGAGCGCTCGGAGCGTTTCTCGATCGCGCCGCAGAGGGTCGAAGCAGCGTTGTCGTCCGTCTTGAAGAAGACCTGTGGGATGAACCGGCTTAGCGGAGATATCGACTAGGAACGGCGTTGCATCGGCAAGACGATAGTCTGACGGCGCAACTTGATGACGATGAATGCCGGATGTGCGTCCGGTCAACAGGCAACAGGTGATGGTATGGAATCGACTATCGTCAGCGTCAATCTGTTCGGTGCGATTGCGCTGCTTCTCTTCGGCCTCGCCCAGGTCAAGGATGGAATGACGCGCGCCTTCGGCACGAAACTTCGTGCGGGGCTCGCGAGAAGTACCAGAAGCGGCGCAAGATCAATCTTTGCGGGCTTTGTTGCCACCATCGCTCTGCAAAGTTCAACGGCAACCGCCTTGATTGTCGCCTCCTTCGTGGAGAGAGACATGATCGTACCGGCAATGGCGCAGATCGTGCTTCTCGGAGCAAATGTCGGGACCGCTGCGACTGCGTGGATCGTCGCCCTTGGTCTTGGCTGGCTTTCACCGCTGCTCATCCTTGTCGGGGCGGTGCTGTTGCGTGCAAAGTCCTCCGCGCGCCAGGGTGGGGGCGCCGCCCTTGTGGGCGTCGGTCTGATGCTGCTGTCATTGCATCTGCTTTCCGGCGCGACCGATCCCATACGCCAGTCGCCTGCCCTCAGCCTCTTCATCACCATGCTCGGAAATGCGTGGCCCGTTGCACTGTTTTTTTCGGCCGCTCTGGCGATCGCGGCATCGTCCAGTCTCGCGGTCGTCGTTCTCATCCTGTCGCTCGCCGCCGGTGGCGGCATCGACACAGGGCTTGTGATCGTTCTTGTCCTTGGCGCCAATCTTGGAGGAGCAGTTCCCCCTGTCCTTGCGACCCTGCATTCACCAACGCGCGCCCGCCGCGTCACGCTCGGGAACCTGATCGTGCGAGCGATCGGCGTTTCTATCGCCCTACCGTTTGCAGGTTATGGCGCCGACTTTCTTGAGCTGTCGCCGTTGCCGCATCAGAATTTCGCAGTCGATGCACATCTCGTCTTCAATCTTGTCGTCGCTCTTTTCGCCTGGCCACTGTCGCCATTCGTCCTGTCGCTGACGTCTCGCCTCCTGCCGGAGAAAAAGCAGGATCTTGAGGAGAGCAGCTACCTGGACAACAATGATCTCGCTCGTCCGCTCTCCGCTCTTGCAGGGGCAACTCGCGAGGTCATGGTCGCCGGCGATCTGGTCGAGCGAATGTTGTCACACGCCGCTGACGCAATGAATCGAAACGATTCCTCGGCTCTTACCGATGTCGCAATGCTTGAAGGACGGGTTGATCGGATCCAACACGCAATCAAGGTCTATATTTCCAAGCTCGGTCATAACGGCTTGAGCGCAGAAGAACATCGCCGCTCGATGGACATCGTTGAGTATGCTATCAATCTGGAGCATGTCGGCGACATTATCGAAAAAGGCATTCTCCCGGAAATCACTAAAAAGATCGATCGTGGCCTGCAATTCTCGCGCGATGGGCAAGAGGAAATCGCGGGCCTATTCAATGTGACGCTGGACAGCATCCGCATGGCGCAGACTGTCTTTGCGACACAAGACGCCAAGCTGGCGCGCCAGCTTGTGGAAATCAAGGAGGATGTGCGACGGCTCGAAAAGCAGTCGGCCGAACGGCACCTGCAGCGCCTGCGCGAAGAGCGGCCCGAAAGCATCCAAACGAGCTCGCTGCATCTTGATATTCTGCGCGACCTGAAGCGCGTTCATGCCCATATCGCTGCCGTGGCCCATCCGATCCTTGACCAGAGCGGTCTTCTGATCGAAAGTCGGATCCGCCAGGCGAACTAGCGCGCCGTTGCCCTCTCCACAATTGCAACCGGCACGACCTGAAGCCTTGTCTCGGCTTCGTCGCTGTCGAGGGCCGTCAGTACTTTTTCGGTCAAGTCCTCAAGCGGCTGGGCGATTGTGGTCAACTGGTAGCTCTTCCAGCCCGCCTGCGCGATGTCGTCGAAGCCGACGATCGACAGATCCTCAGGCACGCGGCGGCCCATCTCCAGGCGGGCAGCGTCTAGGAAACCGAGCGCCATGAGGTCTGTGACGCAGAATGCGCCGTCGATGGTTTTGTCCAAGAGCACTTCGCAAGCGGCGCTGTAACCACTGTCGTAGCCCGTCGGACCGCCCAACCAAGTCACGACTTCTACGCCTTCAATCCTCATGCGCTGGCTGAAGGCACTCGCCCGGCGAACCTGTGACGGGGTCTGGCTGCTACTTGAAACGACAGCGACTTTCTTGCAACGGGCTTTGACGAGCCGCGTGGCGGCAAGCTCGGCTCCGTGAGAATCGTCGCTCAAAACCATGCTGGTATCGGTTCTATCGATGCGCTGGTTGATCAAAATGAGACGTACGCCATTGGCAATGCATTGGTCGATGATCGAGGTGGGCGGCTCCCCGGACAGTACGATGATAGCCTGCGCGCGAAACTCGAATAGAAGCTCGATCAGAGGCGCAATGTCCGTGCGCGCATCGGCTGCGTTAAGCAGCAGGCATTGCAGGCCCCTCCGCAACAGGCCGATGCTTAAGAGATCAAGCTGCCTGGAAATAAATGGGGCACTCAGATTGGCGCCGACCACGCCGATGAGATTGGAGCGATCGCTCATCAATCCCTGCGCCAGGCGATTGACGCGATAACCAAGATCGCCTGCGGCTTTCAGCACCTTGTGGCGCACCGATTTCGATACGCTGCCGCCATTGAATGTGCGCGATACGGCTGAGCGCGATACGCCCGCGCGTTTTGCGACTTCCTCTGCCGTCACAAATGTTTGTGCCATCAAACTTCCCACCTGAACCAGATCGCATATCACAGGGCATAAAGCGTAGGTTTTTCCAATCGAAAAATTTCGCGCATCTGCCAGGCGGACTGGATTTGCCGATGTCGATCCTGACGAAGGATGGGAGGAAAAATGCCAGTGATTTCCGCCCTTGGCCAACATGGATGCAATGCTGTTCGAAAAACCGGATGCATTGACAAAAAAGAGATAATAAAAACAATATATTATGATATTGATCGCGCGTGCATTTTGTCGTTGACAAAACTGCCGTTTCGATGAATCATGAATTCCAGAAAGAGGAAAAATGGAATGATTATTCCATTGCTCTTGCTGATGGTAGATGCCGGGAGGAGCCGTCCGTTTGCCAGCACGCCGGGCTGTGAAGGCCTGTCGATGGAGGACTAGTTTTCTTTCTCGCGCTTAATGCGCCAGGGCTGCCTGCTTGGCGGATGCTCCGCCGTGACTGATTTTGCCCGGTTCAAGCACGTCAAGCGCAGAAATGAAGCTCGATTGGGAGGTACGATGGCTCATCTAAGCGATACGGTGAAGGCGCAAGCGCCCGGCGAAAGGAGCGCTGCAAGGCCATCCGGGTGGCAGGCATGGAGGTATCGGCTCAAGGTCGCAATGCGCGAGCCAACGACACTGATCGGTATCATGACGGCGCTGCTCTTTACCTACCTAATCGTCGTCCCCATCATCTCGATCATTTTCGACGCCGTTCGTGTTCAGTTTGGCCACGAGCGACGGCTCGGCAAAGAGGTGGGGGCTTTCACCTTCTACTATCTTGATCGGACATTCTTCTCGCCGGTGGCAACCGACCTCTTCTGGCACCCGCTTCTCAACACGTTGACCGTTGCGTTGGGCGCAATCATTCTTTCTTTAGCGATTGGCACGATCCTGGCCTGGTTGATCAGCCGCACAGACATGTTCGGGCGTCGGTGGTTCGCAACCGCCCTGATCGTTCCCTACATGCTGCCGGCCTGGACCTTTGCGCTTGCCTGGACAACCCTTTTCAAGAACCGCACGATCGGTGGACAACCGGGCTGGTTAGAGGCGATGGGAATGACACCGCCCGACTGGGTCGCTTATGGTCGTTTCCCGATCACAATCATCCTTGCTTTGCACTATACGCCGTTCGTGATCCTGCTTTTCGGGTCGGCGCTCCGCCGCTTCGATTCCCAGCTTGAAGATTCCGCCCGTATCCTTGGCGCCCGGCGTCATCAGGTTGCCCTGCAAGTGATCCTGCCCTTGATGCGGCCGGCGCTCCTGTCGTCGATGGTCCTGATATTCGCAAAGTGCCTTGGCGAATTCGGCGTTCCTTACGTGCTGGGTCTGCCTGTGAACTTCGACGTGCTGTCGACGTCGTTGTTTCGCAGCATCGCATCTCGCCAGACGGGGGTTGCCGGCGTCGTTGCGGCCTCGATCATGGTGATCGGTATCATCACCTTGATAATTGACGCACGGCTGGTACGCGAAGCCCGCCGTTTCGTCACCATCGGTTCGAAGGGCTCGATGAACCGTCAGAACCGCCTGGGCAACATGCGCCTCCCGGCCACGGGCTTTGCAGCGGCGATCTTCCTGCTCAGTGTCGGATTGCCATTGCTGACGCTCGCTTTGTCGACCGTCATGAGAATTCCTGCCCAGTTCACGCTTGACAACTTCACGTTCGATTACTGGATCGGCACGCATCTCGATACGGTCGCGCTGCAGACAGGCATCCTCTTGAGCCCCGATCTTTGGGCGGCGGCCGGCAACACGTTGATGATCGTCGGCCTTGCGTCCTTGACATCGGGAATTCTCGGTCTTTTTGTCGGTTATGTCGTCATCCGCACACCGGTGCGTTCGCTGTCGGTCTATCTCCGTCAGGTGACGTTTCTACCCTATCTCGTGCCGGGTATCGCGTTCGCGGCCGCTTACCTCTCACTGTTTGCCGTTCCGCGTGGGCCTATACCGGCGCTCTACGGCACCGTGACGATCCTTGTGCTCGCCCTCATCGCTGATCAGATGCCCTATGCTTCCCGCGCTGGAATTTCCGCGATGACGCAGCTCGGCAAGGATCCGGAAGAGGCTGCCCAGATCGCTGGGGCAGGGTGGTTGCGCCGCATGATCTCGATTGTGATCCCCATCCAGAAAGGCTCCCTGGTGGCCGGCGTACTTCTGCCCTTCATTGCCGGGATCAAGGGCCTCAGCCTGTTCGCGATCCTCGCCGTCCCGAGCACCGACGTGCTGACCACCTATTCCTTGAGGCTGGTCGATTATCGCTACACCCAGGCGGCCAATGCCGTGGTCCTGATCATCGCCGGCATTGCCTATTTCGGTACGCTGATGGCCCAGAAGCTAACCCGCACAAATCTCGCAGAAGGACTTGGAAGCTGATGCCTACGATCAACCTGCGCGGTGCGCAAAAGAATTATGGTGTGAATTCGGCAAACGCGGTCTCCGACCTCGATCTGGAAATTCGCGACGGTGAATTCATGTGCCTTCTCGGCCCTTCGGGCTGCGGGAAGACGACAACGTTGAGGATGATCGCCGGGTTGGAAAATCTGTCCGGTGGTGAAATTCGCGTCGGAGACAGGTTGATCGATTCCGTCGTCGAAGGCGTTTTCGTTCCACCCGAAAAGCGCGAGATGGGTCTCGTCTTCCAAAGCTACGCGCTCTGGCCTCATCTGACGATCGAGCGCAACACCGATTTCGGTCTGCGGCTGCGCAAGTTGCCGAAAGCGGAACGGGAGGCACGCGTCGAGCGCGTGATGCAAGCGCTCGATATCGCCAAGTACCGTGATCGCTACCCCTCCCAGCTTTCCGGCGGCCAACAGCAACGCGTCGCGCTCGCACGAATGCTCGCCGTCAATCCAGGTGTATTGCTTCTCGATGAGCCCCTGTCCAACCTCGATGCCCGACTTCGGCTGGAAATGCGCGCCGAACTCAAGCGGCTGCACAAGGAGTTCAAGACGACAATCGTCTTCGTCACCCATGATCAATGGGAAGCAATGACGCTCGCGACCACGATTGCTGTCCTGAACGAGGGCACGCTCCAGCAGATGGGCACGCCCAACGATATCTACGACCGTCCGGCCAATCGCTTCGTTGCCGAGTTCGTAGGCAGCCCGCCGATCAACATCCTGACATTCAGACAGCCCGGAATTTCCGATATCGCCGACGAGGCTGAACGGTACTTCTCGTTCCGATTCCCGGCTCTTTCCGGCATCGGCTCGGTCGGCATACGGCCCGAGGCGATGGGCTACGTGTTGAAGCTCGAGGATGTGCCTCAGGGTGACTTCTTCAGCGAGATGACAGTCACCGGTGTTCTGCCGACCGGCGGCAGCTGGATTCTCGAATTGCGCAGCGCAAAACACACCCTGTTTTTGACCACCCACGCTCTGCCGCGGCTCGATGGCTGCGAACGCGTGTTCTTTCATGCGCCGCCCGAGGCGCTGCATGTCTTCGACTTGCATGGAGAGAGAATTTTGGAGGCCGACAGAGTGTTGAGGGCGGAAATCTACAACTGAAGACCACGACGAAGGCGACGTATTCTGACGGAGGAGCAGTATGAGGCGGACTTTGATCGACGGCGTGAGCCGTCTGCTTTGCGCGACCGCGGTTGCGGCCACATTCGGTGGGGCGGTACGGGCCGACGAGCCTTTCGATCTCGAGGGATTGATTGCCGCCGCGAGGAAAGAAAAACCGATCACGGTGTATGACAGCACCGGCAAGATCGTGGAGATGGCAAAGAACTTCGCCAAGAAGTACGGCCTATCCGCGGAAGGCTCCAAGGTCAAAGTGTCCGAACAGATCGAGATGATCATCCGCGAGGCGCGCGCTAACAACGTCCAGGGCGACGTTTCGATCGTCAGCGATGCGCCCGCCGCCGTAGCCCAGCTGATCCCGCAGGGTTTTGCCGAAAGCTGGCTTCCACCGGATCTCTCAGCCAAGATCCCGTCCGAATATCAGGATCCTTTGACGGTCGTCACGAGCGCCAACGTCTGGGCCTATAACACCCAGATCTTCGCCAAGTGCCCCGTCAGTAATATCTGGGAACTGACTGAGCCGAAGTGGAAGGGCAGGGTCGCGATGCAGGATCCGCTCGGAAAGGCGTCCTACGTCGACTGGTTCAATCAGATGGCCAAGCATGGCGACGACAAGGTCGCGCAGGCCTACAAGGAATATTTCGGCAAGGATCTAAATACGAAGGAAGACAGTGCGACTGCCGCATGGGTCAAGGCAATCGCGGCAAACGGCCCCCTCTTGACGGATGCGGATGCGGCTGCAGCGGAAGCTGTCGGTGCGCCTGGTCAGTCCGAACCCTTCATGGGTCTCATCAGCTCGGCCAAATTCCGTGACAACGCCGACAAGGGGATGAAACTCGGTCTCTGCAAGGGCCTGAAGCCCTGGCCCGGCTGGCTCTACCCTGGTGTTGGCCTTATTACAAAGGGAACAGATAGCCCGAACGCCGCCAAGCTTTTCGTGCACTACATCATGACAGAGGAAGGCATCGCTCCCCAGGCGATCGACGGCAAGATGTCGACAAACAAGGACGTCCGCCTTCCGGCAGACGAACCATCCGGTATTGGCAAAGTTCTCGATCAGCTTCTGCCCTACGCGATGACGACCAGCCTCGACGACTGGGATACCCGCGAGACGTGGCAGGACTTTTGGCGCATGAACTACAAAAAGTGAAACGTAGAGACGGGAGCCTTGATGCCATTCCTGGGAGGGAACAATGAACAGAAACGCAGTTTTTTTCGCAGCGTTGGCAACTGCAACCATCGGATCTCTGGCCTTGGTTGCGCCGGCTGTCGCCGATGATGACGCCAGTCTTGACGCACTCGTTAATGCGGCCAAGAGCGAGAGGCCGATCACCGTCTATGACAGCACCGGCAAGATCGTCGAGGTGGCCAAGAATTTCAGCGCCAAATACGGCCTGAAAGCCACCGGGATGAAAGTTTCAGCCAACAGCCAGCTCGAGATGATCATCCGCGAGACCCAGTCGAACAACGTCCAGGGCGATGTCGTCCTGATCACTGACGCTCCGGCTGCGTTGGCGCAGCTTCTGCCGGACAAATTCGTCAAGAACTACCTGCCTGCTGACATGATCACGAAGATTCCGAAGCAGTTTCAGAATCCTCTAGCGATTTCCACCAACGCGAACGTCTGGGCCTATAACACCGAGGCCTACCACAAGTGTCCTATCGCCAATATCTGGGAGCTGACAGAGCCGAAGTGGAAGGGCAAGGTCGCTATCATCGACCCGCTAACGAAGGGCAATTATACCGATTGGTTCAATCAGCTCGAGGCCCATGGCAGCGATGCGCTCGCTGCCGCTTACAAGGCACATTTCGGCAAGTCGCTTGAGACAAACGAAAAGAGCGCTGCGGCCGCCTGGATCAAGGCACTGGCGCAAAATGCTCCCTTGGCGACCGACAGCGACGACCGCATTTCTGAGGCCGTTGGAGCACCGGGGCAGAAGGAGCCGTTTATCGGGCTTTTAAGCTCGGCCAAATTCCGAGACAACAAGGACAAGGGTTATAAGCTCGGCATTTGCACGACCCTCGACCCTTGGGTCGGATGGAACTACATCAAGCTTGGCCTGATCGCGACGAAGTCACAGAGCCCAAATACGGCGAAGCTCTTCATTCATTACATCCTGACTGAAGAGGGTATAGCGCCTCAGATGAAGGACGGCAAATTGCCGACCAATATCGAGATCAAGATGCCCGAAGACGAACCTTCCGGTTTGATGAAGGTTGCTGAGAAACTGGAGGCCTATGACTCTTCGACCGGTCTTGATGACTTCAACCGGCGCGAAGAATGGCAGGATTTCTGGCGCGTGAATTACTCGAAATAAACCACGTCCAATGCGCTTAAGCGCCAGGTCCCATTCCTTGAAACGACAGACTGGACATGTCCATGCAAAGCTCCACCCACCGCAAACGTGAGCATCAGACCGACGAGCTGATCCTGAGCTCTCGCCGACTGATGGATATCGCAAGAGGCGCGGCGCTTGCCGTTCGCGAACCGCTGCTCGCTGCCTTTCGATCCAATATTGCGGTCGATTACAAGGTCGATCTTCACGATGTCGTCACCATTCATGATAAACAGGCCGAGCAAACCATCCGTGCCTTCATCCTCGACCATCAGCCCAATTCGGCCATCATGGGTGAGGAAGGCGGACAGACAGGAAGCGGCAGCATTCAGTGGTATGTCGATCCGATCGACGGGACGGCGAATTTCGCCCGCGGGCTTGCATTCTGGTGCGTGTCCATCGCTGCGGTGATCGAGGGAAAGGTGGTTGCCGGTGCGATCTACGACCCGGTCACCGGAATGATGTTCAGTGCAGACGTCTCGACTTCCAGCTTGAACGACATGCCTATTCGATCGAGATCTGTCGAGAACGAGGTACACGCGACGCTCATCACCAGCTATCCGGTGGCGCGGGATTTCCGCCGCGACGGGCGCGAGATCGCACTCGCCAACATGGGCGAACTGGTCGACACCTTTTCCACACTGCGCCGTCCCGGAAGCGCGGCTCTGAGCATCGCGCATGTCGCTGCAGGTTGGGTGGATGCAACTGCCGGATTTGGTGTCAACGCATGGGATGTCGCCGCGGCGACGCTGATCCTCAAGAACGCCGGTGGGCGATATGAGCCGCTCACTCTTGGCAAGGTTCCAGAAGGGGCGACTGATTTCCTTTGTCCCGGATACATCGCAACAGGCGAGGGCGCTCACTATCCCACCCTGGAACGGGTAGCACGATCCATCAGCGAAGCCAGAAAAGCAAAGGTAGCTGCTTAACAGGATTACTGACAGCGACGCACTAGCCCAGGCGGGAGTTGTCAACGATCAAAGTTTGAGTGGCACGTGCCTGACCGATTGTCGCCTCGGAGAAAACTTATGCAAAAATCTAAAATCGCGATTGAACAACAAGATCGGGATCTGCCCAAACTCAGTCTCATCTATGAAGCGCATCCGCATTATGGGGTTGATATCTTCATTTCTGGAAAGGAAGGGGCGAGTAATCTAGGGCTTTTGCGCCGAAACGACATTACGACCGTGGTCAATTGCGCAGTCAATCTCGACTTCAATTTTGTCCAGCAAGACAAGATCGTTTCCGATCACGAGGGAAGCATCTATGGGCCGGGCGAGATCCGCTACTACAAGATCGGGCTGATAGATGGCGTCGGCAATCCGGAAACACAGATGGTGGCCGCGCATTACATCCTGCGCGCCGCACTCGAACAGATCTTACCAAACAAACCATCCTATCCGTGTCGCGACCGGGGCAGCATTCTCGTCAATTGCCGCGGTGGACGTTCTCGATCCGTCGCGGTCGTCTCCCTATTCCTGCATCTTACGTTGCTGGATGAATTTCCAACACTGGATGATGCGATCGATTTCGTTCGGCGAAAGCGCGCGTTGCCTGTCGGCGAATACTACAAGGCGCCGAAACCGGTTCTCGCCGAGGCGGCGCGCCGTGCAGCCGAGTGGATCAGGATGATCGATGCGGCTCAATGACCCCACTTATTATCGCGAGTGTCGGCCGCAATTTGCCGATGGGTGCATCATGAAACGTCAAACATCGAACAGCAGACCAAGGGATTTGGGCGACCTTAAGAAGTTGATCGCAGCGCGTGCAATCGTTTTCACCCGCCAATCAGAGCGCGTCGCGCGCCTGGCGATTGAGAAGCCGGAAGTGTTCGCCTTCGGCACGCTTCAGTCGATCGCCGCAGAATGTTGCGTAGGACCGACAACAGTGGCAAGGGCGGCCAAAATGGCAGGTTTCGAAAGCTTCGCAGATTTCAAGGATTTGGTTCGAGAACATTTCAAAGCAACGCCGCCGCGGCGATCTTGAGCGCCTTCGAATTTTATTCCCAAATGTTCGCATTTGGATTTGATAGCGCCGCCGCGTGTTCGTCTCTATTCGAGAGAAAAAGTTCCCGTACTCGCCTTAGGTCCCAAGCTAATATGGAAGGCTCATTTATATGATGACAGCTTCGCGTCCCTCTGTTTGCAGTCCAGTGGCGCGACCGCGACGTCAGGATCTGGCGTCGGGTATCGCCCCGGTCGCGCATCCAATCATGGATGGGCATGGCGTCCTCATCGAAAGCAGGTTGGGTGATGTCGATTGAGAAGAGCAAACACTGCAAGACAGCAAAATTGTTACCGACCGAGAAACAATATGCTGCTCTATGTTTCAGGTACGTTGCCGGCTCAGAAGATCCTGTCCAGCTATTGTTGATTACAAGTCGCGATACCGGGCGTTGGGTTGTCCCAAAAGGTTGGGGCGACGCGGAGAGTAAGCCATGTGAGACGGCTCAGCGTGAGGCTTGGGAAGAGGCGGGGGTTGTTGGTCGAGTCCGCAAGAAGCCTTTTGGGTACTATACCCACACCGAAAAGCTTAGCGACGAACACAGTGTAATGGTCGTGGTTCAGGTACACCTACTTCACGTGCTCGACGTCAAAGGAGATTTTCCTGAGAAAGGGCAACGAACATTGCGGTGGTTTTCTCCAACAGCGGCAGCGTCTGCCGTACTGGAGCCGGACCTGAAGTATCTCATTGGGAGACTTCCCGGGGTTGCTATGCAGTTACTAACTTTAACGCCGAGTGTCTGGTAGTGCCACCGGAAGAGCGCACACTCAGCGATCAAAATCCGCCATGTTCGTGCAAACAGTCATGCTGCAATGAGTGGCACTTGCTCTCAACGAAAGACCCGGCAGGGAAACCGGGTCTTCGTTTTTGATCGGAGATCAGCCGGTTAATGAACGAAGCCCGACGGATTGGAGTGTCAGGCCTCGTTGCCCGGCAATTGCCAGATAAGCGATGATTAGAAGCTGCGTTGGAAGCGCAGGATACCGGCCCACTGATCCTGGTTCACAGAATCGAAGTTGGTATAGGTGACTTCCGGCTCGACGAGAAAGCCCTTGACCGGGGTGAACTTGAGGTTCGTGGTTGCTTCGAAGATCTTCGAGTCGGTGTAGGCGAGCTGAACGTTCCACTTCAGCTTTTCATTGATCGGAACGCCAACGCCGCCCCAGACTGCCCAATCGCCCCAGCCGCAGAGATCGCCGTGGCCAGCCGGGCAAGCAGATGCGTTCAGGTTCGAGCCAGCATACTGGTTCAGTTTGCTACCGTCCGTGTTGTAGCCGCCCATCAAAAAGGCCGTGAAGGCGCCGAAGTCAGCGTCGATACGAGCCTTGACTGCACCTTCTTCGACGATCGAGTCATAACCGCCGACGACCTTGAAGCCGAAGCCGCTAGCCTTGTAGCCAACACCAGCAACGAGGTTTGGAGCGTAATGGTCGGCCTTCGACTGAACCCAAGCGCCGCCATAGGTCGTCGTATCGGCACCGGAGTTGCTGTCCTCGAGCGAGACGACAGCCGTAAAGCCGTTGCCTGCATCGTAGTTGTAGGTCAACTGGTTCAGTTCGTACGGACCGTCATAGATCACGTCATCGTTCATGACGTCGCCGGCGTAGCCTGTGAACAAGTTGTATTGCGAGTCCTTTTTGCCAACCGTGAAGCCGCCGAGGCTGATGTTTGCCCAGACCAGTTTTGGGGTGGTAGCGCCGCCATCCTGCCAGTCCCACCGATAGATAGTGTTGGTCTTCAGCGGACCGTATTCGGTATCATTCGCGGTCTCGACACTCAACTGAGCGCGGGTGTGCCACAGCGTGCCATAGTTGCCGCCCGGTCCTGGATTGTAGGCGTTGTACCATTTTCCTTCGGTACGAACCAATCCGCCGACCTTGAGGCAAGTTTCGGTACCCGGGATGAAGAAGTAGCCCGCACCGTATGCGTCACAGATGCGAACGTATTCCAGCGGCTCCGGTTCTGCAGCAACGATCGCGTCGGCTGCATGCGCGCTAGAGACCACACCTAATACCGCAGCTGAACTTAACAGTAATTTTGTAAACTTCACGTGAAATTACTCCCTCATAAGGCAGGTATGATCGGATCAATCCCGCCAACAATGTAACTTGAATAGCTTCAAGCTATAGAACGCTGACAAGAGTGCTGCGATTGTGCAAATGGTGAATTGAATTCAATCGTTATACAAATATCTTTATTCCCAGGTGGCTGCGATCAGCACACACATACACCTCTGTGCGATGCAGGATTGCCACGTTCGCTAACAAAGTGTTACTCGAATATGACACAAAATCAATTTGCAGAGATGCATGTTATGGAGAAGTCGCGCGTGGTAAATTTTGATCTCGCTTTAATAGCGAATCCCTTGCGGTCTGCTGGTCGTGGATTAGACTACTTTGTAGTCAGCTCCTGGAAATCATACTTGTAACATCAGTTGATCGTGAATGCGGAATAGATAACCGAGCTTGCGGCAACTACATTCAATAAGACTTTTACAACAAGGGAGACGAGACTGGGCAGCTATCGACCGGACGGCAGCCAGCAAAGCCGTATTGCGGCGTTCTCTTCCACTTATGATTTGCATCCGGGCCGCGTATGCGTCGTTGGTGTTCAGCAATCCGGGTGATCCGAAGGCAATGTCATGTCTCTGCTCGGCGGTATGACCTTGATGCGGAACTCGAGCGTGTCCTGTCCGAACATATAGCCGACGAAACGCGGCACGAAATTTCGCCGCAGCTCAATCCGGTGGAGCAGTCGCAATAATATATTTCGAGTTGCTGAAATACAAGGTGGGCGATCATCCTCCGGCCGCCCCGATGGGGTCTGGCGAGTTCGACGGCAACGTAATGCCCCCCGTCGCCGATCAGCTTGCCTTCGGCAAGAATCACGGTCGCAGATGCTGGTGGATGAAGGTTAGGTGAAGCTGAAACTCAAGAAGAGCTGAATGGGAGCGACCGCGGCCTCTCAGTTTGAGGAAGCGTTGATACCCTCTGTCGGGTCGCGACAGGGGGTATTGCACCTCCGCGAGTTCAGCCGTCACTTCCCATCCCAAGGCTTCAGGGCATCCTGCTTCATCTTGCGCTGCTCTTCCGGCGGCAGCTTGTAATCGGCCTTGTAGGGCGCACTTTCGAAGGAGCCGTAGGTTGGGTTGGCGATGGCGATCCAGTCGTGGCCGAAATGGGCCGCATTGGCTTCAAATGCCGTTTGCCGTTCCTCGACCGTGCCTTTGTAGTCGTCGGTGAAGTCGCCGAAATTGTCGCCGAACATCAAAAGGATGCGATAGTTCTTGGCGATGAAGGCGCGCCGTGTGCCCTTGGCGGCCCCCCAGTCCGGCTGTTCCTTGACACTCAGGAACGTATCGACATTGTCGCCCATCGGAAAGCCAAACCGCTTCAACTCCTCGACGGTCGGCTTTTCCTCATCGATAATGCGGTTGCTGACGTAGAAGACTTTCACGCCCTTCGAAGCGGCATATTGGGTGAATTCCACAGCGCCTGGGATCGGCTTGCCCTGCTGGGCATTTACAAACCGCGTCCAGGTTTCCGGCCTGAAGCTGATGCCTGTCTTGATGTTGTGCGCCTGGTAAGGTGAGGTGTTGAGAATGGTGTCGTCGACATCGAGAATGACGGCCGGCGGAAAGTCCTGGAAATTGCCGGTTTGCTCGACGGGAGCGGCTGTCCAGTTCTTGTCGGCCAAGGCTTCATCGATGCGGATGCGGCCGAGCGCATAGGCGCCAAGCGCATTGGCCTGGGCTTCGACCGAGGTCTGATCCCAGAGAACGGCGTTGAGGTTGTCGTCAGGCATGGCGGCCGGCAGGTCCGCTGCAAATACCGGCAGGGCCGAGGCAACACCGAGCATCAAAGTCAGGTGTCCAAAATATCTTTTTTGCACTTCTCTCTCCTCCATGAAATTCCCGAGAATCAATCGCGACGTCAACGATTTGAAGCAGGCGTCGAAGTCCTGACCCGGATCAGCACAGCTTGTGTGCGAGTAGAATGTGTCAAGTACTCCCTCGTAGGGCAGGCATGACCGTATCAATCCTGCACAACAATGTAACTTGATTAGCTTCAAGCTATAGAAGGCTGACAAAAGCGCCGTGAATGCACAAATGTTGAATTGAATTCTATCGCTACTCAAATGGCGTTATTCGCTGGTGACTGCAGCCAATACACATATACAGCTATAAATGATGCATGATTGCCACATTCATTTATCAGGTGTTACTGTAATGTAACGCAAGCCCCATTTGCCGACGGCCGGCTCGACGTTTCATGATGTGCGCGACGAATCAACCCAGCTTTGCGTCTCGTCATGACCCGTCCTGATATTCGAACTATCGACCCTATCAAGATGTTAGATCCAGCTCGAGGGTAGTGCGAGATTGCGATTGGAGTCAAAATCTCGCAAAACTCAATATGCTCTGGAACATCGGTTGCAGGTCCTCCCTTATACAAAGTAACGCGACCAAGCTGAGCGGTCTACGAACCAGATGCCGCCGTCTGTCTTCCGAGCGATTTGCCGGGATGGCACGTCCGACGGCCCGGTCAGTCAGGCGTTCCACCGCAGGACTGGCGGACAACCAATCGGCATGGCAAGCGGGTAATTCCTGCAGGAACAGCTTCGCCTTTTGTCAGGCTGAGAATAGCAAGACCCGCTTGATGGCCGATCTCTTTCAGCTCCATATCTATCGTTGTCAGTGGCGGCCTGGTTTGTCGGGAGATGACCTCCCAGTTGTCGAAGCCGACGACTGCGATATCTTTGGGAGCGGCCAGGTCCTTATCGCGCAGTGCGTCTATCACGCCACGGGCAATTTCATCGTTTCCGCAAAAGATGGCGTCGGGTCTTTTTTCCCCGCGTGAAAGTATCTGCTCGATGGCTTCGTGGCCCCATTCTTCCGACCAGTCGCCATAGAAAACCTCAGCGTCAGGGCCGACGCAGTCGCGATAGGCTTTTGCGCGGATGCGCACGGCAAGATAATCCTCCGGCCCAGTTATGTGGAGAATGCGCGAACGGCCCAGAGCCTTGAGATGTTCCACGGCAAGACGCGCGCCTTGAGCATCGTCAGGAAAGAAGCTGATGCTGTCCGCCGGTCCCTCGGCGAAGGCGTAGACGACAGGAATCGAGAGCTTTGCAAGTTCCGGCGGCGGTTCCAGATCAAGCCGCGTTGCCGTAAAGATGATGCCGTCCACCTGTCGGTCCAGCAGCGTCTCCAGATGCAGACGTGCAAGGCGCGGGTCATTGTTGGTGGCGCACAGGAAGACCGACAAGCCGTGATCGACTAGCACCTCGGAAACGCCGGCGGCCATCGGAAGTGTCAGCCTGCCATAGGTATCGTTCGTCAGCATGCCAATGGCGTGACTACGTTTGGTCAAGAGCCCACGCGCAAGCGCATTCGGCCTGAACCCGATCTCTTCGGCCACACGTTTAACGCGCTCTACCGTTTCTGCATTCGTTCGTCCGGTGCCGTTTAATGCGTTTGAAGCGGTCGAAATGCTGACGCCCGCTGCCTTGGCAAGGTCCCGAATAGTCTGTCGGCGCATGGTTCTCTTGGCTCGAATCGGTTCGTTTGAAATCTGCGGATAAAACCTTTTATCAGAAATAACCGTGATGTTAAAAGGTTTTATCAGATTCCCCTCGAAAACATGCATACAGACTGTCGACATCGAAAAAAATGTCGACTAACGTTTCGATCACGCCATCTGGAGGCTGTTGGCGACAAGGAAAAGGGGAACTTCCATGTTCAAGTTAAAGTTGACGATTTCTGCGATCGCGCTGATGGCAAGCGCCACACTCGCCAATGCGGCCGAAATCACCTTGTGGGTGCGCACCTCTTCGGGTGCGGTGCTCCAGGGACTGGCCGACAAGTACAATGCGACCCATTCCGACAAGGTGAACGTCACCCAGATTACCGCAGAACAGATGGTGCCGAAACTTGGTGCCGCTATTGCCGGCGATGCCGCGCCGGATGGTGCCGTCCTCGATCTGATCTATCTTCCGACCTTTGCAGCTGCCGATGGCCTTGAGGACATCACCGATTTCGTCAAGGGGCTGCCGTATGCAGCGGCTCTTAGCCCATCGCATATCCGCCTCGCGACCTATGGCGGTAAGATCTATGGCGTTCCTGCGCTCCCGGATGCCTCGATCATCGCATACAACACCAATCTCTTCTCCAAGGCCGGCCTTGACGCCAACAAGGCGCCTGCTTCGCTCGAAGAGATAGCTGCGGACGCAAAGAAGATCACCGCTCTTGGCAACGATATTCATGGCTTCTACTTCGTCGCCAATTCCGGCAGCTGGCTCATCTATGACTTTCTCCCGCACCTTTGGGCGGCTGGGGCGGATGTCCTGAGTGAAGATGGACGCTCCGCAACCGTCGATACAACGGCGTTGCGCGAAACCATTGCCGCCTATCGCGACATGGCGAAGGCTGACGCGATCCACCCAACGTCCAGATCGGGCAATGGCAATAACGCGGTGGAGGCCTTTGCGTCCGGCAAGGTCGGTATCCTGATGACCGGCTCCTATATCGTTAATCTGCTGACGAGCAAGTATCCGGACGTCAAGTTCAACGTAGCACCTATTCCCGGCCCGAAGGGCGGTGCGTCAAGCTTTGCTGGCGGCGACGCGCTGGCGTTGATGAAAGGGATCAGTGGCGAGAAGAAAAAAGTCGCCCTCGACTTCGTCAACTTCTACATGCAACCCGAGCAACAGGTCTATATTACCCAGGAATCGGGCATGCCTTCGCGGACTGATCTGGCAAACGAGGCATATGCCAAGTTCGACAAGCGCAACCTTGTTGCCTATGACGTGCTGACCAAGGCACGCACACCCTATACGTTCTCTTCAGACGAGCTTTTCGTGAGCCGTACCGGCCCTTTCCTGAACCTGATCCAGGGAACCATCTTCGGTGAAGATGTCGACGGCACGATCGCCAAGACCCAGGCGGACTTTACCCGCATCCTCGAGAGAACCAACCCAAACTAAGTCTTTTTTGCCTCACTCATGACGAAGCGCTGTCGCATGGCGCTTCGTTTCCCATCCCATGCTCATCGATCAACAAAAAAGGAGCAGTGCCGTGAGCTTGTCGCTGCGTTGCGGCAGGAAGCCTGCCGTCATGCATGGCGAGCCCGAGCCAAAAGGCTGGCTCGGTCTTGCTTTCATCTTGCCGGGTTTCCTGTTCATTGTTTTGCTCTTCCTTGTGCCGCTTTTGATGACGGTGTGGATGAGCTTCTATAACTGGCCACTTCTCGGCCGGGCGAAATTCATCGGGCTTGCCAACTATGTCGAGCTGTTTGACGATACCCAGCTTTGGCATTCTCTTGGCTTTACCTTGCTCTATACCGTTTTGGTAACGGCAGCGATTTTCCTTGTTGCTTTTCCGCTGGCGTTGCTTGTTGACCGGCCATTGCGAATTGCAGGCTTCTTCCGGACCATCTACTTCATGCCTGTCGTCATCGGCTTTGGTGCTGCCGCGACATTGTGGATGTGGCTGCTCAACCCTGACAACGGCGTCTTTGCCCAGGTGTTACGTGCCATTGGCCTGATTGATAGTGCACCGCGGCCGCTTGAAAGTTTCTGGTCGGCGCTAGCTGTCATTATCCTCATGGTGGTCTGGAAGACATCCGGCTTTACGATGATCATTCTGCTGACCGGTCTGCAGGGCATTTCGACCGATGTGATCGAAGCAGCGAAGATCGACGGGGCAGGCCTTTGGAGCCGCTTCCGTCGAATCACCCTGCCATTGATGCGCAATTCTGTGGTGCTGGCCCTAGTTCTCAATGTCACATCGTCGATGCTTGCCTTCGACCAGTTCTTCATCATCACGCAGGGCGGACCGTCCAACGGCACGATCTCTGCGGTATTTTCGATCTACCTCGCATCCTTCTCGTCCTATCGGCTCGGCTATGGTTCGGCGATTTCTCTGGCGCTGCTCGTCGTTCTGGTCGCAATCAGTACGGTTCAGTTCGTCTTTCTGCGACAACGCCCGGAGGAAGGCTGATGGAGCGCCTGAATTTCAAAACCCAGCCGAAGCCGGCAAGCGAGCAGCTGGGCTATCTCGCCTTTATCCTGCTCGCCCTTGTCTTCGCACTATTCTTCGTGATGCCGATCGTCTGGTCGTTCGCCAACTCGTTCAAGCCCGCGGCGGAGGCGCTTGCCAACCCGGCTGCGCTATTCTCGAAAGCCTTTTCGCTGGAGAACTATCGCCGCCTCGAGCACGTCGGCGCCGGATGGTATGTCTATGCCGGAAACTCGGTGATGATCGCAGCAGGCACGGTGTTGCTGACGGTTCTGGTATCCATTCCCGCGGGTTATGGCTTCTCGAAATTTCGTTTCCCGGGGCAGGGGCTGCTCTTCGTGCTGATCATGGCGACGATGATGATCCCGTTTCAGTCGATCCTGACACCGCTCTTTCTGATTTTGAAGGCGGTTCGCCTGCAGAACAATCTCTTTGGCCTGGTGCTGATCTATGTGACGTTCCAGCTCCCATTCTCAGTCTTTATGATGCGCAATGCCTTCGACGCGGTGCCCAAGGCTCTCATCGAGGCGGCGCGTATAGACGGCGCATCGCAGGCGACCATTCTGCGGCGGATCATGCTGCCGATTGCCCTTCCCGGTGTTGCAACCGTCGCGATGTTTGCCTTCCTAAATTCCTGGAACGAGTTCCTGGCCGCGCTGATCTTTCTCTCCGATCAGAACAAGTTCACCTTGCCGATCATGCTGGTCAACGTTTCCTCCGGCATTTACGGCATCATCGATTGGGGCGCCCTGCAGGCCGGCATCGCCGTGACAATGGTTCCCTGCATCGCTCTATTTCTTCTCTTGCAACGCTACTACGTGCGCGGTCTGACGGCCGGCGCCGTGAAATGACTGCGGCTTCGCCGCTCAAGGAGTTTCCATGTCTTCGTCCATCCCCAATCAGTCCAATCAGGCGCCGGACATGAAGCGCTATGTCCCAGCCGATCATTCACGCGTCAGTTTCGACGGCGGCTTCTGGGAAAGCTGGACCAAAACCGTGCGCGACGTCACCATCCCAACGCAGCACAAGCGGCTGCAGGAGGAAGGCTTTCTGGAGGTGCTCGACTTCGACAAGCCCGCTGGACCACTTGCCCGGCCGATCCAGCCAAGCGGGCTTTCGATGCAGCACTTCTTCGATTCCGATTTTGGCAAATGGATCGAGGCCGCAAGCTACACCCTAAAGGCACATCCCAACCCTGATATTGAAGCCAAGATCGAAGCCATCGTCGAGAAGCTCGAACACGGTCAGATGGCAGACGGCTACTTGAACAGCTGGTTCATTCGCCGCGAGCCGGACAAGCGTTGGACAAACCTTCGCGACTTGCATGAAATGTACTCCATGGGGCATCTTCTGGAAGGGGCCGTCGCCTATTTCGAAGCAACGGGCAAGCGGCGCTTCCTCGATGTCATGATCCGCGCTGTCGACCATATTATCGATACGTTCGGACGCGAGCCGGGCAAATTGCGCGGCTATGACGCGCATGAAGAGATCGAGCTGGCGCTGGTCAAGCTCTATCGCGTCACGAAGGATCCTCGGCATCTGGCGCTTGCGACCTATTTCGTTGATCAAAGAGGACAGATGCCCTCCTATTACGACGAGGAGGCGATCAAGCGCGGCGAGCGGCCCGAAGACTACGTTTATCAGACCTATGCGTACAGTCAGGCGCATATGCCGGTGCGCGAACAGGAACAGGTTGTCGGCCATGCGGTCCGCGCCATGTATCTTTTTTCCGCAATGGCGGACCTTGCCCATGAAAACAACGATCCGGGCCTGAAGGCTGCCTGCGACAAGCTCTTCGATAATCTGACCAGCAGACAGCTTTATGTGACCGGTGGTCTCGGGCCTTCGGCGTCCAACGAAGGGTTTACCAGGGAATTCGACCTGCCGAACGAAACGGCCTATGCAGAGACCTGCGCTGCGGTTGCTCTCGGGTTCTGGAGCCACCGCATGGCTCAAACCGATCTTGACCGCAAGTTTACCGATAAACTCGAGACGGTTCTCTTCAACGGCGCGCTGTCGGGTATCGCGCGCGACGGCGAGCACTATTTCTACGAAAACGTGCTCGAAAGCCATGGCCAGCACCGCCGCTGGAAGTGGCACTACTGCCCATGCTGCCCAACGAATATTGCCCGTTTCATCACCTCGCTCGGGCAATACTTCTATTCGACGAAACCGGGGGAGCTCGCAGTGCATCTTTATGGGGCGAACGTAGCGGAGCTTTCGTTCGGTGACCGCTTATTGCGACTGCGCCAGGATACGAACTACCCCTGGGATGGCGACATCAGGCTCCAGGTCTCGATCGACCAGCCCAGTCGATTCATCTTGCGTCTGCGCATTCCGGCGTGGTGCCGCGAAGCTTCGGTGTCGGTCAATGGCGAGGTGATCGCTTTGGATGCCTGCACCGTGAAAGGCTACGCAGCGCTTGATCGGGAATGGCGCAATGGCGATGAAGTGCGTATCGCTCTGTCGATGCCAGTGGATCGGCTCTATGCCCATCCTGCCGTCTCGGAGGATGGCGGCCGAGTCGCACTGCAGCGAGGACCGGTTGTCTATTGTGTGGAAGAGACGGACATTGGTCGCGAACCGCAGCGGCTTCGTTTACCCGCCTCCGCAGAACTCGTTGTCCGCTACGATGGGGCGCTGCTCGGTGGCGCTGCCGTCCTGGAAGGAATGGCGCTTGAGGCCGATGCAGCGGATTGGGTGAATGCGCTTTATCGGACCTCGCCGCCGGCGCTGAAGGCGAGAACCTTCCGGGCGATCCCCTACCATCTTTGGGCCAATCGCGAAGTCGGAGCGATGGCAATCTGGCTGCAGGAGGCTTAGGAGCGGATCATGGCACGATTGGAGCTTAAAAACCTCGTCAAATCCTACGGTATCTATGAAGCAGTACGTGGCATCAATCTGGAAATCGAAGATAATGAATTCGTGGTTTTCGTCGGACCTTCCGGCTGCGGGAAGTCGACGACTCTGCGCATGATCGCGGGTCTGGAGCATATTACCGCCGGTGAGATCGTCATCGGCGATCAGGTCGTCAACCGGCTTGGCCCCGGCAAACGCGATATCGCCATGGTATTCCAGAACTATGCGCTTTATCCGCACATGACCGTCAGGGAGAATATTTCCTTCTGCCTCGAGCAGCAGAAGCTTGCCAAGGGCGAAATCGAGACCCGTATCCAGCGTGCGGCCGAAACGCTGCATATCCGCGAACTCCTGGACCGTCGACCCGGTCAACTCTCCGGCGGACAGCGCCAGCGTGTCGCGATGGGTCGCGCTATCGTGCGAAACCCGAAGGTCTTCCTCTTCGATGAGCCGCTTTCCAACCTCGACGCGAAATTGCGCGTTCAGATGCGCACCGAAATCAAGCGCCTGCATCAACTCCTGCCGACGACGACGGTCTATGTCACGCATGATCAGGTCGAAGCCATGACAATGGCTGATCGTGTCGTCGTGATGAATGGCGGCGTGATTGAGCAGGCGGGGCCCCCGCAGGAACTCTATCATCGTCCAGTCAGCCAATTTGTTGCTGGTTTCATCGGCTCGCCCGCGATGAACTTCCTTCCGGCGCAATTGGCGTCGAGGGGCGGGGGGCTTGCGGTCGTTCTGGAAGATGGTACTTCGCTAGCCGTCCCAGACGCGCGCGTCAACGAATACGCCCGTCATGCCGGAAAGTCGGTTGTGTTCGGCATAAGGCCGGAAGCGATCTGCGACCGTCAACAGCGTACGGGCTTCGAAGATGTTACCGCGAAGATTGATCTGGTAGAGCCACTTGGCCCGGAAACCATGGTCTACTTTTCCATCGGTGATGCCAACCTGTGCGCCTGCATCGATCCGGAGTGCAGGCCCAAACCACAGACGACGATGCCACTGTCGTTCAACATGAACCAGATGCATGTATTCGATGCGGGGACAGGAGCGGCTTTGTCTGTTGCAAAAGTGTAAGCAGATGCCTGTTGTCGCACTGGTTTATAGCGAAGGCGATCCGGTTATACCGGAATCAACCAATTCGGTGCTGAAGCACATCTATGGCAACCTTTACAGGCGGGACGAGTTTCAGTGATAACCGCTTGGAGCCGCTGTAACGCCACGACCGATGAGCCATATACGGATCACTGTGTGACTCCGTCTACGATGGCCTTCGTCTTTGTGCGATTTAGAATGAGGTCGTGGACGGTTCGCGAAAAGGATGATCCACGCGACATTGGGTGGGCTTTGTAGAACACGGTAAGTTCGTCTAGTCCTCACCCGAGAAAACTGGGTGTGCCCAAGGCCACATCGCAACTCGCCACGGTATGAGCGCGGATGGCTGCAATTCCAAACTGGGCACGCTCTGTCCGCTCGCCAATCGGGGAGTGCGATATGAACTCGATCGCTTTTCCGGCGCAGCGTATCGTAATGCGCGGCTTTAGTTCTGCAAAGCTATCCGGCTAGAGGCTTGGAAAGCTCTCGGCCTTCAATGGCGCTTCATCTGGTAATCGAACGCTTGCCGCTGCCGAAAACAGCTGCCGAAGTTCGGCGACCGTCGGCATTCCATCCCCGCGACGTCTTGGGAAGCTTGCGCGTGCGCGTAAAAGGACCTTCAGCAGCCAGCCTTTTCGAACGACGAACCAATAGCGGTAGAGGGCAACCAACGCAGTTCGCAGGGCTTCATCTCGAGTTGCGCCGCGAAGCGCGATAAGGTCGTCGCAAAAGAACAGAAAGTCTTCCGTTCCCGCAATCCCCTTTTGCAGCACCGTGCGATCCTCTTTCGGTGTGGCAATTGCTTTGAGGCAGCGCTCCTTGTCCTCGAATGCGATGGAAAGCTGCTCGACATCGATGCCCTCAATCCAAAACCCATCCACCATCTGCAGGAAATAGCGCATATCGCCACCTTCAAAGGTCAGATCGAGTGCGAGCACTCTCCCGAACCAATACGGATCAGCGTTCTCCATCGTCGCCCTGTTCCCGAGCGTTCTTTCCAGGAAGAGATCTGGGAGGATGAGGGGATAGTATTCTCGGAAGTATGTTTGGACCTCTTTCAGTTCCAGAATATGCCGGGCCACTTTCAGCAGCTCCGCGTCATAGGCCAGCACGCCGGACAGGTAGCCGATCTCCAGGATACTGACGCCGTGCAGCAGTTCATCCAAATGTCGCCGCGCGCGGATCTCGCTCTTGTCGTCAACGCTTTTCGTACGATAGTCGCGCAGAAGTTCGGAACGCTTTCGCGCGCTTAGGTCTCTCAGTATTCCGTTCTGCTCTAGCCGCCGTTGAATTTTGTAGCGGCTCATGACCTGTTCGAGGTTCTCCTGCTTCGCATTGCTCATAATAGTTGCCCTACATCGGTCACAGGTCTCATGAAATCAACGGGGACCGGCTTGCAACAGCCGCGGTGACCGACTTTGCCATAGGCCGACGTCGCAGCATCGAATTCAGAGAAAGCGTTGGCGAAGACCACCCGGTCGTCGGCAGCATGGGCAACGAAAGCTGCCATCGCCGCGCTGCGCTTCCCCAGATTGGCTGATCGCCTCTGCAGGTCCTTGAGATAGTCGGAATCAGGCTTGAGGTCTTCAAGAGCCGGGCTCTTCCGAACACCAAGCGCCGCGATAGTCCCCGCGGCGCGAGCAAATCCGCCGGCGAGCGCAGCTATCTTCAGTATGATTGCACCCTTGTGAGCAGGCGCGAACAAGGCCAGGCATACGTCCTCGGCCCAAATCTTCCCGCCATAGGCTGCGGTCACCGCAACGTCTCGGACGAGGGCGCCTCCAAGGGAGTGGCCAACCAGGAGTATCCTCTTATATCTGAAGTCATTGCCGCGCGGTGGTCGGCCAATCGCCTTTGATTCAGAGGTCGCTGATACGAAGGTGTCGATCGCGGGAAGGAGCACAGATGTACTATAGGCCGCAGCCAGAAGACTGTCGTAGCCCAGGAAGAGCAGGTCGGCGTTCGCAAATGCCGGGTCAGTCGTTGCCAGCAAAGGAAAGTCGCCCCAGGTCGTCACCGCTCTGCCGCCATACCCGTGAACGAAGATCACGCATCTATCGGCTTCGCCGCGCGCCCAATACACGCAACTTTCGGCGCTGAGGTATGAACCCAGCCAGCTCGCGGGTTCGGGAAGTTTATGGAACTGTTTACTCATCGTTTTTCATCGAAAGGTTCGAGTTGATAGGGATACCAGCCGACGTGGTTGGGGGGTGGAACAGCGAACAGGCGCTCGCCGCAGAACTCGCCGAGACGCCGATAGGCTTCCCATTGCTCCTCGTCGAAGAACTGGTCGCCCGTCGTTTGTTGAGGAAAATTCCTCCCGCCGGGCATCGCTCGATAGGCAAGGAGCTCCGGCGGTTCGGTAAATGTGAGCCGCGGTTTAATCAGCAAAAGAACTCCGGGATCGCTATCGGGATAGGTGATTTTGGCCAGAGTTGCGATAGGGCCACCGGGATTTTGGATATCTCCGTTCCGCGCAACCTCCTTGAAGGTCCCTATGACACCGATGAGTGGCGAAGAAGGACCGAGTGTCTCCGCTAGGGCTTCATCGGAAAGAAAGGTGATCTCGGCTCCAAGATCAATCCGCGCCCTCTGCAGCAATCGGACGACATCAACCATGTCGTAGTTTGGGTCTGCCCCATTGTCACAAGCGATGATGACCCTCACCCTTCGCTGCAACAGCGCATAAATCCCGGTATTCTCGAAGTGGCCACCGTCCGTCAGATACCAGCGGTCGCGGCGCGTGCCGTCGAATGCTCCCCTGAGCTCGAGAAAAAGGTAGTTCTGCACGGTGTCTTTGAAATTACGCCATAAGAAGTCTCTGTTGTTCTCGGCCCTTCTGGATCTCCACCAATAGCCGAGACGAACGTTCGCCATTGTCGCCAGGATCGATGTCCCGAGCGAGGTTCCAGATCCAATAGCAGCCGAAACCGCGGCACCCGAAATAGCGATCCAATTCGCAAGAGGCAGCTCTTCTCCATCCTCAATGCTAGCGGCTTCGAATGTTCCGGGATGGTCGCCCTCGAAGACGATGCCGCCTGGCGAAAGCTGCATCGGCTTGCCCTTCCGGTCTCTCGCGACGAGGTTGGAAGTCCCTGCTATCGTTTCAGCTATTGTAACATTGATGATGTGTAGCGGTCCCCCATGTTCAATCATGCCCTGGTAGTAGTCCTTGACCCTAATCGAATCTTCAGGATCGTCCTGGCGCACGTTTGTAAATGGTCGGCCATAGCTGGACGCCCCGAGATAGGCGCGACGAAGGCGTGCCGCATAGAAGTGCGAAAGCGAAGACAGGTTGATGAACGAGAAGCAGAGCGACTGAATGATATTGACGGCAATCAATATCAGCCCGAGCACCAGAACTGACCCTCTCAAAGGGCTTTCCGGCTCGAATGGATAGTGTGACACGGCACTCCATAGGATGAGCCAGAGAGCGACGACCGACGAGCCGGCAATAACCAGCAAGGCAGGAAGCGGATCAGAAAGCTTCGTTCCGACTGCCTTCGCTGCCTCCTCGGCCTTCTCCCTCTTCAACTTCTGTCGGGCGATGAAACTCAGCATAGGAGGGGCGGCGGCAACCGCGATTGGCCATGCTTCTTTCATGAGAAGGTAGATGGAGCCGAAGGACCAGTCGAATGGTGGCGGCGAGAGATAGAGGTGCACCAACTGGGACTGGAGTGCGCCACCCATCAGGTCGAGCAGCACGAGGCCGGCCAAAGTCAGAAAGAGGATAAGGCTCGTCGCCATCCAGTTGCTAAGCTTCGTGCGGACGATGTCCTCCGTCATGATCAATGGCTGTATATCATCGCTATCGCTGGCAGATGATTTGGATTCCAGCTTTCCATACCTTAGCTCTGCAACAAGGTATGCGACCAACGCCACCCCCATGAACGCCGCAAAGTGGAGTTCGAGATAACGAAGTGGTGATGGCGCGGACTGGAGATATTCCCGCAGTATGAGGCAAAAGGCGACGGCGAAAGCCCAAAGGAACAGGTTCGTGCCAATGCGCTTGGGTCTCGATTTGGGAATGCGATCGCGCCTCGTGAGCCAATAGGCCGAGCCAAAGCCGAACACGAATACCAGGGACAGCCAGGACAGAAGCGCAAGGCTGGGGCTAATTGCGGGAGTTGATTCGAACCACCAATTGTCGACGGCTCTGACAAACCAGAATGCCATTAGGACGGTGAGCCCGATGACCGTCTGGACCGCTGTCCAATTCCTGATCACGATTGCCCCGGCGTAGAAGGCGTCGCTGGTTCCCGCAGGTGTGAGATATCGACCGGAATCTCGAAGTCGTCGAACGGCTTCCAGTCCGAGGCCGCTTTGCATCGGGCGAGTGTTGTCAAAGTCGGGGCGCTGCTCGTCGCGAGGCGTCCCAGGTCCCCTTAGACTTTGGGGGACAAACAGCGCACCGAAGAAGCCCCCGATATAGCTGCCTCCCGAGACCGTGGACAGGTAATCGATATGCTTGGTCAGCCCGACCTTACTCAGAGATTGCAAGACCCCTAGGCAGAAAGTGGCGCTACGAATGCCGCCACCCGAAAGGGCGAGCCCAATGGTTGGTCCGGTTCCGTGCGGCTCGAAAGTTTCTCTCCGTCTGGCGATGAGTGCCGCCTCGGCAGAGAGGAGTTTTGCATATCCCTGTTTGCTCGACGCAGACTTCATTTGGGACATCATGTATGGATCTCCGCGCTCTTTGTTGCTGCGAATTCGACGCGAGATTGATGCACATGCTACCTAAAAGCGCAAGATTGTGACGGAAGTAAACATCAGCCATTTTGCAGAACACGACAACAAGTACTGAATGTAAAATTGTCCTCGGACCGTGGGCGTCTGGCACGCTTATGTTCGACTTGCGGGTCAGGCGCGAGTTAAACTGTAAAACGTGAGCGATAAGGCGACATCACATATTCGATTTTCAATATGAATTTTGGCTCTGCTTGTTGGTTTGCGATGAGAACCTGGCTCTACCTCAGAATTTCTGCTGCTATGGACGCTGCTCTGCCTGATTCATTGGAAGATCAGCTTATGCGGCGTCGCCCTAGCGCGCCAGCCTTACCCCCGACGCGCTACTGCGGACGAAGTAGAGATTGTCGCGGACGACGCTCAAATTCGGCTGCGATCGCGTCTTCTTCCGGGAGGTTGTCCGGACTGACGCCAGCAAGGCGGGAGGGTTCACAGTCGATATGTGCGGTGACCCGCTGATCTGCCCTGAAGTAGCCGGCGAGTAGAGTAGCCGATCATGGCGCGTCGGTTTTGGTGTGATGCCGTCCTGTGCGGCAGGCGTATTTTCCGCCAGAAGTTCGGTGAACGCGTGTGGGCTCGCTACACGCGGGGGCACCTGACGGCTTGAGACAATCGTCCATCACCTTGGTTTGCCATTCGTTGGTAGGCCGGCCGCGCCCTTTTTTCGTCGAACACGGAGCAAGAATCTTTCGGCAACAATACCGTTGTAAATTTTAAAATACATATGTAAATTGGATATTGGGGATGTCGTCGGGGACGGGGAGTTCACCGCACATTGCTTGGGATGTAGGCGAGGAGGTTTGCCTACAATTGAGGAGGTAATTATGAGAAGACTCGCGATACTCATGGCTTGCGCCGCGTTGGCATTGCCGATAGCAGTCAAGGCGCAGGAAGCAGCAGGAACCACCAAAAAAGACACATATCGATTTGTCATCGTTCCAAAGGTTGTCCATCCTTGGTTCGATAAGGTGAATAATGGCGCACAGGCAGCTGCCGCTGCGCTCAAGGCGCAAACGGGCGCTAACATCGAGGTGACATACTCGGCGCCTCAGGCGGCAGACGTTGTCCAGCAAAATCAGATTCTCGACAGTGCGCTCGCGACCCATCCTGATGGTCTGGCAGTTGATCTTCTTGATCCATCGGGAAATCGGGCATCCTTGGAGGAAGCGCAGTCCCAGAAAATCCCTTTGGTTCTGTTTGACTCCGTGCCACCGGAAGGCATGAAAATTACCTACATAGGATCCGATTTTTGCGAACAAGCCAAAATCGCCGCACGCCGTCTAGTCGACGTTCTGGGCGGGCAGGGCGAGGTCGCCATCATGATGGGCGTGCCCACGGCGCCAAACCATGCCATCCGCGCCGATTGCCATCGAAAGGTGTTCGCTGAGCATCCCGGCATCAAGGTCGTTGCCGAAGGCATCGATAACGATAGCATCGAAACAGCACAGCAGCAGGCCGCTTCAATCATGCAGGCCCACCCCAACCTGAAGGGCTGGGTTGCTTCGGACGCGTCGGGACCTACGGGAATCGGGCAAGCAATCCTCGAAGCTGGTAAGCAAGGAAAAGTTGTCCTTGTCGGTCTCGATAACATGCCCGAAATGCTCGACATGATCAGAAAAGGCATTGCCGATAGCTCTTCCGCCTCGCAGCCGGAGCTCCAAGGCTACTGGTCTGTCATGATGCTCTGGGCTCAAGCTACTGGCGCTCCTGTTCCTGGCTATGTTGACACTGGAAACGCGTTTTTGACCAAGGCGAATGTCGGCGGCTAACGCTCCCACACTTGTATCGCTGGGCGCGGGCAACTGCCCGCGCTCTTGAAAACACCTCCGTTGGCTGGTGGCATATGGCATATCTGGAAATAAAAGGCCTCGGCCGGGACTTCCCGGGAGTGGTTGCGCTCAACAACGTCGATCTGACAATCGAGCTTGGGCGAACGCATATTCTTGCTGGAGAGAATGGTGCCGGTAAATCCACCCTTGTAAAAATTCTGACAGGAACTGATAGGCCATCCCGTGGCCAGGTGATGATCGATGGACATGATCCTGCCGTCGATCCTGCTATATTCCGCAGTGTAGCCTACGTTCCGCAGGAATTGACGCTGTTTCCGAAGATGACTGTGGCGGAAAATTTGTTCATGCCATTCGACCGCACAGGTCACGGCGGCGCGCTGTTTAATCGGCGAGTGCTCATGGAAGAAGCGCAGGCCTACCTTGACCGCTTCGGTATCGAGGCTCGACCTAGTGAACTCGTTGCTCACATCTCGGTTTCGGATCAGCAGCTCCTGCAGATTGCACGCGCCTCCACCAACAGGGAAATGAAGGTCCTGATTTTGGATGAGCCCACCTCGGCGTTGACCGGCGTAGAGGTGGATCGCGTGTTCAAGGTCATCCGTGGATTTCTCGATCGGAACCATGCCGTAGTCTTCATCAGCCACAAGATGGATGAGGTCTTTGAAATTGGCGACGACTACACTGTGCTCAGGAACGGCGAGAAGGTCGATAGCGGCAGGGTATCGGATATTACCGAAGCCGACCTGATCCGCGCCATGTCGGGTCGGCACCTCGCGATGGACGACCACTTCCGCCCGGAAGCGCCTGCTGACGACATAATAATGAAAGTGGAAGGCCTTTCGGGCGCTCGCTTCCAGGACGTGAGTTTTGATTTGTGTCGCGGAGAAATCCTGGGTTTTGCCGGTCTTGTGGGCGCGGGACGCTCGGAAGTCATGCAATCAATATTCGGCTATCTCAAGACGTCTGGCGGGAAGGTAACTGTCGAGGGGATGGACTGGACGCTGAACGACACATGGCGCTCCGTGACTGGTGGTATGCTCTATCTTTCGGAAGAGCGTAAGCATCATGGAATTTTCCCCATGCTGTCCTTGCGAGAAAACATTGGAATTTCGCTTTTTAAAGAGACACTTGGAACGCTCGGGATAAACAAGAGCAAAGAACTCAATGCCGTGCAGAAGATAGTCGATGACCTTGGCATCCGCACCTCAGGAATGGGGAAGCGAATTTCGCATCTCTCAGGCGGTAATCAACAGAAAGCCATTATTGGGCGAGCCATGGCGACGCGTCCTCGCATTTTGATTTTCGACGAGCCGACCAAGGGTATCGACATCAGGGCCAAAGCCGAAATCTACAGAATTATGAAGGAATTGGCGCAGGATGGCGTCGGGGTCATTCTCGTCTCTTCGGAAATCAACGAACTGCGTCGTTGCGCCAGTCGTATCATCACAATGCACACCGGTCGCGTGACCGGTGAATTCAATACTGAGACAACCGACACTGAAGTGCTGGTCGGCGCGATTTTCGGAACGGAGGCGAGAGCCGATGCAATCTAGTTCTTTTTCCATCCTGCTGCGCAATCCGCTTGCAGGCGTCTTCGTCGTGCTGGCCGTAATATTCGCTTTGTCGTCGGTGATTTCTCCTTACTTCCTCACGCCATACAATATGTCGGTGGTGGCGCGCGGCCTTGCCTTCGTCGGGCTAATCACTATCGGGCAATCAATGCTGATGATCCTGGGAGAGTTAGACCTTTCGCTCGGTGTGATCGGAGGGCTCTGCGGTGTGGTGTCCGGGATATTCATGGTGAAGATGGGCATCAGCCCTGCGCTATCCATGGTGCTTGCAATTGCGTTCGGCGCTTGCCTTGGACTGCTGAACGGACTGCTAGTTACCCTTCTCAGGCTTCATTCTCTTGTTTTGACCATCGGAACGGCTGGCATTTTCGGCGGGGCCAATCTGGTGATGACCAGAGGCGTAGCGATCACCGGAATTCCCGTTGAAGTCCAGTTCCTGGGGCGCGGGACCTTTCTGATGGTGCCTGTGCCTTTCCTCATAATGCTCGTAGCGCTTGCCGTTGCTGCCTTTGTTCTTCTGAAGACACCGTTCGGTCGCTACATGTACGCAATTGGCAACAATCCTCCCGCGGCGCGAATGCTAGGTATAAAGGTCGACCGCATTCGCTTGATAGTTTTCGTGGTCGCGGGAGCGTTGTCAGCCCTCGCAGGCGTCCTGATGGTCGCCCGGCTCGGTACCGCGCAGCCCTCAATTGGCGATACCTGGGTGCTTGCTCCCATTGCAGCTGCGGTCATCGGTGGGGTGGCTACAACGGGTGGCATAGGTAGTCCGATCGGCGCGATCTTCGGAGCAGGAATCATCGCAATAATCGAGAACATCATCGTCCTTTTCGGCGTGTCCCCATATTGGCAAGGGATCGTCTCGGGCGCCATCGTCGTGCTCGCAATCTCCTTCGACGCCATATCACGCCGGTACCTTCGTCGCGAAGCGAACTGATATCTCAATCCGGATTGTATCCTGTGGAAAGAAACATGTCACAACAACTCAAGACAAAAAAACTGATTAACGCTCCGGAAAACATCATCGCTGAGATGATCGAAGGAATGGTAGGCGCTCATCCAGATCTGTTGAGGATTGAAGGTGATACAGGCCGAGCCATAGTCGCCGTTGATGGACCAAGAGACGGAAAAGTCGGCATCGTTGTCGGTGGCGGCTCAGGCCACGAGCCCGCCTTTGCCGGATATGTCGGCCGGGGCCTTGCCGATGCTGCCGCCATTGGAAACGTCTTTGCATCTCCTTCGCCTGCTCACATCGCCGATGCTGCGCGCGCTGCAGACGGCGGCGCCGGTGTGTTGCTACTCTATGGAAACTATACCGGCGATGTCCTCAACTTTACGATGGCGGCCGAAGAGCTGGCGGCCGATGGCATGGTGGTGAGGCACGCGGCGGTCGCTGATGACGTGGCGTCTGCTCCGATCGAGCGCCGGAACGAGAGGCGAGGCATAGCAGGCGACTTCTTCGTCTTTAAAATTGCGGGCGCTGCCGCAGATCTGGGGGAGCCTCTCGCAAGGGTGGAGGCGTTGGCTCAGGCTGCCAACGAGGCAACGCGTTCCATGGGGGTGGCGTTGGGCGCATGTTCATTGCCGCAGACCGGTCGGCCGAATTTTATGATCGGCGACGAAGACATGGAAATCGGCATGGGTCTCCACGGCGAACCGGGTATCCGTCGACAAAAGCTCGCTCCAGCCGATGAGGTCACCGACGAGCTGATGGACACGCTCGTTGAGGAGCTAGCCCTGTCCAACGGTAGTCGGGTGGCGGTGCTGGTGAATGGCCTCGGTTCTACGACGTACATTGAGCTATATCTGATGTTTCGCCGCGTTAAGCAGCGGCTCGACGTGTTGGGGGTTGTCATCCACGCGTCATGGGTCGGGGAATACGCCACATCGCTTGAGATGGCGGGAGCATCAATCACTCTGATGAAGTTGGATTCGACGCTTCAATCTCTGCTCGATCACCCTTGCAAAAGCCTTGCTTTGACAATTGGTACGGTTCACGACGGACGAGTGGCAGACTTCCGCAGCCGCAGAGTGGAAAAAGGGGCAGACCCTTTACAGACCTCCGAAGGCAGCCCGGACTTGATCACGGAGGGTGATATTACGCCGCAGATCTTCCGGGCTATGATGAAGAGCGTCGGCGAGGAAATTATAGCTGAGAAGGATTGGCTATCGGATCTCGATGGGATCATCGGAGACGGCGATCATGGTGTCACCATGGAAATTGGCTGGCGAGCTGTTCAAAGTGCAATGGCTGACGCCCCCGAAGGCGAGACAGTTGATGGAACATGCAAGCGCATGGCTAAAGCGTTTCTGGATGCCGTTGGAGCTTCTTCCGGACCTTTATACGCAACGGCATTCCTGCGTGCGGGGAGCGCGGTGGGCAATCGGCTAAATCTCGATAGCAGAGCGGTGGCCGAATGGATTGGCGCAGCCTGCCAGGGAATTCGCGACCGTGGTAGGGCGGAGCCTGGTGACAAGACTATGGTGGATGCTTGGGTACCCGCCGCGGATGCCGCACTGGCCGAGGCTGTCAAGGGCTCGTCCACTCTTGAAACCCTGAGGGCCGCTCGCAACGCCGCGGAAGTCGGAATGAAGGCGACTGCCGCTATGGAATCCAAGCGTGGCCGCTCCGCAAAGCTGGGCGCCCGCTCGGTTGGGCATGTGGATCCTGGTGCGGCATCTACCTACGTCGTGTTGCGTGCCATGAGCAAGGCATTGGAGGCTCAGCTTCGCTGAGGCGCCTGACCTGGCAGGGGCCGTTAGCTAGCGCGGTCCCTGTAGGAGCGCTATCGCAACGGATTGGTTTGTCACCAGCCTGTTTACATAGCCGCCGCGTAAAACGGCCCTGATGATCGGTATCTTGCTTCTTCCGCCCGAAACGAGAACAGAAGCAGGTTTAAGCTTCAATTTGTCCGGGGGTAAAGCCATCAGTGAGTCATTGAGAAAATGCTCGATCGGACGACCGTGCGCATCCAAAAAACAGCCGAGGAATTCGCCGACCGCACCCAATTTCAAAACTGCATCCAGGTGATCCTTTACGACGCGAATATTCGTAAGTGATGTATCTTCTGCTATGGACCCACAAGACACCAAGCCGATGTCGGCAATTTCCGTTCGTGCGAGTACGTCGGTCAATTCATCATTCAGCAAGAGCGCATTGCGGCTTTCGGGGTTTGCGCAGTAGATCGGAGCCGCCAGATAGTGACACTCGACTCCGAGCGCGCGTGCAAAAGCGGTTGCTACTTCAAACGTGTTGGTGCCGGAACCTCTTGTTACTCCGCCCATGAGGCCAACGACCCAGCTCTCGGGCTTGGGTTTCGCTCGTAACGTGCGCACTGCGAAACTCAACGTCCTACCCGATCCCACGCCTATACCCATGTCGTGCTCGTGAATAAGGGTGCTCGCCATCGAGCCGGCAGCCTCACCTATGACCCTTTTCTGCTCGACGAAATCTCCAAGGTCGGGAACAACGATGGCTTCGGCCAAACCATATCGGGCCGATATCGCTTGGGCCAAGTCTACACAGTCGCTAAGTGGCAACGTCACACTGACTTTGACGCTTCCAGAGTCACGAACCGAACCAATGATCTTATTGACCTTCAGTCGTGTGATATTCAATTGCTGCGCAATTTCCTGCTGTGTTTGGCCGCCAATGAAATAAAGCCACGCTACTCGCGCTCGCTCCAACTCTTCATCGAATGGCTCCCACAACTCGGCCATGCTCGTCCCTTTTCAAACTTCGATCGATTAGCAGATTTCTATCAGTTGGGAATAGCCGAGGTTTCAGCCGCGATCTAGTTCAATCAATTGTGTTTTTCAAGTAGCAGATTCAACAACACGGGATTGATCGTGTAATCCAATCATTGTGGCTGGAATTTGGGGGCGGGCCACCTACGCTGAGCGGTTCCAGACTGCGAACATTGTATTTGCCCGCTATCCTCTTCGCCATCCGCGAGACCCGCGCAAATTGTAGTCGCGGGTATCCTTACCGAATTCTCGGTCGGAACTGGCACAACAGCGCGGTTGGTTCTACGGAGAGCTCATGGAATCAACAAGGCGGCGATGGAGGCCCTGCGCGTCGGTCCTTGCCGGCGCACCATACTTGGTCAGAACATCGACGATCTCGGCATCGCTGCCATTCCCGCGTTACATTCGAAAAGGGAATCCGCCCAACTAAAAGGGCGCCATCGACGGTATCCTCGCTTCATCAAGTGATGCGCTGATAAACCATTTGAGCGGTTACAAGGTCAGCCAGAGCACTTCCGACGGATTTGAAATATGTAATCTCATCCGAGGACGTCCTTCCAATCACTTGGCCTTTGACAAGGTCTGTCAGAGTTCCCAGGATATGCGTCTCCGAGATGAGCCCGGATTGAAGTGGCTGAACAATGTCGCCTGCTTCGTGAAGCGCTTCCAGAGTGTCGACAAAAGCGCTCGCGAAAAGCAGTGTCGCGTCATCAGCCTCGCGCATAGTCGGCGTGAAGCCGCCGATAAGATCGACGTGGGTTCCCTTCCGGATCCAGGCTCCCTTAATAAGAGGTATTGTCGAAAGCGTTGCGGCGCTGATGATATCAGCGGTCGCTGCCGCTTGATCGAGATCCATCGCGACCTGAGATGCGAACCCCCGCTCGTTCAGTGAATGAGCGAGGCGACCTGCAGCCGCAGGATCGATATCCCATACCATTACCTTCTGGATGGGTCTGATGGCTCGGTAGGCATCAGGTAGCTGGCTTGCAACCCGGCCTGTGCCGATCACCAGAAGAGACTGGGCATCGTCACGGGCGAGAATCTGCGCCGCTAACGCGGATGTCGCTACGGTTCGCCGCGCAGTGATGACATTGCCGTCCATCAGGGCCAATTGCTGCCCAGTCGCCGCGTCGTAGAGCACGTATGTGGATGTGAGGCCGGGCAATCCACGAGCTGTGTTCCCAGGTACCACCGTCACGAGTTTGATCCCAAGGAACTGATCATGATCCTCGCTGTTAGACCAAGCAGGCATTAGAAGAAGGGTTGCGTCAGGCTCGTGGTTCTTCTGTATCTTATGATGGTGCCGGACGGGCGCGACGCAGCCTGTCTTAAAGCCGCCTCTAAGCACATCGATCAATGCTCGATAGGGCAGACAGGCTGCGGTGGTTTCAGCATCGACAATCGTAAGTTTCGTGTCCGCCATGAGCTTCTCCCTTTTCTTTTTAATCAACCGCAAACATTTTGAGAGCCGCGCCACGTGAACGATCAGCGCTCTCGGTTCACATCCCCCCTTCGCTGGTGGGCTGAGATCTTGTCAGCGCTCAGTCATTTAGGACTTCGCGCATGGCTGCCAGCGCAGCAATAATGTCTGCACGCGTGACCCCGATATGCGTTACAGCGCGCATTGCAGTTGGGCCGAAGAGGCCGCCGCCGCCCACTCCAACGCCTTTTTTCTTCAGAGCAGCGGTGATCTCGGCGGGAGAGCGCCCGGTCGCGGCGACGTCGAAAAAGACGATGTTCGTTTCGATGTTTGACGTCGCGAGCTTGATGCCAGGCAGCTCAGAAAGCCCTCGCGCCAATATTGACGCATTCTCATGATCCTCCGCGAGGCGCTCGACGTGATGATCGAGTGCATAAATGCCGGCGGCGGCGAGAAATCCGGATTGCCGCATGGCTCCGCCCCAACGCTGTTTCAGGCGCCAAGCCTGTTGAATGAAATCGCGCGACCCAGCCAGCACGCCGCCGACAGGAGCTCCCAGACCTTTGCTAAGATCGATCCAGGCAGTATCGAAGGGACCTGCATAGTCCTTCGCGGAGATACCTGAAGCGACGACCGCATTCAGCAGCCGGGCGCCGTCCATGTGAAGGATGAGGCCATTCGATCGTGCAACCGAAACAACCTCGTTTATCGTCGCCTGTGGCCAAATCGTTCCCCCTCCGAAGTTGGAGGTCTGTTCGACGACAACCAGCCGCGATTGCTGTAGATACCGGCTCTCAGGCCGGATCGCATCCTTTAGCATCGTGCCGTCAAAGATCCCGTTTCGACCCCTGATGCCACGAACCATAACGCCGGACAGCGCGGCGGGACCACCGGTCTCCGAAACAAGAACATGTGCGGTTTCGTGAGCTATGATTTCGTCGCCTGGACGGCAGTGAACCGCCAAAGCGATCTCATTGCACATCGTGCCGGAGGGAAGGAAAACGGCGGCCTCTTTGCCCAGCATTTCGGCGACACGTGCACACAAGTCGATGACGTTGTTGTCTTCGTCCTTCTGTTCGTCGCCTACTTCAACGGACATCATGTACTCTCTCATGCCTTTGGTCGGTTTTGATTTTGTATCGCTGTAAAGATCAATGAATGCCGATACGGACATAAGAGGCCTCTCCTTGGCGCCTTCCCGTGATCATTCTGCATCGGGGAAGCAACGGTGACGTTCATGGCGCTCTCTTGAGATCTTACGTTCGCGATTCCTCGAACCCCGAATTGCATAGGGGTCGGAAGCTGACACGGGATCTGTAACGTCCGTCAGTGGTTAGCGAAATATTCTTCTGCAATAGAGCGTCTTCGGGAGCCAACGCTAAATAGAATGCTGCTCGCGATCCAATTAAAAATTACTGCCACTCTATACGAAACTGATATAGGCTCAGGTGCTTAATAGCACCTCGCTGCGTGCAAGATAGTCATCCCGAACAGATTTGAGTTGGGCGACAAACAAATCGATTATCGGTGAGGTTGGTCGATGCTTGGCTCGCAGGAGGGTTGAGAGAAATGGTTCCCCATGGGAAAACCGCCGCATGACCAACCCTGAATTCACATAGTCCAGTGCGGTTAGGGGATTTACGATCGCGACGCCGCAACCACGCACGGCCATCGCGCAGGCCGCCGCGGTGTTTGAGGTCTCCACAACCAGACGCCTGCGAACATCGGCATTGTCGAACACGCGATCCAACCTCTTGCGATAAGGGTCGGCGTTTCCCATAAATATCGAACTTACGCCTTCCAGGTCTTCAGGCTTGATGAGAGCATGCTTGGCCAGGGGGTGATCTGAGGTCATCACGCAGACCTCGCGAGGAGAGCAAAATGTCTCGTAGTCCGCGCCCAACGAGCTTATGTCGTACGCGGCAATTCCGAGATCAAACTTCTGGTCATTGAGGAGCTCGTCAATCCTCCAAGAAAGCTGGGTGTCGATCGTCAGGCTGACATCACCATGCTTTTTCACAAAGGCTGCTGCGACGTCGGCAATAAACCCCTGCGAGAATGCCGGCGCGCACACAATACTGATATTGCCGTTCTGGAAATCCTTGAGGCTCGCGGCCGCTCGGCGCAGATGGTCGAGACCTTTGAATACCTTGTTGACTTCCTCCGAGAGCGCAAATGCATAAGCTGTAGGGACGAGCCTGCCTCGCTTTCGGTCGAATAGTTTCGCGCCGACGGATGACTCCAACTGTTTGATCGATCGGCTGACCGCCGGTTGGGAGGTATAGAGTATCTCGGCCGCTTCGGTGACGGTTCCAGCTGCCATCACGGCCTTGAAGCATTCGACCATTCTCAGATTTAGATCCATGGTTCGGGGGCATCCATATCAATTGTGTATAGCTAGTGGCGGAGTTTGTATTTGCGGCGATCAAGCTCCGGCTGTCAATTGTTCTGAATGCGCGACAAGGTCATCGCGGTTCGATACCTCCATAGATTGGTCAACCGCTGGCCGCCCTATTTACGTCGCCTCGTAAGCACTCTCTGATATGGCAGGCAGAAAAATGAACACCGCTCCTCGCAATGATCCGGCAATCGCAGTCGTCTCTGGAACGGCCGCCGGCGCAGTCGTTGTCATGAACGAAGCCTTGAGCTTTTGGGGAGGTGTAGACCCTCAGACGGGGAAAGTTATCGACGTCCATCATTCTTCGCACGGCACCGCTATTGGCGGAGCGGTTCTGTTGATGCCGGGCAGCCGCGGATCCTGCTCGGGTTCAGGCGTCCTCCTGGAGCTAGCACTTTCTGGTAAGGGGCCAGCCGCTCTGGTTTTTCCTGGCCCTGAGGATACCCTGACACTGGGAGCAATCGTAGCCCAGGAGTTATTCGGCTGTAACATGCCGGTCATCCGACTAGCGCGAGCGGCCTTCGAATTGCTGGCGTCTGCGAAAGAGGCCGCGATCACAACGAAAAGCATAACGGCAGACGGTGGTCGTATTCAGATGCCACTGATCCAACTGTCGAACGAGGCATTAATCCTCACGCCGAATGACCTTCGATTGCTGGGTGACGAGGAGGGGGTCGCCGCGAAAGTCGCCATGCGCATCATCTGCAGCATGGCCAATCAGCAAGGCGCGAAGACGCTTGTGGACGTAACGCGTGCCCATATCGATGGCTGCATCTATGCCGGAAGGGCAAATCTTCTTTTTGCGAAAAGAATGGAGGATCTCGGTGCATCTGTTCGTGTGCCAACAACGATGAACGCGATTTCCGTCGACTACGCCAACTGGCGCCGGCAAGGTGTGCCGCCCGGCTTCGGCGAGGCTGCGGAGGAGCTGGCGAGAACCTATGTTCAGATGGGTTGCCGGGCTTCGTTTACATGTGCTCCTTATTCTCTTCCGGAGCCGCCAAAACTCGGTGAATTGATTGGATGGTCGGAATCGAACGCCGTTATTTTCGCGAATTCCATACTTGGCGCGCGCACAGCAAAGCATCCAGACTTTCTAGATTTCTGCATTGCCGTTACGGGTCGCGCGCCCCTCGCTGGGGCCTTCCTTGATGAAGGTCGCCTTGCGCGCAGAGTGGTCGCCGTGGATCTTCCAGACAATTCGGACGCGTCTGCATGGCCGCTGATCGGATATCTTGCCGGCCTCGCTTCACCCGATCGCGTACCGTTGATCCGCGGCTTGGCAAAGACGCGGCCAACCTTGGATGATCTTAAAGCGCTGTGCGCAGCGTTCGGAACCACGTCTGCGGCAGCTGTTCTCCATATCGAAGGCATCACCCCGGAAGCCGGGAGCGTAGACCCCTTTGCGGATGAAGTCCTAATCACACGCGAGAGTCTGGAAGAGGGGTGGCGGATGTTAAACGACGGAGCGTCAGACATTGATCTTGTTGCTATTGGCAGCCCTCATGCGTCGCTTCATGAATGCAGGGCGGTTGCCGATCTCCTAGGCGAGCGCAAAGTAGCCAAAGGCGTAGCAGTCATCATTACCGCTGGGCGTGAGGCAATTGCTGACGCAGAGGCCGACGGAACGCTGGACAAGCTACAAGCGAGCGGAGTGAATGTTCTTGGCGATCTATGCTGGTGCACAATCTCCCGTCCGGTGTTCCCTGAGCATGCAAAGGTGGTTCTTACAAACTCGGGCAAATATGCGCATTATGGGCCGGGCCTCTCGAGCTGTTCTGTGCGGTTGGGAACTCTTTTGGATTGCGTCGAGGCGGCTTTGACAGGCTCGGTTGAGGCTCGCCTACCGACGTGGCTTATGAGGGCATAAGGAGACGAGCCATCCAATTCAGCCGGACTCACTGGCTCTGCCTGACGACAAAGCTTACTGTGCACCGCGTGCGAAATCGATGATGCTAGTATTGTCTGTCCCTTTGGGCGTGCCGACATGGCTCAGAGCGGCTCGGTTGAATTCCTGCACGCTGCGGTAAGCCTTATCGAAAATGCGACCAGACGTTCAATCGTGCGCCGACGCCATGCCCGGCTAGTGGGCCAAGACAACGCCCGCCGGAATTGGATCCGCTCTGCCAACTGAATCTGAGGTTGCTCGATGAATGACGTTCGCGCCTAGGCCTGCCTGCGAGATCGGCGCAGCTGATTCGCAGACGGGTTTCTCGCTTAGGACGCGACATCCTCTTGACCTGGATGGGCCCGTGCGCAACGGATTAGCGTCTTACGATGAGCGGATCCCAAGCTCACGGACGTACTCGCGCGATCATCTGCAGGCGTAAGACATGAAGCTTGGAAACAAAACAATCATTGGGGCGAAAACCCCGCATACGCTGCTGATCATTCGCGCACGTACTCGTTCCCACGCGCCAAGTAAGTCTGCCGCCTGGTCACCAGTCCGCTTGTGTTGAATGTCCATACGTCAACGAAACCAACGTCGCGGCGGTCTCCCCGGTGACCAACTCCGTGGAACCGACCGACCGCCGTAACGACATTGCCGAGCGTCCCCATGATGATCCGCTCGATTTGATGCCGACCGCGGATCTTTCGCTGTTCACCAAAAAACAGCGCAATGGCATTGCCTCCGATGTACGTGGCGTCGGCGCGAGAGTATGCCGCCCTCGCATCAAAAAGTCTTGTGACCCAGTCTATATCGCAGGCATCAATGCGGCGATAATATTCTCGAACGAGCGCAACACAATTCATCGTCCAGCTCCAAGAGCACTAAATCTCTCTTCAGCGATCCGATCGGCAACCTCTCCGTTGGGAAGCCGCAAAGTCTTTGCCCTTTCCATGATCTCCCCAAAGGTCTCTGCCAAGCGATCTATGTGCTTTCCGAGCGCGACCCGATCCCAGTTTGAGAGCTGATAGTGCAGGTTGATGATCCCGCCGGCATTCGCAAGGTAATCTGGGCAATAGAGAATTCCATAGTGTTTCAAGGCAAGGTCGTCGGCGCTCGTCTCCAACTGGTTGTTTGCTCCACCGACAACGGCTCTGGCCCTGATCTCGGGAATGGTGCGAGAATTAAGTCCACCCCCGAGCGCGTTAGGTGAGAAAATGTCGGCTTCAACGCGATGGATTTCACCGGGCTCAGCAATTTCGCAATGATACTCAGCCGCCACCTGCTCAGCACTTGAGCGATTGATATCGCTCAGGATGACACGTGCTCCGGCCTCATGGAGCCGACGGACAAGCCGTCGTCCGACGCTTCCGACTCCCTGGACCGCGACGGTAATACCCGAAAGACTATCAGTGCCAAGGCCGTTTGCGGCCGCAGCTTTCAGGCAGGCAAAAACGCCATCAGCGGTAGACTCTGAGGCATCGAACGCTTCCTCCGATATTCCAGCGGCAAACGAGGTGGCAGTGGCGATGGTCCGAACGTCATCCAGTGTTGTGCCCGAGTCGAATGAGGTAATGTAAAGTCCGGCTAGGCTCTCGACGAATTCCCCCATTGCCTGAAGCAGGGCCGGGCTTTTTTCGTGCTCCGGATCGGCGATTATGACCGCTTTGCCTCCACCGTATGGAATGTCGGCTATCGCCGTTTTATAGGTCATTCCGCGAGAAAGCCGCAAAACGTCCCGGAGTGCATCCTCACTGCTACCGTAGGGATAGATCCGGCAGCCGCCAATGGCGGGGCCGCGATTGTCATTGTGTACGGCGATAATGGCATTTAACTTGGATGCGCGATCATAGCGAGCGGTCACGAGCTTGTGCTGATCGAACGCCGGATGACTGATAAACATGAGGTTCCTCCTAGTTTGTTGCGCCGCCCTGGAAAGCCTGCAGGCCTGAGGGCTACGCCGTGTCTTGCAGCATCGGTTGTGAGATATTCGCAGGGAGCCCCGGCCGGGGATTGGCCCGCTAGTGCTTCATTGCACTCAGGAACTGCTTAAGTTCAGGCGTCTGCGGGGTCTCAAAGATCTCGCTTGAGGTACCAATCTCGTGAACGATACCGTTGCGCATATAGACAACGCGATCGCAAATCCTTCTTGCGAACTCCATTTCGTGAGTGACCATCATAAGGGTCATGCCTTCAGATGCTAGCGACCGAACAACCGCCAGAACCTCGCCCACGAGCTCAGGATCGAGCGCCGAGGTGATTTCATCACAAAGGAGCGCTTTCGGCGACATGGCGAGCGCGCGAGCAATGGCAACACGTTGTTGCTGGCCACCTGAGAGTTGATGCGGATATTTATCGAATTTCTCCGCGAGGCCGACACGCGCGAGATTCTGCTTTGCGACTTCGTGCGCTTCCACCTTTGGACGGCGAAGCACCACAATCTGAGCAAGAGCAACATTTTCCCCGGCGGTCAGGTGGGGAAACAGATTGAACTGCTGGAAGATCATCCCCACTTCCAGACGCAATGCGCGGAGCTGCTTTGGTTCCCGTGACAACTCCACGCCAGAGACCTTGATCGAGCCGGCGTTGATGGTCTCAAGGCCGTTGACACATCGCAGCAAAGTCGTTTTTCCTGAACCACTCTGGCCGATGATCGAAATGACCTCTCCCTTTTCGACATCCAGATCCACACCGCGGATGACCTTGAAGTCTCCAAAGCTCTTTTCGATGTTACGAAGTTCTATTAGCGACATTGAGCTTCCTCGCCAGGTGTGCTGCCGAAAGCGAAAGCGGCCAACACAATATGAAGTAGATGATTGCAACCAGCCCGTAGGTGAGAAGCGGTTTGTAGGTGGCGTTCGCCACGAATGATGCCGTGCGGGTGAGATCTATAAATCCGATGATCGACGTCAGTGCGGTGGCTTTGATCACCTGAACCGAAAAGCCCACTGTTGCTGGAATGGCAATGCGTATAGCCTGCGGGAAAATGACGTGGCGCAATTGTTGCAACCAGCTCATTCCCAGGCTGGCCGAAGCTTCCCATTGACCGCGGGCAACAGCTTCAACGCAGCCACGCCAGATGTCGCCAAGGAAGGCGCCCGTCCAAATGATAAGCGTCAATGTGGCCGCGACCCAGGCACTTACGTTGAAGCCTAAGGTGGCAACTCCGAAGAACATCAGAAATAGCTGGATGATCAAAGGAGTGCCCTGCACACAAACAATCACGCTCGCAACCACGTAATTTAGAAGCCTTGGAGCTGCCAGTCGCAGAACGAGGAGTAGTCCACCAAGGGTTCCACCGCCAATGAGGGCGATTGCGGATAGAACAATCGTCCACCGCGTTGCAATGATCAGCGTCCATAGGATTTCGAAGAACGAGAACGCAATCATTTCGCCGCCCCCGTACGGAGCACGTAGTGTCCCGCGATTAACAATAGACGCCGCAAGATGAAGGCCATCACGAGATATGTTCCAGCCATGAAGATGTAAGTTTCGAAGGCTCGAAAATTTCGCGACTGGATAAAACTGGCAACAAAAGTCAACTCCTGCACGGCGATCTGCGAGACCACGGATGTCTGGAACATGTCGAGCACAAACTGCGCGACCAATGCGGGCCAAACGCGCTGAATGGACGGGAATAGGATAACGTGGCGAAATGTTTGAAATCCGCTCAGGGCGAGGCTTGATGCAGCCTCAAATTGGCCCTTCGGGGTGGCTTCGATCCCGCCACGAAGGATCTCGCCCATATAAGCACCTGTATTTACGATGAGCGCGATGATCCCAGCGGTTTCGGCCGACAGCCTGAGCCCCAAGGCTGGCAAACCGAAGAAAATGAACAGAAGCTGCACAAGAAATGGAGTATTCCGGATCACTTCTACATAAGCGACGACGATCGTGCGTGGTGCGACGCCGCCATAAAGCCGTACCCACGCGACCATAACACCCAACAGAAAGCCAATACCTCCACCAATGGCGGTCAAGCGTATCGTGACAAGGATGCCGCTTACGATCGCGTCCTGGTACTGTGATATCCAAGAGAAATCTAATTGCATGAACTACGTGCCGCACCTTGGAGGGTGCGGCACCTCCCCGGCTAGTTGGCGATGTCGACCGCAGAGGCGTCCCCAAGATACTTCTTGGCGATCTCCGCAAGCGTGCCGTCTTTCGCGAGTGCCGCAATGGCCTGGTTGATGACGTTCTTCATCTCATCATCGCCTTTCGGTACGCCGACATAGGCCGGCTCGGTGGCCATCTTGATTTTCACGAATAGCTTGCGCGGCGACTTCTCGTTGAACGCGTGGGCGGTTGCCGTGCCGGTGGCGACCAATTCAACTTGGCCGGTCGCATAGGCCGAAAGCGTGGAAGCCGTGTCTTCGAAGCGCTGGATGTCCGCACCAGCCGGTGCGATCTTCGACACCTCCAGATCTTCCGTGCCACCGCGGCTTGCCCCGATCGTATGGCCTGCCAGATCGGCCGGCTTTGAAACGGCAGCGCTTTCTTCGCCAAAAACGCTGTTGTATTCGCCGATATATGGGTTGGAGTAGGTGACGACCTTTTCACGTTCAGCAGTCTTGCCGAGACAGGCAATAATGATGTCTACCTTACCGGTCTGCATGAACGGGATGCGATTTGCACCGGTTACAGGCACCAGTTCAAGGCCAACCCCGAGATGCTTGGCGATTTGGGTCGCGACCTCGATATCGATCCCGGTGGGCTTCATATCGGGGCCCATGGAGCCATAGGGCGGATAATCTTGCAACACAGCCACAACGAGCTTTTGCCTGGCCTTGATGTTCTCGAGTGTGCCAGCCGAGGCAAGACTTCCAGTCAGAGCCAACGCTGCAGTTCCAAGTCCTAGTGTTAGAAAAATACGCCTCAACATAGAAGCAACCTCCCGTCTTTCGAGTTCCCTCAGGTTTAAATTTAGTTTTACCTGCGGCTTCACTTGATAACAGCGGGACGTCGAGGGCAAATAAAAACCCAACGGCACGTCATGCATTTTTGATATAGGTTTCATAGAGCCGTCTGGCGGATGGATGTAATGATATGGCCCGCCGAACCAGATCAGCTTCCGGTAGCGCCCGCACGGTTGCTTCCAAATCGAACCTTGTAAATGCTCGGAAGGACGGCAGAGCACCCATAACATGGATTGGAGATGCGCCCGGAATGCGATGCCAATTCGTCAGCCGAGCATTTATTCGGTAAGGTATATCAAATCTGCATCATATCTGCTCGGCATTGAATTGGATTTTGTCCAACCCGTTTCATAAAAATAACCGCTCAGACAATGCGAAGTCTTCGATATTCACTTTGTAAGCGTGGGGCTGAACTTTGCGTTGGTGTGAGCGTAACGGCCCCGTACATACCATCGGCAACGTCTCGATGATCCTCGAAAACATACCAAACGAGCGGGCAGACTGAAATGAAGACGCGAGAAATGGATAAAATAAGCGGGAAGTCTCTTCGTTCCCTAGCCGGTTATAGCGATCATCTGTTTGAAGCGCAGTCGGTGATCTCACGAGCGGTCAATGTTCGGAAATGGCTGCATGCGCACCCCGAACTTAGCGGAAAAGAGGAGTGCACCGCCGGTCTTATCGCGCATCTGCTGCGGCAATGGGGCTACAAGGTGCACGAGAACATAGGGGGGTGGGGCGTCGTCGGCTGCCTTGACCACGCTTCGGATCTGCCGAGATTGGGTTTTCGGGCGGACATCGATGCTCTTCCGATCGATGAAGCATCCATGTGCACTCACAGGTCGGAGATACCAGGCGCTATGCACGCTTGCGGCCATGACGGGCACACCGCAATACTTCTTGGCTTTGCCGAGCTTGCCTCTCTAAATCGGCCGCACAGCAATCTGGTCCTTGTCTTCCAGCCCGCCGAAGAAAGCGGAACCGGCGCTCGCGATATGTTGGCAGATCAGTCTTTTGGGGATCTGCTTCTTGATGGCATGTTCGGCCTACATAACATGCCGGGAATGTCCGTTGGGTCCGTTTTTGCCCCAGATGGGGCGTTAATGGCCTCGTCTGACCGCTTCACTCTGGAAATCTCTGGATCACCGTCACACCCGGCACTACCGCACCAGGGAAGCGATGTGGTCCTATCCGCCTGTTCTATCGCAGATCTATTGCACCAAACCTTCCTAAGGCGGCGCCTCACATCGGAGCAGGCCGTTATCAGCATAACCGACTTCATTGCGGCGGGCGGCAACGTGACAATTCCATCGCGGGCCGAGCTTCGGGGTACTGCGCGCTGTATGAACGACGCGGCGCGGGCAGAAGCCTGGAATTGGATCATGAAGAAGTCGAAGCAAATTGCAGCAGTCCATGGCACAGAGGTGACCGCCGATGTCGTTGAAGGGTGCCCCGCGACGCACAACGACCGGATGTGTGCGGCAATTGCCAGGCAAGCGGCTTCCAAACTATCTGGCATCGTAGATTTAGTGACTGATCTTCAGCCCACGATGGGTGCAGACGACTTCGCATTTTTTGCCAAGCGTTGGCCCTCAGCTTATTTCTGGCTCGGAGCAGGGCAGAATTCCCCGCAGTTGCACGCACCCGACTTCGATTTTAACGATGATCTAGTTCCACTCGGTGTGGCGATGTTCGAGAGCATCGCCAACCTTTTCGCAAAGTCCGGCGCCCACCCAAATTCGAAAGGAAACTGATATGACCCTGGCATCCTCGCGACTGCTTTTCGTTGGCTGTGGCAATATGGGAGCAGCAATCATCAATGGAATCATCGCGCAGTATCCCGATGCGGAGATTGTCGGCGTGGATCCAACGGTGGATCGCGCCCGTTCACTTCTGAAGCGTCCCGATCGGGTCATGCTGTGTCAAAGTTTGGATGACGTTAAGGGAGAGCGGTTTGACATCGCGGTTCTGGCAATCAAACCGCAAATGTTTGCCCAGGCGGCTGATGAGATTGCGCATCTCACCGGGCAGGCCGTAACAATTTCCATTATGGCTGGTCTGAAGACCACGACGCTCCGGCAGAAACTCGAGAGCGATCGTGTCGTGCGAACGATGCCAAACCTTGCCGCTGAAATCGGTGACGCAATGACGGTTTGTTTTGCGGAACCGCGCTTCATTTCCGAAGAAGACCGAGTGCGGGTCACTGAGCTTCTGGAGTGCATTGGAAGCGTAGAATGGCTGTCCAACGAGGCTGATATTGACAAAGCAACAGCCATATCCGGTAGCGGGCCTGGTTTCGTCTTTGCGATTGCCGAAACTCTCATCGACGCAGCGGTTGCAGAAGGACTGGAACCAGAAGTGGCCGACAGGCTTGTCCGACAAATGCTTTTGGGCTCGGCGAAGCTTTTTGCAGCGACCCGCAAGTCTGCCACTGAACTGAAGGTGGCGGTTGCCAGTCCGAAAGGGACAACCGAAGCCGGCCTCTCCGTGCTTGAAAACGAAAAGGCTCTCGCAAGATTGATGTCGCAAACCGTCAAAGCTGCGCACACGCGAGCGCGTGAACTTGGCGACTGATTTCTGGCCTGCGTGCTGCTGTTGAAATCCGCTATGCGAGCAATCGGCCTCCCGATCTGCTCGTAAGGGTGCGGTCCGGTCTGATGATCAGCGCTCATTCGCGAAGTAGCTGAATCTCATATTAAGTCTAACCCAATTATCATCTTGCAATGTTCCGCAGGATCGAAGGATCTCGTGACCCTGTGTTTGTCTGGGTGGTCTATAGATTCCAGAAGGTCAGGCTATTCGGAATGCAGGAATGTGTTTATCCGACACGATCAATACCGGCTGTTTTGGCTTGGAGGTGGTATCAATCAGCTCAGAAACGCGTGATGAAGAATTTAACAAGCCAAGCGTAGAGAGTGAACGCAACCACGCTGCCAATTGCATTGCTTGCTGAAAGGTCGTTGCTGGTTTCGAAGTGGGCGATTACCGGCTGAAGTATCGCGATGCCCAATATGATCGCCAGAGCCACGATGACCGGTATTCCAAGGCGGAGCTTTGAAAGGACGATCAACCACCCAGGTCGACGCTGAACAAGTCCTTCTTGCCTGTCTTCAGCAGGAATAGTACCAGCTACGATGAAGTTCGCGATCATTTGCCAATATTGTTCACTGACGCCGGCTCCATGCCCACCTTTGACAAAGGCCGAGAGTTCACGAATATCGGGTGTCGAATTCGCCTGGTCAAAGCCATCGAAACCCGCTCCACCCAGATCGATATCCTTCAGATACTCAACACTCTTGGGTAGCAGTGCGACCACCCAGTCGCGTGACGCCCTGACATTCAAAAACCTAGCCACGGCTCCGCGCGCGACGACCTCTTTCCAATCGTAGTCGCGACGGACCACGCTCCCGGCGAAGTAGACCCGCCCGAGTTTCAGAGCTGGATAGTTCGCCAGAGCACCCGCCGCCAGGAAAGTGCCGTTCGAATGGCCAACATAGTGAAAATTCGTCGCTCTCGGATATTGCGCCTTTGCACTAACATATTGGTCCATAAACCATTCAACCTTCTGCCGCCGAATCCAGGGCAGTAGGAACGGCATCATAGCAAAATAACCGTAACTTGGCGTCCACCCGCGAAAGAGCTTTAGAGCATCATCGGTTTGCCTGATCCGCTCGGCAATTCGATGAGTCCAGAAGCCGTCGTCGCGTATGCCATGAATGACAAACACGACGGACTCCGCCGTCAGGTCCTGGGTCGGAACCTGATCGACCAAAAGCGCCGGATCCACAGCGATGTCGTGCAGTTCGCCAGCGGACTTTGTTAGTGCATCTATGAAGAGATCACGACGTATCGTGCACCAACCGGGATCATTGGATTGCTTTCTCGTGAACACGATTGCATCGGAGTGCGCAGTATGAGGCATTTCAAGAAAGAAATAACGCTGCCGCCTGGTGTCGCGACCAGCATCTGCCGTGAACGTTCCATCGACCGCAATATCGACCTGGTCAAATGGAGAAATCAGATTGTCTCGAGTTCCCATGAGTTGGATAACAATCGGATCATTTGCGTCCTCACCCGTACGGCGAAGTTCTCGCCGGTGGGCGAGCCAATGCAGCCGCGTCTGGACGATAAAAGGTGCACCGAGCCTGATATCAAAAACTGTCGGTACCGCGCGTCCGATTGAAAGAATATGACCCAGCAGACCAATCACATTGAAATAGAGTCCATAAAGCCATCCGAGTCGCTCCGAGATCTGCCAGCCGCGATTGAATGTTGCAATCATAACGATTCTGCGAACGGATTTTGCCCACGCTTTCGCCGGTATGTTCAGCAGTTCCTCCTCATTCTGGAAGTCGTTCGGCGTTCCGTGTGCCACGAGAAAGACTCGGCGGGCAACGACTGCTCCGAAGCTGTGGCCGACAAGGACAATGTCGTCGAAACCATGTTCGGCAACTTGCGCGTCAATCAATTCGATGATGTCACGAACGATAGCTGCGGCGCGCTTGAACGAAAACAAGGCTTGATAGGGAAGAGGTGGTGTCAGAACGACTTTTTCTCCAGCGACCGACTGCTCGATCGTCGATTTGATATCGCGGAGCCTTGCAGGGCTGCTGTGCCAACCGTGCAGGACGACAAACAGAGCTTTTCTCGACTCGTACAGATCGGAGGCATATGGAGTGGTCATCGGCTTGTCTCAGCGGTTTGATCTTCTACATCGAATGCTAGCTGCTCGTGTTCAAGCGTACCTCTGGCCTCGGAGCCAAATATTATCTTTCTCGGGGCACCGCTGGCGTTCTGTCGCTCGAATCATGCGCTTTCGCAACAAGATAGGTCGCATGGCTGACGAACAGCAGCGAGGCAAATGTGGCACCAAGATCAGGAAGGCTCCCGAAAACCGGACTGGTGGCGCCGAGGATGGTGGTTGCAGAGATCGTGCTTGCCTGCTCTACCAGTATCGAGAAGAAACCAAATACCAGGACAACCGTAATGACGACGTTCTGGAGTCTCGAAACGTCGACGGTGTCGACGTCGGCCTTTTCTTCGCCCATGAAGATGTCGGCGATGGATGCAGAAGCGGGTGACGTGCGCTTATCAAGACCTTCAGAGGTTGCTCCGAAGAAGGGCATGCCTCTGCTTCGCATGTTGTCGCTATCGCCCGTCGCCAAGGCTAAGCCGCCAGCACGATCCTTTGTAGGCAGGATCAAGGCAGAGATCATCGGCGAGGCGCCGGCTATCCCGAGAGCTATGGCCACTGAAGCGGGGATTTTGGGGAAGACGGCAACATTTTCGAGATTTGTCGCGACGATATCAGCAAAACCAATGTTGAATAGCGCAAATGCGGCGTAGCCGGCCAGCGCGACGATAGTCCACAAGGTAACCTGCGCGCGAGCGAGAGAAACTCGATTTCGCTCATCTATCCAGACGCCGACGATATGTTGTTTCGTTCCCAGGCCAAGTGCTAGGGTGAGGCCTGTTACGCCAGCTGCCAAAAGTAGAAAGGGAACGAGGATCGACGTGGATCCCAGTGGAGAGTTGGTGCCTGTCAGATATGCTGAGAGCGTCTGAGTGAACCCGAGGACACTGGCATTCCAAGCTTCTTCCTGGTCAAGCGCGATAGCGGCGCGCCAGATTGTGTTGCAACCATCTTTCGATGGATCTGTGGGACACGACTTGGCGTCATCAAGCACCGATACGGCCTTTGCCGGATCCGGCCAGACAATTTTTTTTGTTGTGACATTCAGAGGTGGGGTACCGTCACCTATCAGGAGTTTGGCGCACACCTCTGCCTGTTTGCCACTGGGAAACGCTTTCAAGTCCTCGGAGCAGACACTGGCAACTTTGCTGATCAGTCGATACTGCATCGACGGGTTCGTGGTGTTAAGGGTGTTCCTTGCTCCGCTCATTGCGTAGCCTGACCAGGCAGAAAGAGTGGCGCCGGCAACGAAGATGATTGCCGAGGCGATCCCGAGAGCCCAGGAGATCTTGCGGAGCCGATTGGGCGGGATTTGAGCAGGAAGACCGCTGCCACTGACTACTGAGACGAATGGCAATTCTTTCACACCGGTCACTTTGTCGGATTCGAAAAGCCTATAAATGCGTCCGTCGGAACCGTTTCCTATGGTAAAGTCGCCAGTGTTGCTTACGTGACTTTCGAGGATCCAACCTGCGGCCTTGGGCAGGTCTATGAAACCTGGGGTACCAGTCGATGTCACCTCAATGAGCGCTGCACGTGCTGGCAGCTCGCTTCCAGCATAGGTTCCTGCTTCAACCGTGCTTACCGTTGTATTCATGGTCTGGTATCGCGCGGCATCCGGAGTTCCTACGCGAGGCAACAAACGAGATTCGTACTTATTATCAAGTCCGCGCTTTTTCGCGAGCATGACCAGATTGCCAACGACCGCATAGAGCCGCTCCGCGGTCGACACATCGTTGTCTATTGGTGTGAGTGCACCGGTCTCTCCCCATACAACTGCGAGCACTTCATCATCTGGCATGACCCGTCTCCTCGATGTCTTATGTCCAACCGCAAGTCATGAAGAGTAGCGATGCTGTTTGCGAGGTTACATCGCACCCGGCTTGCCTGATCGGTGTGGTTGCACTAAAGCCTTCTGTCGTTGATCGAAGCGAAGTATGATTTCTAGCCCAACTGATAACGGAACGGCGTCAAGCCTTCAGTGCATAGTAATATCCCATCCTGATGCTCAGCTCATTTACTGAATAGGCCGCAATTTCGACCTTCTGGATAAAAATCGTCATCGCATTGGACTCGTTCGCTTCAGTAGCGAAAGCCGGAACGCTCTTGGCCTGTATGAGGATTCGACGAGTGTTGAACTCCGGATCTTGTAACTGCTCAACCGTAAATGCCGCACCTTGACCACCCTTCCTGTTGAGCTGGAAAAGTCCAACACTGTCTTCCTTCGTGGTGTTGTTCCGTTTGTCTGCGATCAGACTGGATTCACGTACCGCATTCGCAACAGCAATGCGCTGGTGCATTTGATCATATCCTGCTTCGGCAAAGAGGCGGACGATCAGCAACGCGGCTTCCTTCTGTGCAGCGCTATATCCCTTCAGGTTCAACTGAACGGGGGATTGCGATCCCGCGATGGCTATAGTGCCTGTTTGATCAAAATCCGGCCAGCGAACAGCCCGGATGTCGGCGAGAGAAAAATCTTCCTCGCGAACCTGATCGTGTTCGTTGCCGCCGAGCAATGTCACTTTTCCGGGAGTGCTGAAACCCGTCAGGAAGCCAACATGCCCACTGCTATTGGCCGCTTGCGGTGACAAAACGACGATTGCTCCAAGCAGTGATTTATCTGTTTGGTTTAATGGGAGCGCGATGCTCCTGCCAAAATCAGTCCAGTTTGCGGCCCGTTCCGGCACTTTCGGAAGCTGTTTTGATGTAATCGCCTTTGATTGTAAGAGGCACCACGCGACAAAGGCGCCGCACCATGGCGTCGCGCCGTTGGCCAGGACCCCAATCGAAGCAAAATAGCTTCTGATTTTGGCATCATCGCTTTCTAGGACGCCAATTTGCGTTTTCGCCACAGCCAGCCAGGGCGCTCCCCCTGTGGTTCGCGCAATGTACTGCGGGGCCAATTGGACAATTAGCTTGTACGCTTCCGTCAAGAGCTCGTCGAGTTTCGTTGTCACTTGCGCGACGACGTCGGAGACAGTCCGGACCGTACCGGTTTGATCAACGAAGAGACTAGCTTGAGCGCCAGCCATCAGAGATTGCAGTTCAGGGTTCTGCGGGCTTACGAGGAACCTATCGATCGGTGTGGTGTTGCCGATGCTCGCGGCCTGACGGCACCTTGCCGCGTCTGCAGTATTGTTCAATATATATGATAGGAAGAGGTCGAGCAGATCAGGCTCGTACGTCGGCTCGTGTTGCTGATTCAGACTACTATAACTTGCAATAAGTCTCCGCCCGGACGTTACCATGTTCCAGGCGGCCGCTTGCGCCTGTTCAGTTACATAGTCCTTGAAGTCCGCTGGAAGATTCTTTCCAAGACTGCAGGCCCTGCAAAAGTCATCCCATTCCTCAGAACGGATCTGGAAAGGGCCAAACGGAGATCCGGCTTGCGGCGGCGGGTAGGAATTGCTCGTTGCAAAATTTGCGCGCGCAAGAATGAAATCGAGGCTGGCATAGTTCGGCGCAGTATCATCCAACTGATTTACGACGGACACGGCGTCAAGGCAGGCAATCATGAAATTCGACAAGGGGGGCATTGCCGGGACGCTTGTATCGACGGCGAGTGCGGATTTCAGCACCCAGCCGACGGCGACTTCGCCGTCGTCGTAGTCGAGTTGGACCTTTCGACTGTCGTCAGTTTCCTCCGGTTCATCGAGGTCGTCGACCAGTTGGTTCCGATAGAGGGTTACGTCTTTGCTCGACGGTTGGGTCCTATCAATTTGAAGTGTCGCAACGGTTTTCGTCACTTTGTAGCGCATATCATTAGCCTCAAAGAGCTCACATATTCTGCACTTCAGTCGGGTTCAGAAGTTTGTTTGTCGTGTCTGGGTCGAGCTCGTCGCCACCACCGTGGTGATAATCATTTCGATACTTAGCTATCGCCGCGCGAATATCGCCTTGGCTAGATTTTGCCGTTAGGGTCGAGCTCGTTTTCTTGTTCAGAGCGTCAAGAAGATCCTGAGCGTCCCCGATTCCGGTCGGGAATCTCTCCTTCTCGAACCAGTTCTTTGAGATCTCGCCGTCGCAAGTCGTCCTCTCTTCAGCCAGTCGCGTAATGTCTGCGCTGTTTAGCTGTCCGGTTCGGCCTGCCGGACCGTCATGCAATTGCTGGAACCAGCCTATACTTGCCTTGGTCCGTGCGTTGCTAACCGTGGTGGCTCCGGTATCGACGCACAAGTGGGAGAGCGCCAGCCGTAGTTTTTCCACCGTGACCCCTTTCTTGGAAACCAGGTCGGGTGCCAGTACCGCGGTGTAACCCTCAAGCCCGGGCGTCAATGGCGTCCGTCCCGGTCGCGAGTGGGACGTTAGCGGCGGGCGAGAGCCCGCCGGCACAGACAAAAGGCTGACGGACGTTGGCGAAGCCCCGAGACCAAGCGCCGACAACTGGGTATTCGCTTCCGTAGCGATCGTGAAAGGCATGCAAGATCGCAGATAAGTTCGCAACTGAGTGAGTGCCTGCGGTTTCGAAGCAACCGGATTTGAGGCGATTTCGGTCCGAAGTCTCCTCTGTACGCCATAGACAACGGATTGAACGGTGCTGTGGTCAAGTTCAAGCAGGAGGCTTGATTGAATATTGGAGAAGGTGTCGGCGGCGTAACCGAATGCAGCCGAAACAATCGTCATGGCGGAAACCGCAGCTCCACTCAGGCCGATGATTTGGCCGGTCAAACGCCCTGTCGCATTGATTTGGTTTGTGATCGGCGCGCGCGTACGTTTCACAACGTCCAGCCATTCCAGATAGGAATCGCATCGCTGATCGATGTCGTACATACCCATTTGGACGAACACATTCCAATCACCGCTGCCGAATTTTGAGTAGTCGCAAACAGGCTGCCTGCTCTGCAACTGATAAGACAAGCTGGCCGCATAGCAAATATTGCCGGCATAGGATTCGATATTAATTGCACGCTGCGGCAAAGTGGACGTGTAGAGGTCGGTCCCGACGCCGTTAAGCATGGCCGGATCCGAGCCCATTATGCTGCACGACGAGACGCAAAAGCCCAGCGCCGCCGAAATAAATCTCGCGACTTTCATTAGAAATACCTTCGATCGAGTATCCCCTTGCTGTCGATAAGGCTTTACCGGGAATTGGCAAATGTAAAGTGCGATATACTGTTATCCTCAGCTATTTGTTCTTGAGTTATGCGCGTCGGACCGCCCATGAGACAAGTCGCTTATTATCGAAAGCTGCTGCTACAAACTCTTTGGAATTCGCGCAGGTAATTCAGTCTTTGATTTTCCTGCTACGGATGCTGTTCCTGAACTATCGCGTTGACGAACAGTGGAGACGTTACATTACACAGCGCAATCCGATGGTGAGATCCCTCAAATGCGGGATGCAAAGACATCCCGTTTTCTCGAACAATAGTCTTGCGAAACATCGCGTGCGTCGCCGTACCGACACTAGGACTTTCTGGCGAATAAGGACCTGCCATGACAAAACATACCATTCTTGCCGCGGCCTTGCTTCTGGTCACCCCGGTGGCTGGTCTCGCGGCTGACCTCACTGCTCAGATTGCCGAGGCAGCTGCGCCAGCTGCTTCACCATTTACTTGGACCGGCTTCTACGTTGGCGGTTACGCTGGTGGCGCCTTTGGAACGAACAAGTTGAAAAGCCTTGGTGGATCGACGAGCGTTTCGCTCTCACCGGACGGCTTCACCGGTGGTGGCTTGCTTGGCTTCAACTATCAGGTCGGATCTGTCGTGTTCGGTGGTGAAGGCGAATTTGGTTATGACGGCTGGAAGGCGGACAAGGACTATCTCAACGCGCGCGGCGGCGCGCGTCATGCCGATTCCGAGGGCTCCTATATCGGCCGAGTTCGTGGCCGTGTCGGCTATGCTGTCGACAATCTGCTTCTGTATACAGCTGGCGGCGTTTCATTTGCGGGTGACAAGGTAACCCAAACCAACCGCTTCGTTGGCGTGTCCAACTCGATGACCAGGGATATGGTCGGCTGGAACATCGGCGCCGGCGCGGAATATGCCTTCAGTCCGAACTGGATCGGGCGCCTGGAATACATCTATGACGGATTTGGCAAGAAGACCTATGATTTCCAGTCGTTGCCAGGAACTTTTGCTGACCGCAAGGTCGGCTTCGGTCAGAGCACCGTCCGCATCGCGCTCTCATATAAATTCTAGAAGCCAGAGGCTGCCGAAGCCACCTCGACATATTCAAAAGCTGGCCGCTGTTCTGGCGTCTCTTCGTTCAGATGTCGGATTTTGGGCCGGCGTTCACCAGTCTCAATCAGGAGTGAGACTGCCAGCAAAGTGGGGAATCTATGAAACGAATATCAATGCTGATCATTGCCGCGCTCACTATTCTTGGAGCAATGCCGTCCGCACAGGCAGGCACGTCTGTGCTTCAGCTCAAGGATACTAAAGTCGACGGGTGTAAGAAATTCACGACACGCAACGGCAAGAACTGGAAGGCCGCCGGGAAGATCGTCGTGCAGGGAGCATCGTGTCCCACGGATTTCAACGGTAAGCCGACGATCCGCGGGCAGATGCTCGACGCCCACTCGGTCAAGTTGTCAAACGGCTCGATCTGCAGGTTCGATGACACCGGCAAGGGGCATTGCAGCTGACGTGTGACCACTAAACCCTGTGATCAGTCCCCGAAATGTGCAGTGGTGAGCGCAAAGGAAGGAGCACGGGCGTGAGCCGCTATGTCGTAGCCGCAAGCACCATCCTGTCGCTCTTGGTGGCGCATGACGCCGCTAAGCAGGTACAACTATCGAACGGAATAATGATCGACGGCTTCAGGGATGTCTCCGCGATCGTCACGCGAAACTGTCCAGATACTCGTTATGACGGAACCCGGATCGGCTCTCTTTAGGAAGTTGTGCGCTCTTGCAAGAGCTTTCTCGATATAGGGTTCGAATTGCGAGCGGGTGGCTTTCCATGGACTGCGAGGGCGCTTCCGGACGTGGAACGTTGCTTGTCAGGAAATGGAAAGGCGCGACCTATTGAAACGAGAATGCGGGCGCCGCCGCAAGCGTGCTACCTGGCCAACAATCGCAATCAGGAGAGATGACCGAACAGGAAAAGGCCGTTTGATGTGAGGCGATCGCGAACCGGGAAAGCGACCCGTTGCTCGCGGGTTTCGACGGCGATGCAACTGCCGAGAGCGGCTCCAAACCGATCGATAGTGCACGACCGCGGCTTAAGTCTGAAGCCGCCGTACCGTGCGTCCGGATCCTTAAAGCCGAGCACGCTTTTCTGATAATGTTCTCGGCAATTCCTGCAATTACAAGGTCAGTGTGTGGCTCTGCTCCCTCAGCCGTCGCGGGACCGGTGCATTTGATTGCAGAAGGAGAAGTTATGGCAATGACATGATCGGATCTGGAAAGACACAAGCTGTGACGGACGGCGGCTTTCCAGAGGCATCCGATGCGTTCGAACTGTTGTATGCCACCCGCAAAGATCCGCGCTTTCCGAAGGTCTCCGGACTTGCCGGGAGCAGATTGGTCTTCTCGTGCCAGTAGTGCGATAGTTGGGGTGAGTTCTCAATGAGGCCCATTGTGCTTCCTACCGGCATGTTTGTCGCCTCCACGTTTGGAGCGCTAGCGAGCGACACCGTGCCGTTTCGGCTCGACAAGATTGCTGACGCCTGCGGTGACGCCGCTTCGGACAATACGCAGTATCGTATGTGCCTAGGCGGTGCGATTGCCAAAGCAATGGTAAAAATGACGGGCATGTCCGTTGCTCTACCCAGACTTGCATCATTCGATTACTATGTGCCGCGGGCGGCAATAGTTGCTCCAACCATGGTTACCTTGTGCGATATGGATCTGACGCGTCGGGGCAAACAATCAAGATCCGACTCGCAACAGGCAAGATCGGCAATTATTTCCGTTGCGGGACGTGCTCTGCGGTCGAATCAGCCAGCGAGGATGAGATGCCGCTAAGGTTGATGGAATCAACCGAAAGGCTCCGTCTTGAAATTCCGAGGGGCGAAAAGGGCAGCTAAGCCGCTCATTCGATCTATTTCAATGCATCGGCCTTTGCTGCGACGCCTGGTGTAATCTAAACCGAAAATACGGCTATGCCCGCCTGATGAGAATGTGACGGGAGCGCGGTAAACGGGGTGCCGCGTCTCGAGATGGGTGTAAAAAGTGCAAAACGTCTATAGCAGGCTAAGGCGTGCGACTGTTCCCGCTGCGTTAGAGTGCAATGTGAATTTGCCGCCGAGCGCATCGGCGCGCGCTTTGATGTTGACCAGGCCACGCCCACCCCCCTTTGTGCCGGCGGTCGCATTGTCGATGCCGATCCCGTCATCAATGACCAGCACGACACACGATGGCAGGTCGGGATTCCGCGATACTTTATTGGGGCACACGAGCTTCAGTGTTACGATCTTTGCTCGTCCATGACGCACGGAATTTGTGATGCATTCCTGAATGATGCGAAGCACGTGCAGCGTGGCTTCGGCAGAGAGCACAAGATCTTCCGCCTCCGGGCCGATTTCCCAACGGGTTTCTACTCCGACCGCCGTCAAGCGTGGGCCAAGCCGATAGCGGAGGTTGGCGACCGCGTCGATCAGTGTCGCGGTGCTTGGGCCGCGTGCGTCGAGAAGCAGATGGAGTTCCTCCAGCGAAGCCCGTACGGCATCCTCAACTTCATTGGCAGAGATTTCACCTTGGGTGAGGCCACTGAGCAGGAGGGACAGGCGGGTGCCGACACCATCATGCATATCGCGCATCAGCCGAAGCCGCTCTTCGGTACCAATGGTTTCACGCTCCGTTTTTCGTCTATTCTCATAGAGCACCTCAAGGTCCTGCCGTGCGGCAGCGACACGCGCTTCAAGCACCTTGTTGACGTTGCTCAGCGCTGCCCTGGTTTTCGCCATGTCGTCAGCGAGCAGCACGCTTGTGAGAATGAGGGTGATCGGAAAGCTCAGTGCCATCCAGAGCACGCTTGAGAAAGATCCAACCCCTCCGATCCAAAGAACATCGTGGACGGCCGGCCCGATCTGTCCCAACACGCCGATCAGTAGAACAACGCGATGGAGCGTCGGTTTGAAGAGCGTGCGGTATGTGAATGTTCCGACGCAAAAGAGACCGACAAGGAGTTGGGGAACGTACCAGATCCAGGGCGATAGAGCCATGAAGCGGTCGGTCGGTACGAGGAACAGAGCGATCGATCCGGCAATCGTGAAGACCGCGAGCGCAGCTTCGAATCTGTGCCAGCGACAGTCAGAGAAGCGCAACAGGAACACCCAAATGAAACAGAGTGACCATCCGAGGCTGGCACTGACGAGTGGCCACCAATATTCGACCGGCATGGGAAGAAAATCGAGAAAGCCGTGAAAGTTTCGCAGCCCGAACAAGATAGATCCGGCACCGAACAAACCATAGTTGGTGGAACCGGTGGGATCGCGAAACCAGCTGAACAACAGTGGGATGGCGAGAACGATGACGGTGAGATTGGCGATACCTAACAGATCGACCTGAAACAGCCATCGCAGGCGATAGGCTTGGTGGAGAGGATTTCGTGGGCCGAAATAGCCTTCCGAAAGCCCGGCTCTGCTGTTTGCTACGCCAGTGACCGATATGATGATCTCATTGTCTCCGGAATGGAGCCTGTCGGGTGGAATCGTGAGATAAAGGGGGCGATTCCAGCGCCACGAAGCACCATCATCACTTGGCAGTTCGGCGAGCGGCGAACCGTTGATCGTGACAGTGCTTCGGTTACTGACACGCGGAACATAAAGAGCCCGGTCGCCAAGCGCATCCTGTCCCAGGTTTACATTGAAGCGGTAACGCCCGGTTCCATCGAACCCTGGATGTGTTTTGTTCCAAGCATCCGGGAGTGTGATCGGCTCCTCCTGTGATGCGGTATCGGAGGCGCGATCCCGGCTTGCGATCGTTTCGCTGGAGAGCAAGGTTACCGTGCCACCATCCAAGCGCCATTGATTGAAGGCGTGTGATGGGATGACCCGCACAATTGCAAACGGAACAAGCGTCACGATGATGATGATGGTGACCACCAAGGCGAGATGCCAGTTGGAGGGTGCTCGGACGCGTGCTGTTGTCTTGATTTCCATCGCCGGCCTGTTCAGATGAGTCCGAGAAGGGAAGCCTCGAAGACCGCTTCACCGCGCGTGCTGACTTCGAGCTTTCTATAGATGGCCTTTGCATGCGAGCGCGTCGTATGCGGCGAAAGGCTAAGAAACCGGGCAACTTCGACCAGCGTAAATCCCTTGGCAACGAGTTGAAGGACTTCCATCTCCCGCGGCGACAGTTTCGGATCCTGGGAACCGCCCGTTCCGATACTCGGAGGCAATGATCGGATATCACCCTTGGGAGCTGGCAGAGTTGCCGAGCCTCGCTGCTGGACAGCACCGAGAATATGACGAGCGATTTTAGGATCGATTGGCGAATGCCCCGCCCGCAGGTCGTCGATCGCGGCGCTCCATTGTGCTGGAGTGCTCTCCTTGAGGAGATATCCCGTAGCACCGGCAAAAATCGCTGCAACAACATTGCCCTCGTCGGCAAAAACCGTTGCAACGAGGATATCAGCCTCGGGTTGGCACTGACGCGCGGCGCGAATGGCCTCAATGCCCGATCCATCCGGTAGACCGAGGTCGACGATCATCAAATCGTAGCTCTCCGTCTGAATACTGTGGAGTGCCTGACGAAGGTTAGCGCACCATGAGACAACGTGATACTCCGGCTGGCCGTTGACGATTGCCTGGATAGCCTGCTGCCAATACGGATCGTCTTCAACGACTAGGAGTCGCACCATTCCCTCCCTAAGGCTCACCCGAGACTGTCGCGCTGTTGCCGGAGCATTTCAACGCAGATTTTTTGCGAAGAGCCGATCTCACTCACATTTTGCATCCTCTTGGGGCTCGACTAGCACCTGCCGAACCACTCGGTTTTTGAAGCCGTCCAAGGAACCGCGAGGGATAGCGCTCTCAATCCATTGGTGCTGGTGCCAACAAGCCTTTTCAATGTAATGCTGCAACGACCTTCGGAAGTAGTTTTTGCGCGAGGCCTTGGAAGCCTTCCGCTGTCAAATGTTGATGATCGGATTGCCGAGGGAACTCTTTGAACCAGCGGTTCGGGATCATGATTAACCGGATATGCCGTTCTGCCAAGACCTGTTTGATCTGACCGATATTTTCCTGCCGGTCGTCTCCGCCGCGCTTGCGACCTGGTTGCAGAATGACCACCTTCGTGTCGGGGTTCAACACGCTTTCGAGCTTGGAGCGCATTGCAGCTGTCGTACTGCCGCCCCAAACTCCCGCGTTCTGGACAGAAACGTTCAGGCCCTTTGCCCGTAGCATTGCCTGAAGCTGTGATGGATAATCTTGCCCCTTCAACACCCCGTGGCCATAGGTCTGGCTGGCTCCCAACGCGATGATTGTTGCCGCTGTCGCAACAGACGGCGTCTGAATTGCCACTACCGTCAGTGCGGAAATAGACAATATCCTGGTTATCATGTGCACGAGGTCCCTCCCTCTACAGCTCATGGCGCGAAGCTGCCGTCTGGACGCGATAATTCCCTTGTCCTGGATAAGCAGAGAAAGAGATTTACGCCCGTCTCGTCGGAAAATACTGAGACCGAGGCCACGTCAGGCTGCACATCGGAGCACAAGGATCGAAGATCTTCGATGTCTCTATGTATGAGGAACCATTGTCCGATGATCTCCATGTACGAACGCGAAGGATTGTTTGAGCTGAAATTGCCGATAACGAGCATCCCTCCTTCCGCCAGCATGGGGAAAAGGCGTCGAATCAACAGCTTCGCCGTTTTGTCGTTGAGATAGTCGAATAATCCGGACGACCATATTAGGTCGAACTTTTCATTTGTTCGGAACCGCAAGGCGTTCTTATGGTGGTAGGTAAGCCGCCGTCCAACTGACAGGTTCTGTAGGTTTTCTGCCGCTCTTTGAAGCGCGTTGAGGTCGTTGTCCAGAAGGTGAATATCTCTCGGAAACTCATTGAGGCGCAGACTCTGCGCAATATCGAGTGCGGGTCCGGCTCCCACCGAAAGGATCGAGGACGGTCGTTTGCGCTCAAGTAAGTCTGAAAGAACCTTGCCGCGGTTACGAACAGCCTGAGTGGCAGGGCTGGCGTGGAAGAATTCATCCCATCTCGACAGTTTCGGATCTCTCGAAACATGCTCGGAATAAATTCGTTCGATAATCTCGAAATCACCGGAATATCCATGAGGTCGACTATAAGCAAAGCCCTGCATGGTCAGCGGCTCGCGAAAAACCTCACGATTAGCGTTGAGCGCACGTTCAAGAACCCCGGTCTTCTCGACCTGCTCTGAAAGGCCACCTTCAACAATGAAGGAGGCCTTATGTAAATGGTCCAAGGCTGTCGATATTGCCGCATACTCGCCCGGATAAGGGCCACAACGATCGACCGCATTGAGTAATATGCTAGCAGCTCTTTGTTCTATCATGTTCATTGAGGTAGACCATCTCGAAATCATGTCTCCGATAGCCGACGGATCATCCTGATCCAGAGCGCGAGGTTGGATAGCGAGCAATCCGGCTAACCATCGCCGCGCCTTCTGCGGCTGAACCTTTGACCTCGATCCCAGTGTGACCTTCGTCGAATTCGTTGATAGTGTTTGAGCCGGACTGAGGCATTTTTCATCGCCCATTTGGGGGAGGGCCACGATTTCATCATGCTGCTAAGCGTCGTGGATGATCGCAAGTGCGGCGGTGACGATCAGCGCGTCCACCAGAACTGCAGAACGATATTCCCCTTTATTATGACCTGAGGGATGGTAGTCGCCCGGAGGATGCGAGACGATCTTCACTGACACGATGACAGCCAGAGCCGACGCAACATTGATGATGCTCTCCAAAGCGTCGCACAGCAGCGCGACGCTTACCGTCATCCGGCAGGCCGTATATTTGACCGCCAGAACCGCGGGACTGACAAAGAAACTTCGAAGTGCGGTTCTCAGTGTCCTGCCGCGGGAACGTTCAATCGACCACGACGGCCTGGAGATGACTTATCAATGTCGAGGACTTTAGCTTGGAGAGCGCGTTCCCGTTGGTGATTAAGACATTAACCGAGTCGAGGGATGTAACCCTGTGCGGTGCGCGCATACCGAATTTCTCACCATGTGCGACCAGGATAACCTGACGTGAATGGCGAAGGACAGACCGGACGAGATCGACCTCCAAGGGATCACTTTCGAGAACGGCGCCGTCTTCGTCGATGGCGCTCGCGCCCAATACAGCGATGTCGAATTTGAACCGGTTGCGGCCCTCATCGGGAACGGTGAGAACCGTGGTATCTTTGGTGCGAACGTAGCCACCATAGACATAGACTGTCGCGTCCGTGTTCAGGGCGCAACGGTATGCGACCTCCAAGTTCGGTGTGGCGACAAAGACATCCGGATGCCGCGCGAGGATCTCATGCAACGAATCGAAGGTTGTGCCGGGGCCAACAAATATTGTCGAGTTTGATTGGATGAAGGGCTCCAGTGCCTGAACGAGCCCCCGTTTCACCGAGACTAAAAGGTTCTGCCGGTCACCGTAGACATGATGCGGGGCGCCCGGAGAGGCGAAAGCCCCGCCAAATCCCTTTTGTAGCAAGCCACTCTCATTCAGGCGTTTGAGGTCGCGGCGGATTGTCTGATGGGTGACACCGAACTCTCTTGCAAGCTCGGCAACAGAAGCCGCACCGTGTTTGCGCACAGCGTCCAAGATTGCCGATTGACGGTTGGGCCGATGAATTGTGTCGGTAGCATCATCAGGATTCTCCCCTGAAGGGACGGCTCTTCTCGTCATCGAAATTTTACACCCAAATATGTTCGGTCGTCGGTCAAAGCGGCTTCGGTAGTACCTTTTGTGCTCATATAGCGGCCAATTTTGTGAGGATCTTCAAATTCGACATTGCGGAAGGACTCTTCCCATGATGCGACGCCGAAGTTTAGTCCCAACTCGAAATATCCGTCGGAAAATAATTCAATCGTGTTTATGTCCGAAAGCGGGTATCGCCTCGTTTCAATATATTTTTCGGGTAAACTGAATCCATCCAATCCCCCGTAGCCGAGCACACGGTCTGTGACATTCTGGAAATCACCTTGTCCATTGGCGATCCCTTTGTGGATCAATTCTCGTAGTTCCCACTCGGGCACCCTTGGCAGGCGCAGCTTGCATGCTGAAAGCACCCTCTCCTCTATGATTTCGACAACATCGGGCGCTGCAGTTTCCGTCCCCGCTTCCTGGTTTTGAGTCCCCCGTAAAAGCAGGGTTGCTGCTAGCCTGTTGCAGTCCTTCGCAGGAACCCCTTTACTTTCGAAGAAGCGCCATGATTCAAGCCGCAGGATCGCGGTTACGTCATCGATCTGCTTCACGGGTTGTAAGATTTCTGAACCGTTGATGCGAATGCCGCTGTCACCGACCGCCACAATTTGCAGATAATCACCGTCATTGAATGCAATCATCAGCGTGCAGCCCGCACGAAGCCTCCAATCAGCTTCGGCTTCAGCCAGCGCGTTGTTCGCCTCATAGCCTCGCCGAATAGCAGAGTTTAGATAGCGGACCAGTGCCCAGGGTCCCCGGTAATGAAAAAAAGGCTGTGAAGGATCTTTATAGCCGAGCAGAAAGTGTTCAAGTGCACGCTTGACTGTTCTTGAGGCGAACTGGCCTGATAGCATGCCGTCGTAGCACGTTCCATTCCGATCCGTTACTCCGTCGATAACCGCATAGCCAAGGCCGGGCATGATTACCATGCTATCCTCGTTTAACTCCGGATGGTCGAACTTTTTCCCAAGCGTAAACGCCTCGATCCGCCTCATGTTGTTTCTCCGCTCTAATACCCGCCAATCCTAGGGCGCCGTTATTTTATGACGTGTTGACGGAGCCGTGAAAGCTCTCCTAAATGTCGGAAGGGCGGCCGAAGCATACGGCCGCCCCTATTGGCGCACCGTAATCATTGCCCGGTGGCGGCCCTCCATTTCGCCATCAGTGCCTCCTGACCGCCCAGCTCGGCGATTGACTTGACGCTGACGGTCTTGAGCTCGGAAAGATTGGGAAGCCCCTTGGGTCCAGCGACATCGGTTCGCACCGAACGGCGGCCGAGTTCCTTAACGAGCATCTCCTGCGTTGTCTTTGAGAGAGCCCAATCGATGAATCTCTTGCCACCATCAGGATTGGGACCTCCCTTCACGAGAGCGATACCGTCCGGAGAGACGATGACCCCGTCACTCATGTGGACGATTGAGACCGGTGCTCCGCCCTGGACATATTGCAAGGCATTGTCTTCCAGCGTCAAACCCAAGGACGTTTCGCCGTCGGCGACGTAACGCGACACCGCCCCGGAGCTATCGGTCAGTACAAAATTCCGAGCGATCTTGTTATAGGTGTCCCACCCCTTGTCCTTGTCGCCGAAGAGAGTGAGCACACCCTGCAACTGCTGCATCGCTGAGCCCGAATTGTCGGCGCGAGCGGAGGCGATCTGGCCTTGCCACTTCGTATCGGTCAAATCGGCCCAGCTTTTCGGCGCCTTCGCGAGCGGGACCATGCCGGTGTTGACGGCAAGCACATAAACGACGCTCGTATAAGGCGTCCATGAAGGGTCTATCACGAAGGTCTTGTTGATCTTGTCGGCGTCTTTTGGTGCATAAGGCTGAAGGATCGGCGCCAGTTCAGTCAAAGCGCTTCCAGAGATGGACAAGATTACGTCGGCAGCCGGCCGGCCGGACTCTGCTTTGGCGCGCTTTGCAACATCGCCGGAACTTAGTTTGACCACTTCGGCTTTGAGCCCCGTTTCCTTCTCGAAGACGGGGATCAGCTTGTCGACGATCGACGAGATATGCGCGGTGTAGACGACCACCGGCTTATCCTGGGCAGACGCAGGGCCGATGAGGGACACACTGGCAACCAATGTCGCCGCCAGGGTCAAAAATGTTCTTTTACGAAAATTCACCAACTTCCTCCTCCTTGAATTTGATCATTTTATGATCGATGAGACACTATTCCCCTGACATTGATGTTGCAATACGAAAATCTATGGTCAATATCGAACATTGGAGGAGGAGCAGATATGGCGTATCTTACTGTTGAAAGGGCGACGAAACAGTTCACAGAGGCGTTCAGGGCCCTCGATGGGGTTTCTATCACTGTGGAGCGGGGCGAGTTTTTTACGTTGCTCGGGCCGAGCGGCTGCGGCAAGACAACACTGTTACGAGCCATTGCAGGTTTTAACGACCTAACTTCAGGCGACATCACGCTGGCGGGCGCGGATCTGCGTAAAATCGCGCCGTATCAACGCGATATCGGCATGGTGTTTCAGGACTATGCGGTCTTTCCGCATCTTAGTGTCTTCGACAACGTCGCATTTGGCCTCAAGCCTAGAAATGTGCCCCATGCGGAAAGAAAGACCCGTGTCGATGAGGCGCTGGCCGCCGTCCGCCTTACTGCGCTGTCCGACCGCATGCCCGCCGCCATGTCCGGCGGCCAACAGCAGCGCATCGGCATTGCCCGTGCTATGGTCATCAAGCCGCGGTTGCTCTTGATGGACGAGCCCCTGTCCAACCTTGACGCAAAACTGCGTATCGAATTGCGCGAAGAAATTCGTGATATTCAGAAGCAGATCGATATCGCTGCGATCTACGTTACGCATGATCAGGAGGAGGCGCTGGCGATTTCAGACCGCATCTGCGTGATGAATGGCGGACATATCGAACAGGTCGGCAGCCCACAAGACATCTATGGCGATCCTCAGACCTTGTTTGTCGGAACCTTCGTCGGCACGCTCAACAAACTCACAAAGGGAAATGGGCTTGAGCGGATGCTGCAGGCCCTCGACTTGAGCGGTGTGGGTGCCGAGACCTGGGCGATCAGGCCCGAGCGCCTACTGCTCTCAGCCGATTGCGCGACCGGTGGCGCCGTCCTCAACGGTATCGTCAGTAAGTACACCTATCTGGGTCGGGAGGCGCACCTGCAACTTGAAACCGAGATTGGTGATCTGGTAATTCACATCTCCAATCCGGGAAGAGGGGCTGGACGAAATCTTGGTGAGCAGGTTGCCGTCACGGTGCCACGTGACGACCTGATGGCCTTCGACGCCGCGGGCAAACGCATGTCCAGGGGAGGTTGAACCATGAGCCGCCTTAACTTCTGGCTTATCATCGCCTGTCTGACCTGGTTGTTGCTCGTGGTCCTGCTGCTGTTGCCTGTCGGCACGGTCCTTGTGTCGAGCTTCTATGATACCACCGGTAGTTTTACACTGGCGAACTACTACACATTCCTGACGGAGCGGCGCTTTCACACAGCCTTGTTGAACACACTCGTCGTCGGCTTCGGCGGGCTAGTCGGGGCTTTGCTGCTTGGCTCTATCATGGCCTTTTGCGTATCCAGATTCGTGATAGTGGGCGGAAAACTCGTAGCACTACTTGCAATCCTTGCGCTTGTGTCGCCACCCTTCATCGGCGCCTATTCCTGGATCGTCCTCTTCGGCGCCGGCGGCATCGTGCGCGCTACCTTACGCGACGTCGGCATCCAGATACCGCCGATCTACGGCCTAGGCGGTATTCTTGTCGTCTTTTCGCTGAAGTTTTATCCTTACGTTTATCTGATGGTCTCGGGAGCGTTGGGAAACGTCAATCGCTCGCTGGAGGAAGCCGCGGAGGGGCTTGGGTTGTCACCCTGGAAGCGGGTCTTTGCAGTTTCTTTTCCGATGGTGCTACCAGCGCTCTCTGCCGGCGGGCTCCTTGCCTTCATCCACGCAATTGCCGATTTCGGCACGCCGCGCCTGCTCGGTCGCGGCTATAACGTTCTGGCCACTGAAGCCTTCACACTCTATTCGGCCGAAATTGGTTCCAACATGTCGATGGCCACAACGATCAGTGTCGTGCTGATCGTCGTGTCGATGTTCTTCGTCTTTCTGCAACGCTACATGTCGCGGCGGAACGTCTATCACGGTAATCTCATCAACAAGCCATCCAAAGTCCAACTGACGGGTTGGCGAAACGTTCTCGCACATGTCGGCGTCTATCTCATCGGCCTATTCGGTGCGCTTCCAGTTTTCATTTCCTTCTTCTACTCGTTCCGCCTGACCAGCGGCCCGGTTTTCCAACCGGGCTTCGGTCTGCAAAGCTATAGCCGCATTCTGTTCAACCTAGGCGATGTCGTTCGCAATTCGCTGACGTTCTCTGTCATTGCCGTGCTGCTTATCGTCCTCATTGGCACGCTAATCGGAGTGCTTGTCGCTCGGCGCACTACGCTGAACACGTCCCTACTTGATGGTGCATTCATGATACCCTACGTGATGCCAGGCATTGTCATTGGCATCGCTTATATTGCGGTCTTCAATACAGGGCCTGTCATTTTGACCGGGACAGCGGCCATTATAATTCTGTCGATCTTTATCAGACGGCTTCCTTATGCGGTGCGAACCACGGCGACGGCGTTGCGACAAATCTCTCCGAGCATGGAGGAGGCCGCAATCTCTCTTGGATACAGCCCGTTTCAAGCCTTTGCCCGCATCACTGTCCCGCTGATCGTGCCCGGTATCATCGCCGGCGGGATGCTGAGTTTCGTGACCGCGATCAATGAACTGTCATCGTCACTCGTGCTCTACGTGGGTAGCACAATGACTATGCCGGTGCGCGTCTATCTTCTGATCTTGGATGGAGATTTCGGGACGGCGGCGGCAATGGCGAGCATCCTGCTTCTGTTGAGCGGTGCCGCCGTCTATATCGCCTTCCGTTTTCTCGGGCGCAACGAACAAGCGCTTCTATAGGCATCTACACGTGATCAGAGATGGCCCCATCACCGTTCCGCAGCACTTGAGCGCATCGACGCAAATTTCGGAGTCTGCCTGAGGAGGGCGATAAACGTTCGCCTTTCGGCAAGACCCGCTTCGGCGAAGCCACTACCTGTCAGGACGATATCTCTCGTCATCTCCGTCAATAGGAGTGAGAAATATGAAATCCAAGTCTAAAATGATGAAGCTAATCCGAGTTGGAAAGAGGCAGGAAGCTCTAGAACTCGCTGAGCTGTTGATTGCCACTGAGAACTGACCCGGCGTGGCCTGATATTTCCATTGAGAATTGGCTCTGACGCACTTTTGCTGACGTGCAGATCCTACGATGCGCCGATCAATCGCGCCTGCAGCAGATCGAGTTTTGCACGTCCGTACATCTGTCGTTTGATGAGCTTTAGTCGTGTGATCTGACCTTCCGTCTGCCCATTTGACCACGGTGAAATGATTGCGTTTCTCACAGCGTTGAGGTCCTTCTCAACGCCACCGGCAAACGATCCGACCAGGCTGTTTTTAGCTGCGTCAAGCCATTCATCAAGCTTTCGAGCTGTCTTCGAGCGGATCATGGATTGGAAGTCGCCAATGGCCGTGCGGGCGACGACCAGTTCCGGAACATTCACTTCGATTGCAGCCACCAGGATCGCCTCGGATTTTGCCAAGTCATCGCGTGCGGTGGTCATTAAGCGGGTGATCACCCGCGCTGATGGCGTTCGTGCAAGCCCGCTCTGGTTTGCTTTCTCCGCCAGACGCCGGCGTTGGGCCCATTGCGAGATGACACCGCTCTGTCCCGCAAAGCCCTTCGCTCTCATCTCGTGCCACAGTGCCAAGGCGTTCCGTGCGCCTTCCTCCCAGCGGCTGTTGAGCCAGGGCAGCCAACTATCCAGAGAACTGGGCCGTGTTCGGAAGACATCGAAGCGCTGGCCACGTAAAACATCTCGAACAAGCTTCCGGCTATGACCGGTCTGCCGGACAATCTGTCGAATTGAGGTTCCCTTCTTCGACAGTTCCCGGATCACCTCATTTGTCTCCTGGCGGCGCAGATACCCCTCGTACTGCAGCCTTTCCGCGTAAGTCAGAAGCTTGGGATCAACGACATTGCTGCCGACCGCCTGCCTGATCTGGCGCATCGACTTGCCGACAGCATCGAGAAACGCTCGGCTGGAATTCTCCATCAGATGCCAGCGGTCGGCAACCTGCTCGGCATAAGGCAAGGCCTTCGCGATTGCCTCGCCATAGCCACCGCCACGGTCGCGAGCGACGATGGAGATCGACTGATGCTCGGCAAGCCATGATCGAGACGTATCCAGCGCACGATCCGGCAACAGGGTGACAGGCTTCCGCCGCTCCAGATCGCAAACGATCGTCCCATAGGTTTGGCCCCGCCTGAAGGCAAAATCATCAATGCCTATGACGGTAAGTTCATCGTTCTGATCGGCAATACGGCGGCGAACCACCCGCAATAGTGTGTCGTTGCTCACTGGCACCATCAGACGATTGGCAAAGGCTGCCGCCGGTCTGCCGCCGAGCGCTAAACCAAGGTGGTGGACGATGGTCTCCAACCGCTGGGTGCGCCGACCGTAACGTGCCAACACGCCATTATCGAACTGTTCGCAGAAGATGCGCCGACCGCACAGAACGGCATCGCACCAGAACCGACGCGCCACGATTGCCAACTCTACTCGCCGACCGCTGAGGGGCAGGTCAGCGGGCCGGCGCAGATATCGGCTTTGAACTCGTCGGCTCTGTCGTCCGCAGTCCGGGCAAGTTCCTGAGGGATAACGTGGTCGCAGACGAACTTGAACGCACTCCGCGACAACCTTCACTTCATCGACTGCAAAGCCCGGCGGCGCGAGGCTCGCGCGCTGAAATCGTTGTTGCATAAGCTGATCCTCCGATGAATCAGCAAAAGCGTCGTCCGCAACAGCAGCAAATGTGAGTCAGAGCCAATTCTCAATGGAAATATCAGGCCACGCCGGGTCAGTTCTCAGTGGCAATCAACACCGTGGTGATAGACAGCCCGATTGTTCCATTCAATCACTGTTTAGCGGGAACCTAACGCGATTGCGTGGCCGCACTCAATCAAAAATTGAGCTGATATGCAAGGTCACTCGATTTTCCAATGATTTCGAGCGTCAAGATCGCCGAGAAGATGTGTGGGTGGTTCGATTCCGCAAGAGCAACAATAGGGCCGTTGTATCCACGCCCCCCGAGCACTTAGACGCCTCGATCGCAGGAGCGCCGCTTCAACGCCACCGTCGAGATCAAATATCCGAGTCCGCGCGGCAATTGCAACTTGCGCCACCGAGGAGATAGGGATCGACCATCTCCGTCGACAATTTTACTCAATTGTTGAACGCGTGTGTTGCAAAGTTTACACGAATATCTGAAAACGAGCGTGTGGCGTGGCGCGCTGACGCTACTTTTCGCTGTACTTTTCTAGAGAACTGGTATTGATCGCAGCAGGCCCATGATCGGCTACACCGCCTTCAGGTGAATCTTCATGAATTTTTGACCGACATGCCGCTTGCGCAAGGTACGCCTTGCTCAAACGACTGGCTTTGACTTTGGGTATTTTGTATGTCCCCCGCCAATAAGACCCTTTCCTTCAAGATCCTGACATCGGCAGTTCTTCTTTCCTCGGCGCTCCCTGCTTTCCCGGCAATGGCGCAGGAGCAGCAGCAGGCACCGGCCACCAACACGACTTCGAGCGGCGGCGCTGCTGCGGAGGCCGCGGCGCCCCAGGCAGGCGAACAGCAACCGGCGTCTCAGGCGCGCGTTCAGAAATTCGATGACTGGTATTACCGTTGCATAGACGGCAAGGCCGCCGATGGCTCGGCAGCTACAAGTTGTGAGGTCGCGCAGATCGCGACCGTCAAGCAGGGTGATCAGGACGTCAACATTCTGACGCTTGCCGTCGCCAAGGCGCCATCGACACCACCGAGCACTAGCCCAAAAGGCGGCAAACAGCCGACAAACGAGCTAATCCTGACGACGCTTGTGCCGCTCAACATGTATCTGCCCGCAGGCATAGGTATTGATGCCAGCGACAAGTCCGTCGTTCAACTTGCCTACCGCAACTGCAATCAGGCGGGCTGCTGGGCGCAGCAGAAGCTGGATGCAAAGATGGTTGCGGCCCTTGCCAAGGCCACAGATGGGATCGGCCACGTGCAGATGATGAATGGCCAGAAGGTCAACATAAAATTCTCGCTCAAAGGCCTGTCTGCTGCCCTCAATGCCCTGCAAAAGCCTGCCTCGAAGTAACCGGCGGTAGGAACAATCCATGACCCTGGCTTTGGGGACGATCCGTTCACGGATCGACCGCGGCTTTTCGAAGTCGCGTTCCGCCGCGCGCATTGTTGCGGTATTGCTGCCGGCAGTTCTGGTTGCGGCTCAGGCTGCTGCGCAATCGCCGAGCGACGATTTTGCGCGACGCCGGGCGCAGCAAGCCGAACAGCAGCGACTTGACGCGCTGCGTGATGCGACGCCGAAACCCGTGGCGGAACCCACGAATGAGAAGCAAGTGCCGGCTGCCACAAAAGGCGGCCCCTGCTTCGAGGTCGCCAGAATCCTCGTGGAGGGGGCGACGCAAATTTCGCCTACCGCCATCGGCAAGGCCACCGCAGCTTACGCCAAACGCTGCATCGGCGTCGGGGACATCAACGTGCTTTTACGCGATCTCACCCATCTCTACCTCGACAGGGGCCTCGTGGGCTCTCGCGTCTACGTGCCCGCGCAAGATATAGCCAAAACCAAGGTGTTACGACTGATCGCCGTCGAGGGCACGCTTGCCGATATCTATATCAACGGCAAGTCCGCTTCCGCTTCCGGCGCAATTGCCACCGCATTTCCTGGCATGCGCGGTGAAGTTACCAATCTCCGCGATATCGAGCAGGGGCTCGACCAGATCAACCGCATGAGCTCCAACAACGCCAAGACCGCCATGCTGCCGGGAAAGAAGGATGGCACATCCATCCTCAATATCGAAAACAAGCCGACCCACCCCTGGCATATCTCCTTCAGTAACAGCAATCTCGGGCAATGGCAGACAGGCTATTCGAAGACCTCGGCTTCGGTCGGTTATGACAGCCTCTTCGACCTGAACGACCAATGGAACTTTGCCTACGAGCACACAGGTCCGGATTATCCTCGGCGCAACGACGGCGTCGGAAAGAGCAACAGTTATTCCGGTAATGTCGGCATTCCCTACGGCTACTGGACGTTTTCGGCAAATGGCTCCTGGTATGAATACAATAGCTCGATACCAGGCAATTTAGGGGCTCTGAACACCTCAGGCAATTCCAGGCAGGCAGGACTTGGCGCCAATCGAGTGATCTTCCGCGACAAAGACTCGATCACCACGTTCAACAGCGGTCTGACCTACAAGGAAAGCAACAACTTCCTGCTTGGCAGCAGGATCGAGGTTGGTAGTCGCAAATATACGGTGGGCGATCTCGGACTATCCCATTCGCGCCGCATGCTGGGCGGCCTGTGGGTTTTCGATCTTTCCTACAGGCAGGGATTGAACATCTTTGACGCTGTTGCGCCGGATGCTCCCGGGGCAGGGGATGCAGACCCACGTTTCTCAAAATTGTCAGGCACGATCACGATGACGCGCCCGTTTGAACTTGCGGATCAGCGTTTCGAACTGAACTCCATCGTGACGGGCCAATATTCTCCGGACAACCTGTTCGGAGCCGAGCAAATATCGATCGGCGGCTATTCTTCCGTGCGCGGCACGCGCGAGTCCGTGGTCTTTGGCAATAACGGCTTTTTCATTCGTAACGATCTTGTCTGGCGCACGCAGCCCTTTGGAGACAACGCGGCGCTTGCAAAGGCGCTGGGTGAATTCCGTCCCTATCTCGGGCTCGACTATGGGCGGATCGCATCGCAGCGGCGCTACCACATCGATGGCGGCGACATGTTTGGCTGGACGGTCGGAGCCAAGCTCGCCGGCGGCAATGTGAATTTCGATATGGGGTATTCGGATGTCTTCGGCGGCGCGATCCGCCGGAGAGATACCGGGCTTTTGTTTGTCAGTGCGTCAGTTAGGTGGTGAAAAAGATGGTGAGTCAGGTATCAACAATTGCATTCAAGAACGCATCAAGGTCGCTTGTGCATGGCGTCAAGCTAATTGCGGCCTTCGCAATGGCGGTGATCGTCAGCGCCTGCCAGACCGCGGATCCACGGCTGGTGACGGCATTGCGGAGTTCGTCCATCACGCAGATTCAGCTCGAGACGGCTCCAGACGTCAACATGGGGGGATTCTTTGACAAGAAGAAGCCCGACCCGCAACTGCCGAAAGTGGTGCAGACGCTCGAGGCTTCGCTCAATCGTGAGCTCAAAGGTCTTCCGGGTGGGAAGACACCCGCAAAGCTTATCGTGACACTGGGCATGGTCGATCTCGCCAGCAACGCCGGTCGTATCATCCTGGACAACCACAGCAGCATGTCAGGATCAGTCCGTCTTCAGGATGCAAGGAGCGGACGGCTCATAGCTGAGACGTCGATCTATGTTTCGGAGCAGGGCATGCGTGGTGAAGGAAACATCGGCGTCTTTGTTGCCATGGCAATTAACGCTGCGCAGGTTTCCAAGAAGAAGGACGCTCTCGCGCATGAACTCTCTGACAAGTTCGTTGCCAGCGTGAAGACGTGGCTCACGCAGAAGTAGGAAATCCTGCTGTCGCAGAAGACAACCGATAGCGGCAAGATCACAAGGCCATGAAGTGGACGAGAAGATGAGCAACGCAAGAAGCGGATTGTCGAAAGGGATCGATCAACTGGGTAGACTTACCCGGCAATCGCTTGCGACGGTACTAAGTGCGTTGCTTGTCCTTCAGCCGATGCTGGCCAATGCGCAAGCCGTTTCTGCAGCCGGATCGGCACCCGTTGCCAATCAACCAGGTGTTGGAGCTGCACCCAATGGTGTGCCGCTCATTGATATCGTGACCCCGAACGGCGCGGGTCTCTCGCACAACAAGTACGACAATTTTAACGTCGGCACGAAGGGCCTCATCCTCAACAACTTCAAGGACGAGCAAGGCAACTCGAACCTGGGTGGTGTAACTCCCGGCAACCCCAACCTGAAGAATTCCGGCCCGGCTTCCGTCATTCTCAACGAGGTTACCTCGGGCAATCGCTCGGCGCTGAACGGCCCGACGGAAGTTTATGGCGGCCGAGCTGATGTAATCGTAGCGAACACTAATGGATTGACGTGCAATGGCTGCGGCTTCATCAACACGCCGCATGTTACGTTGACCACCGGCGTACCCACTATCGGCGCAGACGGAAGTCTGACCGGTTTCACCGTCAATGGTGGTGACGTTACCTTCGAAGGGGCAGGGGGGAACTTCGCGGCTGCTCCCGGCACGGTCGATCTGTTTGACGTCGTTGCCCGCAACATACATGTCAATGCGCCTGTCTATGGCAAGAACATCCGGCTGACGGGCGGCGCCAGCAAGTTTGATTATGCGACAGGAGAGTCTACCGCGCTGACCGCAACCTCCGGTACGCCGGAATATGCGATCGACGGCACCGCGCTCGGCGCCATGCAGGCTGACCGCATCAAGGTGGTCGTCACGGAAAAAGGCGCCGGTGTTAAAATGAGCGGTGACATGGCCGCCAATGCCGGTGAGCTGTCGCTATCGGCCGATGGCAAAATCTCGATCGGCAACGCCTCGGGGCGCGATGGGGCCACCATTACTTCGAAACAGAAGGTCACGGCAGCCAAAGTCAGCTCCCAACAGAAGCTCGTTGTCCGGGCCGATCAGGGCGTCACCCTACAGACGGTCGCAGCCGACAACGACATCGTTCTGGCGAGTGGAGCCGGTCTCCTGAGTGTGTCGGGCGATGTTAACGGTCGTACAACTGTTCGGATGAGCTCGGACGGCGGGATTGCGGTCGGAAGCGTGACGGCTGGCAATGGTGCGGCAACACTTGTCGCCACCACTGGCGACATCGCTATTGCCGGCACGGCCAATGGCACCGGCGACCTCAATCTGACCGCGACGAGTGGCGCGATCACAGCAGCCTTCCTGCAGAGTAGCCAGAATATCGCCTTGAATGCCGCGCTTGGGATTGCCGTTGCCGGCAATGTGCAGGGGCAGGGCAACGTCAACGCGACGGGCCGTTCGATCTCGGCCGGCAAGCTCATCTCCGGCATCAATATTGCTGCCACCAGCGCTGATCCGGGTGGCAATGTGGTGCTCGGCGCCGCCGGCGGTGATCTCGGCCTAACAGCGACCGGCGGCACTATCGCGACCGGCGATCTCCAGTCGGCTGGAAGCCTCAATGCGACGGCGACAGGCAATGTCACGGCCGGCAATATCCAATCGACCAACGGTCTGACAATCACGGCAGCATCCCTTGCGGCAAGCAGCATGACCTCTCATGGCGCGCTGGCGGTCAATGCTGCAGGTGGCCAAGTTGGCGTCAGCGGCCAGATTCTCTCTGCTGGCAACGTCCTGATCTCTGGTTCTGCCCTTCAGGCGGGCGCTGTTGCCGCCGGCGTCGACTTTGTGGCGACCAATGCGAACGGTGGCAGCATCGTTCTTGGTCCGTCAGGCACGCTTGGGCTGAGCGCCACGGCGGGCAATATCGTTGCCGATAAGCTGTTGTCAGCAGGCGATCTGACAGCGCAGGCCAGCCTATTGCAGGCCAATAACATCACCAGCCACGGCGCTGTCGGCATTGCCGGCGGTGTCAACGTCGCCAATCAATTGCTCAGTGCTGGCAATACAAAAATCAATGGCAACGCTAACGGTGTCAGTGTCGGTCTGGTTGCCTCGGGCGTCGACTTTGCCGCCACCAAGGCCGCCGGTGGCAATATCGTGCTGACAAGCAGCGGCGATCTGACGATCAACGACAGCGCGGGCGCCATCCAGGCAGGGACGGTGTTTGCATCCGGTGTGATCAACGCCACCGGCCAGACAATCACCGCCGATACGATCACCGGCCATAGGAACATCACGCTTTCGGGCGCCGCCGGTGCGATGGCCGGAAGCGGCAGCGTGACCACGACGACCGCAAGCGGTCGCGTTGATATCACGGGCCAGGTCCTCAGCGGCGGCAATGTCGGTATTACCGGCTCGAGCATTTCGGCCGATGCTATTGTCTCGGGCATCGATGTCGCCGCTACCGATGCGGCGGGCGGCCGCATCATCCTCGGCCCAACGATAGCGGGAACTGGTAATCTGACATTGACGGCCGCAGGCGCGATCAGCACCGGAATGCTGTTGTCTGCAGGCGATCTTAGTGCCAGCAGTGCAACGATCACCGCCGGCAATATCTCTGCCCATCACGACATGACGCTTGGCGGCGTCATCAGCGTCAGTGGCCAGATCCTCGGTGCCGACAATGTGTCGATTACCGGCCCGAGTTTTGCTGCGCAAACCTTGGTCGCCGGCATCAACTTTGGTGCAACTGATGCTGCCGGTGGAAAGATCGCTTTGGGTCAGGCCGGCGACCTCACGGTCGCTGCCAGCGGCGATGTCTCAGCTGCGACCATAGAGGCCGCCGGCAATCTCACAGCCGGCGGCACGACGATCGCCGCCAATGCTGTTACCGGTCACAAGAATATAGCACTTTCCGGCGCGACCACCGTCACCAATCAGGTTCTCGGCGGCAGCAATGTCAGCATTTCCGGCCCAAGTATCAAGGTCGGTAGCGTCGCTTCTGGGGTCGACTTCGCCAGGACTGCTGCCGCCAATAGCAATATCGTGCTCGCCAGCAGTGGCGATCTGACGCTTTCGGCCTCGAGCGCACTCAACGTCGGCTCGCTGCTGTCGGCTGGCGGTCTCAATGCGACCGCTTCGAATCTCACTGCGAACACTGTGACCGCCCATGGTGACATGACCCTCGGTGGCGCGATCAACGTCAGCGGCCAGATTCTTGGGTCCGACAATGTCTTCATTAGTGGGCAGAGCCTGTCGGCACAGACCGTCGTCGCCGGCCTCGACTTCAATGCCACCGATGCTACCGGCGGCAACATTGTCCTTAGTCAAACCGGCGATCTGACTATATCAGTCAACGCCGCAGTGGCTGCGCCAACTATACAAGCAGCCGGCGTGCTCGATGTCAGCGGCGCATCCGTCGCGGCAGATTCGATCATCGGCCGCAAGGATATCACCCTTGCCGGTACAGCAGCCGGAGGCGTGACGGTTAGCAATCAGGTGCTTGGCGGCGGTAACGTTGGCATCTCAGGCTCGAGCGTCAGGGCCGGCGCGATTATCTCCGGCGTCGACTTCGCTGCCACGGCTGCGGCCAATGGACATATCGTGCAGACGGCAAGCGGTGACATCTCCCTGACATCGCCAGGCACCATCAGCGCCGGCACACTATTAGCGGCCAGCAATCTGAGCGCTTCCGGCGCAACGATCACGGCCGACAAGATCACGGCACACCGCAACATGACGCTCGGTGGTGCGATCAACGTCAGTGGTCAAATCCTTGGCGCCGGCACTGTCCTGATCAGTGGCCAGAGCTTGTCGGCACAGACTGTTGTTGCGGGTCTGGACTTCAATGCCACCAATGGCTCCGGCGGCAACATCGTCCTTGGTCAAACCGGCGACCTGACGGTGTCTGTCAATGGCGCTGTGGCGGCGCCAACCATACAGGCAGCCGGCGTGCTCGATGTCAGCGGTACATCCGTTACGGCAGATTCGATCACCGGTCACAAGGATATCACCCTTGCCGGTACAGCAGCCGGGGGCGTCGCCACGACGACCGCAAGCGGTCGCGTTGATATCAGCAATCAGGTGCTCGGCGGCGGCAACGTCGGCATCTCCGGCGCAACCATCAAGGCCGGCGCGATTATCTCCGGCGTGGATTTCGCCAGGACTGCCGCCGGCAACGGCAATATCGTGCTCGCCAGCAGCGGTGACCTGACGCTAGCCTCGAGCGGCGCTGTCAACGCCGGTACCTTGCTCTCAGCAGGCAATCTCAGTGCAGGCGGAGCGACCATCACAGCCGGTGCCATCACTGCACATGGTGATGTGACTCTCAATGGTGCGACCAGCGTTGCCAGTCAGATTCTTGGCGCCGGCAATGTACTGATCTCAGGCCAGAGCCTGGCGGCGCAGACCGTCGTTGCCGGTATCGACTTCGATGCGACCAATGCCGCCGGCGGCAATATCGTCCTTGGCCAGGTTGGCAATTTGACCGTGTCGGTGAATGGTGCTGTTGCGGCGCCGACTATACAGGCTGCCGGTGTCATCGACGTCAGTGGCGCGTCCGTCGCAGCAGCCTCGATCACCGGTCACAAGGATATTACCGTTTCCGGCGCGGCAGCCGGCGGCGTCGCCACGACGACCGTAAGCGGTCGCGTTGATATCACCAACCAGTTGCTCGGCGGCGGTAACGTCTCGATCTCTGGCTCGAGCATCAAGGCCGGCACCGTAGTCTCGGGTGTCGACTTCGCTGCCACCTCCGCCCGCGGCGGAAACATCATTCAGACGGCCAGTGGCGATCTTACGCTCGCCTCTACTGGGGCGATTAACACCGGCACACTATTGTCGGCGGCAGCACTATCGGCCAGCGGCTCGACCGTGACCGCCGACAGTATTACGGCGCACGGAAACGTGACGCTCGATGGCGCCACCACAGTAGGCGGCCAAATTCTGGGTGCTGGCGACGTGCTGATCAGCGGCCAGAGCCTGGCGGCTCATGCCGTCATTGCCGGTATCGATTTTGACGCGACCAATGCTGCAGGCGGCAATATCGTGCTTGGTAATGCCGGCAAACTCACCGTATCGGTCAGCGGCGATGTGGCGGCTTCGACCGTGCAGGCTGCCGGCGCCGTCGACGCCGGCGGTGCGACCATTACCGCCGACGCCATCACTGGTCATAAAGACGTCACGCTGTCCGGCGCCACGACCGTTCACCACCAGATCCTCGGCGGAGGCAATGTTGCCATCTCCGGCTCCGCCATCAAGGCAGGCGCGATCGTTTCCGGCGTGGATTTTGCCACAACTGCCGCCGCTAACGGTAATATCGTCCTCGCCAGCAGCGGCGATCTGACACTTGCCTCCGCCGGCAATATCGACACTGGCACGCTGCTGTCAGCCGGTGCTCTTTCGGCCGATGGTGCGGCCGTGAACATGGATGCCGTCACCGCGCATGGCGATGTGACGCTTAACGGTGCAACCACGGTCACCGGCCAGATTCTCGGCGCTGGCAATGTACTGATCAGCGGTCAGAGCCTGTCGGCACAGACGGTCGTTGCCGGTACAGACTTTAGCGCCACCAATGCCGCTGGTGGCAATATCGTTCTTGGCAGGATTGGCGACCTGACGGCTCAGCTCCGCGGCGGGCTTTCTGCATCGACATTGCAGGCCGCCGGTGCCATCAACGTCAATGCCGCCACTGTAACTGCCGATACCATCACCGGCCACAAGGATATTGCGCTCGCTGGAGCGACCACAATCAATGGCCAGGTGCTTGGTGGTGGAAATATCAGCGCTTCCGGCGCGAGCATCATGGCAGGGGCGATCGTCTCCGGCGTCGACTTCGCCGGAACAGGTGCCGCTAACGGCAACATCGTCCAGACTGCGAGCGGCGATATCTCGCTCACCTCGACCGGTAATCTCACCGTCGGCACACTTCTGGCGGCCGGCGATCTTGCCGCTCAGGCAATGGATCTGACGGCAAGCAGTATTATCAGCCATGGCGAGACCGATTTGAAGGCGAGTGGCCGCCTTGGCGTCAGCAGCCAAGTGCTATCGGCCAGCAATCTCACGATCAACGCCAACAGCCTCAACGTCGGTCTCCTGATCTCCGGTGTCGATTTCGCGGCGACCAGCAGGGCAGGCGGTAACATTGTCCTCGCCCCGTCCAGCACGACGGATCTCACCATCTCCGGCAACGCCATAGCCGGCACGATCCTCTCGGCAGGCGATTTCACGGCCAATGCTGCCAATCTGCAGGCAAACAGCATCACCAGCCATGGCAAAGTCGGTGTTGTCGGCAACGTCGATGTCGCCAGCCAGATTCTTGCTGCCGGCGACCTCATCATCAGCGGCGGCAGCATCAGCGCACCTACGCTGATCTCGGGCATCGACTTTGCCGCAACCAACATCGCCGGCGGCAATATCGTGCTGGCGCAATCCGGCGCCATGAACCTCACGGCGACGGGCAATATTGCCTCCCAGACGATCTTGTCCGCCGGCGACTTCACGGCGACTGCGGCTGATCTCGTTGCCGACAGCATCACCGCTCATGGCAACGCAGGCATTTCCGGCAATGTCGATGTCGGCAATCAGATCATTGCCGCCGGCAATCTCACGGTCAGCGGCGGCCACATCAACGCGCCCACGCTGATCTCCGGCATCGATTTCGCCGCCACCAATGCCACGGGCGGCGGGATTGTGCTCGGATCGTCCGGCGATACGAATCTGACTGCCTCCGCGGGTATCACCGCGCAGACTATACTGTCGGCAGGCAATATCGACGCGCAGGCCGCCACCATCGCAGCCAACGCTGTGACTGGACATGGCGATATCACCCTTGCCGGTAGCAACAGCGTCAATGTGACCAGCCAGCTCCTCGGTGCGGGCAACGTCTTTCTTTCCGGTCCGACGATCCAGATCAATCAGGCCGTTACCGGCGTCGATTTCGCTGCCACTGCGCGATCATCAAACGGCGCCATCGTTCTCGGACCAAGCGGCGACCTGACCATCAATGCCGGCAGTGCTTCGGCCAGCACGCTGATCGTCGCAGGCAGCCTTAATGTGGCGGCGAGCGCCTTTACCGGCGGCGACATTACAAGCCATGGCGCCGTCTCGATCGGCTCGTCGGCAAATCCCGGTGCGGTTGCGATCAACGGCCAGCTTCTGGGCGCCAGCAATGTCTCGATCACCGGATCGGGCATCAGCGGCAACGTCATTGTCGCCGGCGTCGATTTTGCCGCGACCGGCCAATCAGGCGCCGGGAATGTCATCCTTGGGCCGACGGGCGATTTGACACTCACAGCCACGGCCGGCGACATCTCTTTCAATAGCCTGCTTGCTGTAGGGACCGTCACCGCCAACGCAGCGAACAATGTCAGCGCCAATGCGGTTGCCCATGGCGACCTGGCGCTGAGCGCGGGCAACGCCATTACGCTCCTTGGCCAATCGCTGGGTACCGGCAATATCAATCTTAACGCCCGGTCGATTTCGATCGATACGCTGGTCTCAGGCGTTGACTTTGCCGCCACCAATGCGTCATCCAATGGCAGCCTGATGCTGCGCCACGCCGGTACGATGACGCTTGCCGCCTCCAACGGCGGCGTCAGCGCCAACTCATTGCTCTCGGGCGGCAATCTCGCTGCTACGGCCACGCAGAATATCAGCTACAACAGCCTGCAAAGTCTCGGGAATGCCGCGCTCTCAAGCCCGGGCGCCATTTCCTATACCAGCACCACCCGCGTCGGCGGGAACTTGACGCTGAACACCGGTGTGCTCGATCTATCCGGCAGCAGAGGCAGTCGAATGGCGGGCGGCGGTACGCTGATCGTCAATGCCTCCTCCGCCAATCTCTCGGGCAGCAATCTTGTCTTCGGCGGTCTGAGCCTCAATCTGACCGGCAATGCCGATCTTTCGAACGCACAGGTCAGTACCGTAACCAATGCCGGTGGTTCCGGTGACATCACCGTCTCGGCCGCAGGTTTGACGACAAACGCCAATACCGCGCTGCTTGCCGCACACGACCTGACCCTGAACTTGCCGTCGCTCGGCAATGCCGGGCAGCTGGCGGCCGGCAATAATCTTAACTTCAACATTGCAGGCGATTTCTACAATAGCCCTGGCGGCCTCGTCTTTGCCGGCAACAATGCCAACCTCTTCGTTGGCGGCACGCTGACCAACAATCAGGGCGCGCTCCTTGCTGGCAACGGCCTTGCCATAGCCGGGCCTGGCGGCGGTCGGCGTAACGGCGCCGTGGTCAACTCCGCCGGTCTCATTCAGTCCGGCGGCACCATGTCGATCCTGACCAACGGCCTGAGCAACGTCACGACCTCGGCGCCGGCAATCCAGCGCAACGTGCTGATTTCCAACGCCATCCTCAGCGCCTATGATGTGATAACCGAGACATCCCGATGCGTTTCGCGATGCAATGGCTCTGGTGATCATGACGGACCAACGTACCAAACTGTCCAGACCATCGAACACCTAGTCAGCCAACTCATTTACCAGGATCAGTTGATCAGCGGCGCCGGTGCCTCCGCACAGGTTCGCGCGGGCCGGGATCTGACCATCAATGCGACGAACCTGTGGAATTCCTACAGCTCGATCAAATCAGACGGCAACATGCTGCTGACCGTCGCGGGCACACTTACCAATGACGGCGCGACGCTGAACCGTGTCACTCAAACGAACTGCAACAGCTCGACGCCGTGTCAATATTATCCGGACGTCATCACGCCGGGCACGAGTGGCGACTGCGTCTATCACGGCGCCGGCGGCGGCGGTGCCGGTTGCCAGCCGGTTGGCGGAACCGGCAGCGGCGCGACATCGCCCAATCCCAACGGCACGCGCGATCCCTCCCGGGATCTGAACCCCGGCTCCACGGTCGGCGTGCAGGTGGTCGGTGCGATCTCGGGCGTTATCCAGGCACGCGGAGGCCTTGCCATCAATGGTGGCGGTGCCGTCAACAATGTCGCGTCCAACGGTTCGATCAACGGTGGCGTTGTGATCGACGCCCCTGCGACTTCAAACAGCCCGCTCGGTGCGCTGAACAGCATGACGGCAGGCGGTGCGCTGTTCAGCGTCAGCGCGGCGCTTTCAAACGTAGCAGTCAATGGTGGTGCCAACGCAAACAGCGGCCCATCGCTTGCAGGGAACGGTCCCACGATCGGTTCGGGACCTGCGATTGGCGGCAACACACTGATGGCTGCCCGCGGTGCTTCGATCAGCAACGGAAGTTTGGCGGCAAATAATGGCGCCTCGGCAAGTGTTAATGGCGTAACCGCCGCGACCGGTCCCGCGGTCAATGCCAGCAGCCTAGCGGCGGCGGGCAATGCCAATGTTAGCGGCAACGGCCCAACTGTGGCGGCAGGTCCCACGATCAGTGGCAACACCCTGAAGGCAGGCAGCGCTTCGGTTAGTCCGAACAGCCTCATGGGCAAGCTTACCGCCGCGATCGGTACTAGCGGCAATCTCACCCAGATTCTTCAGACGAATGGCGCTCAACTCGCCTCGCTTGCAAAACCGCAATCCGGCGGCGTTGGCGGGACGGTTCCGGGTCAGGTCTTCCTGTTCGAAACACGGGCAGCCTTCCTTGATGTCTCGAAGTTCTATGGTTCGGCCTATTTCATAGACCGGATCGGCTATACGCCGGAGACGAACGAA
>NZ_JARWLA010000026.1:0-105893 GCF_047445805.1 Rhizobium sp. BR 314 | reverse complement strand
CGCAACTTCAATGCAAAAACATCTTCTCATCACATCCGCGATAAACCCAAAAGGTTTATGCTCAAACGGCAAGGCCGTGCTACAATAGGCCGCTCTCGCGGCCTTTGTCGCTTCTAAGGTGACGCGATAAGCCCCAAGCGGACTTACGCTGGTAACGCGGGGTGGAGCAGCCCGGTAGCTCGTCAGGCTCATAACCTGAAGGCCGCAGGTTCAAATCCTGCCCCCGCAACCAATTCTCCCATAAATCAATCAATGTAATCATTTGAACGACGCCGAAGGGCGCGCCACGGCAGGCCGTATACAGACCGCTGCACTACGGTCATGATCCCGGCAATAGCTCAAAACCTCACCGCCTGGGAATTGGCAGTGCAAACCAATCTGCGCCCGCGAGAGATCAGAGATCTTTCTCGGCGTTTGCTGGAACCGCGCCTCCCAGTTGGCTAAACACGGAAAACCAGAACCGATATTCGGCATCTTCGGCTTCGCAATAGGCAGAGAAGGCACACCATGCGGCGGCGGTGACGGCGGCCGGACCGAACAGATCAATGATGAGTTCTGTCATCGCCTGCGGCGTAATATCCTCCAGGATCGTAGTATCGGCCTGACGAAAGTCGCCCGGCAGGGCTAGCCTACCGCATCGGGCAATTGCCGCCGTTCGTTTATCAGGTCTCGTTGCGTGAGCATTCTCCCTGGTCTCCATATTTCTCATGCTCCCGTGGCTGCGTGAACAGGTTTCGCGATCCGCATGGAATAGTAGCTGCCGTGCTGGCGAGGGTAGGGGCCCTCATGGTCACCGCCCGGCATCAGCGAATCTGGATGTACGACACGTTCGATACGGACCATGTCATGGAGCGCCGAGCGGATCTGCGGCCAGGGAAAATCCGAACTGTCTTCCCAGGTTTCGCCTTCCCGCAGAACGACATCAAGTTTGGCCGCGATACCAGCGATCGTCATGGCGGGCGTGCCGATCATCGCATCGGCCAATGCCTCCTCACGCTCGACAGCCTTTGCCTTATGTCCTTTGACAGCGGACCAGCCAATCTCTTCATCGGCCGCATTCCAGCGGGCGCGATGAGCCGCAAGCTCCGATTCGGCCGCGATAAGGATATGTGCCGTAGGGGGATCATTGCCGAGGAGTTCGCGAATCTGCTCCAACGAGAAGACAGAGAGACGTTCCATGTCGTTTGGGATTTCAACAAATGCGCAGGGATATCCAATATCCTGAGCCAGTTTGAACTCCAGCTTCTGCTCCTTGCGGGCAAGTGCTTCAACCTCCAGGCATGCCGCCTTCCATTCGAGCCACAGCGCCAAAGCGGGATCGAGGGAGGGCAGTTCCATCTCCGGTCCTGCCGTTCCGGCCTCCGCCGTATCGCTGCGGAACGGCCATGCAGCGGTCGCCGCTAAGGTGCCGGTCATCAGCGTCCTGCGTGTGACGGATGGACAGAATCGTGTATTGTCGGTATCAGCCATGATCCGAGCTTCCAGAAGCTTAGGTTGTGGTTACACAACTGAACGCGCCGCAACGCTTTCAGTTGCCAAGCGAGTTAGTTCGAATAAATCGTATCATTGGTACGATATTGTAGTTGAAGTGCCTGGTCAAGAGAAATCGTATCACTGTTACGAAATGAATGCTATTCAATGCAAAATGGCGCGAGTAGCGCTCGGTTGGGGAACCCGTGATTTGGCTGAAAATGCCAATATCTCGCCGGATACTGTTGCTCGTTTGGAGCGCGGGGAGCAATTGAAGGATTCGACGATAGCAGCAATCCGTGCCGTGTTTGAAGCTGCCGGCGTGGAATTCATCCCAGAGAATGGCGGCGGCGTTGGTGTTCGGCTAGCGAAGCGGACTAAGCCCTTGTAAGCATTGGCAGTAAAGCACGTTGCCAAATCCCCTCGGTTGATCCGCTTGGTGAACAGGTAGAGCCGTTTCTATCTCAAAACAGGATCTTCATGATCGACGCTCGTCTGCCTCGGAAGGCGAACAGATGGCCCGAGAACGGCCCCTGTTTCAGCACCTGCTGCACCAGCATAGCGAGCCCCTCGAGACCCATCCGCATGTCGGTGTAGCCCAACGCCAGATGAACCTTTACGCCGGCCGGAACGAACATCATGGCGCAATCGGCGACATCGTGCTCACGCCCGGCCAGAAGCGGGGCGAGGTGTACGCTACTTTACGCGGCGAGCTGCTAGGCATTCTCGACTTCGTCAGGAGCGCGGAGGAAAGTCGACTTCCTGACGAAGCTATGCCTGCGGTAGCAGTACGCCCCGCAACCAAAAATCTCCCTCAAAATAGATATCCAAAGACGCCAGATGAGCTGGTGATGGTAGCTCCCCGTCCTACCGACCATGACCGCAAGGCCGCAGGTTCAATACTCAGCAATCCCAAAGACCCGGAAAACGCCAGTTGGAGTCGAGAACGCGACGGTACGCCGCGTCCCCTGGACAACATCGCGGGAGCAAGCTTGCTTGAGAGCAAGGGCTGGTTCGCTACAAGCATTCGCCACAGTCGGCTGTCGCTCGATCCGAAATACAGACTGCTTATGCAATGCAGCGAGTGTTGACCACCGGTGAGGGGGAGGTGCTTGACGGAGAGGTTGCTGTCTAATAATAAACAGAGTACGCGCTTTATTAAAGAAGGTATCCATGCGGACTCTCGATCCTGACAAGCATGCCCTGCAACTGGAGGCCATTCTGGAGGCTGCCAAGACGTGCTTTGCCCGTACCGGGTTTCATAAGACCAGCACAGAGGCGATTTGCAGCGAGGCCGGCGTGAGTTCCGGCAAGCTGTTCCATTATTTTCCGAGCAAGAAGGCGATCATTCTAGCCGTTGTCCACGAGCAGACGCGTCAGTTGGGCGACTATATTGGCGACCTGCTTCAGCGCGAGGATTTGTCGACCGCGCTTTTGGAATGTCTCGATGTCATCCTGCTCCTGGCCGGAAACACAACCGAGAGGCGGTTGATACTGGAGATTGCCGCCGAGGCTACACGAGACGGCGACGTCGCGGCGCTGAATACGGCCGGCGACCGTCTGCTCGCGGATGGGCTGACTGCAATCTTACGCGGTGCAGCCATGCGGGGGCAGGTCAGCCTGATCATACCGCTTGAGCATGCTGTTCGGTTCCTCATGATCGTGATCGACGGGATTCTCTATAGAGCGTCGATCGATGCCGGATTCGATCCTGCCAAAGAGCGCGCCTCGCTGCTGACCACCATCCGCAGCGCTCTTGGCATTGTGGAGGGAGACCCCGATGCGTGACCGCGATCGCATTGCCAATATCGATGCGTTGCGCGGCTTTGCTCTGTTCGGGATCTTGCTGGTCAACATCCTCGCGTTTTCCTCGGTATATTATGGCACCGGCATTCATACGGCCGATGGGTGGTCGTCTCTGGATGTGGTGCTGGCCTTCCTGATCTCGGCTATCTTCGAGCTCAAATTCTACCTGCTCTTCTCCTTTCTATTCGGCTACAGCGTCACCCTTCAGATGCAATCTGCCCAGAAGGCTGAGGTCGCCTTCCTGCCGCGCATGCTGCGCCGGCAGGCGGGATTGTTCCTGATCGGCGCGGCTCATGCGCTGGTTCTGTTTCACGGAGACATCCTGACCACCTATGCCGTTCTCGGCCTACTGCTGCTGGCTTTGAGGGATGTTCGTCGCGGATTGAAGATTCGTCTGGCCGCCGCTTTCGTCGTGGCGACCGCAGCACTTTGGTTCGCTTTCGCATTTCTTCAATGGAGCGCGCCGGACCGGGACGATAGCGCATTGGTAGTGGACCACGCGCAGATGGCACTCGCGGCCTATCGCGGGACACCCATTGCCATCATGGGGCAGCACAGGGAGGACATAGCATCGTTCCTGCCGATGCTATTGCTGCTGCAAGCTCCTTGCGCGTTGGCCATGTTCCTTATCGGCTTCGTGTTCGGACAGCAGAAACTGCTGCAGAACCGCGATCTCTATCGGCCATATCTCGGCCGCGCGGTCTGTTGGGGATTGACGGTCGGACTGCCGGGCGGCGTCGCCTATGCTTGCGCCACGCAGTTTGCTCCGGGCACGTCGCTAGAGACGGCAGGCGTAGCCGTCTCCGTCCTCACGTCACCGTTCCTGACCGCCGCCATCATTGCTGCCATGTTGATGGCGCTGGACTCCGGTTGGATAGGTATTTACCGCGATTATCTGGCGAGCGCCGGACGTATGGCGCTGTCGAACTATCTCATGCAGTCCGCTGTCTGCGCCTTGATCTTCCACGGCTATGGTTTCGGATTGATCGGCGAACTCTCTTTCACCGCGACATTGATGGTTGCGGCCATCCTTTTCGGTGCCCAGCTTGTCAGCAGTCGCTGGTGGCTGCGGCGTTTCAACTATGGACCGGTGGAGTGGCTTCTTCGTGCCGTGACCATAGGTCATTGGCCACGCTGGGATTCGAGCGGAAGCAGCAACATCTGAAGGAATGCGTGCCGTCGAAGCGATCCGCATCTTACCCCCTGGGGTAGCGTACCTCGCATCCACAAGACAACATCGCCTGTCTGGGTTCCAGACGGGCGATGTTGATCCCTGGCTAAATCCGACTGAGAGGATCAGCTTCTTGGCTTGAGGTTCTCTGCATCGTAGAGCGGCTTATAGCCCACGCTGACGACTTCGACCGGGTATGTCTCGCCGAAATACTCCACATTGAGTTTGCGGCCTTCCCGCGCATAGGACCACGGGAGGTAGGCAAGCGCGATGTTCTTGCCGATGGTGGGGCCATAGGCGATCGACGTGGTAAAGGAGCGGCGGCCGAGTTCGTCGACCAGCGTTTCGCCGGTTTCGGGATCCATGACCGGGAGAATGCCGACAGGGTAGCGGGCCACGCCGTTTGCGTCGATATTGTCAGTCACGACGAGCGTGCAGAGCATGGCCGGCTGGTGCTCGCGGGCGCGATATTCGAGATGCTTGGCCTTGCCGCGGAAATCGGCCTCTTTGACCTTCGGGCGGGCGAGATCTGCTTCGAGCAGATTATATTCCGTCAGCAGGTCGGCATTCTGCAGGCGCAGGCTCTTTTCCATGCGGCGGCTATTGGCATAGGTTTCGACGCCGACGGCGATTGCGCCCGTCGAACGCAGCGCGTCCCAGACGGCCAGCGCGTCGCCATAGGCCATGTGCAGTTCCCAGCCCTGTTCGCCGACATAGGAGATACGGAATGCCGTGACGGTCTTGCCGGCGATGCGGATCTGCTTGATCGCGGCGAAGGGGAAGTTCTCGTGAGAGAGGTTTTCCGGATTTTCGACCACTTTCTGCAGGTTGATGCGGGCATTCGGCCCCCAAATGCCGATCGTCACATAGCGTTCGGTGACGTCGGTGATGGTGACGTCGAAACCCTTGTCCTCTGCAACACGGCGCATGTAGTGGAAATCGCGCGGACCGGCATCGGCGCCGTCGATCAGACGGCAGCGGTCGGCCATGCGGATGACTGTGAAATCGGCCCGCACCATGCCCTCATCATCGAGGAAGTGGGTGTAGATGCCCTTGCCGATATTGGCATCGCCGCCGATTTTTGCGGCGCAGAGCCATTCCAGCAGCTCGACATGGTCAGGGCCTTCGATGTCGTACATGGCGAAATGCGAGAGGTTGATGATGCCGCAATCTTCGCTGAGCGCCAGGTGCTCGGCGTTGGAGACGCGCCAGAAATGGCGGTTGTCCCATTCGTTTGCACGCACCGGGATGCGATGGCCGTATTTTTCCAGCAGGTGCTCGTTTGCGGCGTAACCGTGCGCACGCTCCCAGCCGCCGAGTTCCATGAAGTAGCCGCCGAGCTCTTTTTCCCGCTCATAGAAGGGCGAGCGGCGGACATTGCGGCCGGTCGCATAGGGTTCGCGCGGATGGACGGCGGGATTGTAGATCTTCTGGGCAGCCTCGGTGCAGCGGCCTTCGATGAATTTCTCTTCCAGCATATGCGGGTAGAAGCGGGAATAATCGATCCGGTTGTGGTCGATCGGCGTGCGGCCGTCGGTCATCCAGTCGGCGACGAGTTTGCCGAAGCCGGGGCCATCCTTCACCCAGATGGCGACGCAATACCAGAGACCGCGGACCTTCTGGCTTTCGCCGACCGATGGGCCGCCATCGGTGGTGACCTGTAGAAGACCGTTGAAGGAATGACCTTCATTGTAGCCGAGTTCGCCGAGGATCGGCGTCAGTTCCATGGCGCGCTCGAGCGGCTCGATGATCTGCTCCATGTCGAGATCGCGCTGCGACGGCGAGAGGCGGGCTTCGTGCTTCTCAAGGAGATCGCGGGGGTGGCAGAGGCGCGGGTTCTTCTCTTCGTAATAACCCCATTCGATCTGGCCACCTTCGGCGGTCTTCGGGTCGCCGGTGTCGCGCATATAGGCGGAGTTACCCTGGTCGCGCATCAGCGGGAAGCCGATTTCCTTGCCCGTGTTGGCAAACTCGTTGTACGGGCCGAAGAAGGTCAGTGGGTGGTCGACCGGCATGACCGGCAGGTCCTCGCCGACCATTTCGGCGATCAGGCGCCCCCAGAGGCCGGCGCAGACGATGACGTATTCGGCCTCGATGGTACCGCGGTGGGTGACGACGCCGGAGATGCGGCCGTCCTTGACGATCAGGGATTGGGCGGGCGTATTGGCGAAGGAGAGGAGCTTGCCACTCTTTTCGCCCTCATCGATCAGCTTGCCGGCAACGGTTTGCGAACGGGGAATGACGAGGCCGGCATCCGGATCCCACATGCCGCCCTGCACCATGCTTTCCTCGATCAGCGGGAATTTTTCCTTGATCTCGGCTGCGTCGACCAGGCTCACGCGCGTGCCGAAGGCCTTGCCCGAGGTAACCTTGCGCTTGATTTCCGCCATGCGGTCATCATCGCCGACGCGGGCGACTTCCAGGCCCCCGACGCGGGCATAGTGGCCGAGCTTATCGTAGAAATCGATCGAGTAGAGTGTCGTCCAGCAGGAGAGAAAATCGTGGCTGGTGGTGTAACAGAAGTCGGAGGCATGGGCTGTCGAGCCGATATCCGTCGGGATGCCGGATTTGTCGATACCGACAATATCGTCCCAGCCGCGCTCGATCAGATGATGGGCGATCGATGCACCGACGATGCCGCCAAGCCCGATGATTACGACCTTCGCCTTTTGAGGAAATACTGCCATTGCGTGCGACCCTGATTGATACTGGAGACGGATTTTATGATGTGTGCGACGCCGACCAGAGCCTGTCTACGACATATTCAAGATGTTTGCACGACGACCGGCGGGTCGCTGCGATCGAGAAGCCGCGATTTCACTGCAATGGGCGCCTCTTCGCCATGTCGCAAAGGCGACGGCATGTTTCCCCACCTAGGCCCGTGACTCTATTGTGGGATGGATTGCATCATGACTTCGCGGCGCAGGATCGGGCCTTCATTGCCGAAGTAAGTCGTCAGCATCTTCGTGAAATCGTCCGATTGATAGAGATCGGTCAGTGTCTGATCAACGAGCAGGCGGAAGGCCGAGTCATCCTGCCGGAGCACGATGCCATAGGGTTCGTGCGTAAAGAGGCGATTGCCGATGGCAAGCGTCGACGGATTGCGGGCATGGGCTGCGAGATCGAAGAGCAGGGCGCGATCGGCGAAATAGGCGTCAATCTTGCGGCTCTCAAGCGCGGCCAAACCGTCCTGATGTGTCGCAAAATCCTCAATGCGCGTCTTCGGCACATCGGAGCCAAGGGCTTCGCGTAGCGTTGCGCCGGTGGTGGTGTCGGAGCGCACGCCGATCGTGCTCTTGGCCGGCGCCTGCTTGCTGGAGGCGAGGGTCGGACGCTTGTCGAGGAAAAGCACCATCAGATAGTCGGGCGAATCCTTGCGCAGAAGGGCGCTCGCGCCGGTGAGGAAGATCGGCTGCGAGAAGTCGACGCTCTGGCGTCTGGCAAGATTGATGGTCAAAGCACCGCATAGAAGGTCGATCCGGCCGTCCTTCACGGCGTTGAAACCATCCGCCAGGGTCGTCTCGACATAATCACGCTTCAGGTCGGGAACCTTGTGGCCGACGGCATCGGCGATCTTGCCGCAGAGATCAACGGCATAGCCCGTTGGATTGCCTTCCTTGTCCTTGAAGGAGAATGGCGCCTCGTCATTGATATAGCCGATACGGATGACGCTCTTTTGCGCGATAAGATCCAGCGTTTGGGCGGCCATAGCTGCATAGGCAGAGAGGCCCAGAGCAACGCCTGCCATAATCAATCGTCTCATGCAGTTCGCCAGCATGGTTTTGATCTCCGGAAATCTGTTGGCGATCTCAAAGGCTTGGGCGCAGATTATGGCCTGGTTGACTTTTGTCAACGATGGATTGTCCAAGGCCCTCGCGTCGTCGCACAAAGGTGGTGAAAGCCACCTTGGTTCCCATGGCATGCTTTTGCCTTTGAATTACTCCCGCATTCCGGATGGGAAATCGATGCACTCTTTGTTGCGAACTGCTTCAATCGTGTTGCTGCAGTTGAAAGAGATGCTTGATGCGCGAGGTCAGTGAGCTGGCGGGAGCACCGTTGACCAACATATTGCTGTTTGCGAACAGATGGCGCTCAGCCTCGATGCGTTTGGCCATGATGGCGCCAAGCTCTTCCGCAAGGGCCGGCCTGTCGTGCAGGAGCGGCGAAAGACAGTCTTCGCCGATCTCATAGATGACGACAAAGGTGAGCGCGCGGACCGTGCCGACCTCACCTGTTCCCATCAGCAGGCCGTTCTCGCCAAAGTAGTCGCCGGGGGCGAGCCTGGTCAGTTCGATCTGCCGATGTCCTTCGCGCCGGGTGATGCTGACGACACCAGAGCGGACGATCGTCAGCGCGCGAAGCTTGGCATCCTGTTCGGCAATGATCGCATCCTTGCGATAGGTGCGACGCTGCATGTGAGAGGCCAGATGCTCCTTCTCGTCTTCGGTCAGCGACGAGAAGAGCGGGATGTTGCTGAGCAGACGCCACGGCGTGCTAGGGGCATGTTGCTGTTCGCCTGACGGCTCCGTCTTGTGCTCCGCCGGGAGCGTGATCGTCCCGGGCGGGCCGGCGAGTTTCAAGCCCGCAGCTTTCGAGTGGCGGTAGAGAAGATCGAAGATCTCGTTCTTTGCCACCGTCGCCTGCGATATGTCGCGCACGCGGCAGGAGAGCTGCAGTTCGATGGCCTGTCCATCGATCGAATTGATTGACACACTCGGTTCCGGTGTCTTCTCGATGGAATTGCAACTAATCAGGACGTTCTGCATCAGATCCGCAACGATGCGGGGCTGCGTGGTCGGCTGGATGCGGACGGTGACATTAATCCCATGGCTTTCGTCGGGCGAGGAGAGGTTGGTGAGCCGCGTCTTGGCAAGAACGCTGTTCGGGATGACGACGAGATCGTTTGTGCCGCTCAGCAACTGCGTCGCGCGCCAGTTGGTCTCGACCACACGGCCTTGGATATCATTGTCGAGGACGATCCAGTCACCAACCGAATAGGGCCGGCCGAGATTAAGCGCAATGCCGGAGAAGACGTCGCTCAATGTACTCTGCAGGGCAAGACCGAGAATGATGGCGAAGACGCCCGACGTGGCGATCAGCGTGCCGATTGGGACGCTGAAGACGTCGCCGACGATGGAGAGGATCGCGCCGAGATAAATGATGCCGACGATCAGATCCTGCAGTAGCCGGCCCTCGCGGGGTTTGCGTTCGAAGATCAGGAACAGGCGCACGAAGGCGATCAGCACCCAGGCGCCGTTGATCCACCAGATGATCTTGGCAAAGCCCGTGAAGGTGCGCAGCGTCACCGAGTTTTCCGGCGGGCTCGGCTCATAGGGGATGATGCCGTGATAGAGCAGGAGCACGGTCAGCGAGGCGAAGAAGATGAGCTGGCCAATCAGGCGCCCGGCACGCTGATGGCGCAGCATGATGCGGCTGACGAATGTGCCGATGACGACCAGGATGCAGAACTGGACGATCGGATCACCAAGAAGCGCAAGGGTCATGGGGGACTTGGCCGCACTCAGTCTTTCGGATGGCTCTAACTTGGCACGAAAGAGGCCGTAACGCCATATGCGGACGAACTGGCCAATTTCGTCTTTCGCGAGGCTGCGCCCAAGGTCGCTGCCGTCGCGATCTCGTTGTTTTGGCCTTGATAATTAGATGACGTTTATCATCTTACATCTGTCGCCCCATCCTGCTATCTGCATTTGCGAGCGCACTTTCCGTGCTTCGACATCATCAAGGAACATCCATGACACAGTCTTTTGTGATTAACGGCGATTTGCTGATCGGCGCGGATTCGACCGGCGACAACAGAACCGCGCGTGCCATCAATCCGGCAACCGGCGCCAATCTGGAACCTGCCTTTGCGATTGCCAGCGAGACGGAAGTGGCAAGGGCCTGTGAACTGGCCGCCCAGGCATTTGACACCTATCGCGCCACCAGCCCGGAGCAGCGCGCGGCTTTCCTGGAAGCGATTGCCGACAGCATTATGGACATTGGCGATGCGCTGATCGAGCGGGCGACGCAGGAAACCGGCCTGCCGGTCGCACGCCTGCAGGGTGAGCGTGCCCGTACGGTCGGCCAGCTTCGGCTGTTTGCGCAGGTTGTCCGCGCCGGTGAGTGGCTCGATCTGCGTATCGATCCGGCATTGCCGGAGCGCAAACCGCTGCCGCGTGCCGATCTGCGCCTACGCCAGATCCCGCTCGGTCCTGTCGCCGTTTTCGGCGCGAGCAATTTCCCGCTCGCCTTCTCGGTTGCCGGCGGTGATACGGCGTCGGCGCTTGCCGCCGGCTGCCCGGTCGTCGTCAAGGGCCATCTTGCCCATCCGGGCACGGGCGAGCTGGTGGGACGCGCCATCCGCGCTGCCGTTGCCGCATGTGGTATCCCGGAGGGCACGTTCTCGCTGCTGACCGGCGCCAACGAGACCGGTGCTGCACTGGTGCGCGATCCTCGAATCAAGGCTGTGGGCTTCACCGGCTCGCGCGGCGGTGGCATGGCACTTGGCGCTATCGCGGCGGCTCGTCCGGAGCCGATTCCGGTCTATGCCGAGATGAGCAGCGTCAACCCGGTCTTCCTCTTCCCGGCCGCGCTTGCCGCGCGCGCCGAGGCGATCGGCATGGGTTTCATCGACTCGCTCACACTTGGCGCCGGTCAGTTCTGCACCAATCCGGGTCTGCTCTTTGCCATCGAGAGCCCCGATCTCGACCGCTTCGTCCAGGCAGCCGGCGATGCCCTGAGCGGCCGTGCGCCGGCCCCGATGCTGACGCCAGGCATTCACGCTGCCTTCGATAAGGGCGTTGCTGCTCTGGCGGATCATGAGGCGGTGAAGACCGTCGCTCATGGCGCGCCGGCCGAAGGCGTCAACCGTAGCCCCGGCATCTTCTTCGAGACCGATGTGGAGCAGTTCCTGGCGGATGAACGCTTGGGGCACGAGGTTTTCGGCTCCGCCAGCCTTCTGGTCCGCTGCAAGGACATCGACCAGATGATCGCGGTTGCGGAAAAGCTCGAGGGGCAGCTGACGGCGACTTTGCAGATCGACGCGGATGATTATGCCACGGCCGCCAAGCTGGTGCCGGTTTTGGAGCGCAAGGTCGGGCGCATTCTCGCCAATGGCTGGCCGACCGGCGTTGAAGTCAGCCACGCCATGGTGCATGGCGGGCCTTTCCCGGCAACCTCGGATAGCCGCACGACCTCGGTCGGCACGCTCGCCATCCGTCGTTTCCTGCGTCCGGTCTCCTATCAGGATCTGCCGGAAGGCTTGCTGCCTTCGGAGCTTCGCAACGAGGGCGTCAAGTCGCTGCCGCATCTGCTGGATGGTGTGCGCAAGGCATATTGAACGCCGGAAAGCCCGTCATCCGGCCTATCGGCCCCTTCTCCCCCGCTCGCGGGGAGAAGGGGGTAGCCGCCCCTGCAGCCTTCCATTCAGCTACCTGTTGGACGAGAGTACAGATGGGTCCCTCTCCCGTCAGAACGGGGAGAGGGCTAGGGTGAGGGGCAATTCCACGACTTGAAGCCGGTTGGAAACCTCAAACCTCCGCGTAAACAATCCCTGTGAATGAGCCGGCATGGTGCAGCAGTTCGCGCTCGCCAGAGCCGTCCAGGCTCGCGGAATAGAGATTGCCGCCGATGTCGGTGAAGAACATGCGGTTGTTGGGCAGATCGAGCGAGAGGCCGATGCCTTCGTCCAGGCCTTCGAGAACGACTTCCGACGTTGCCGAGATATCGTCCATCTCGGCGCGGTTGACGGTGTTTCCGCGCGGGAGATTGCCGCGATCGGTCCAGTAGATCGTGCGGGTGGCAAGACCCAGCTCGAGATCGATCGGCTCCGGTAGCTTGTCGAGCAGGACCTCGATATCGCTGCGGTTTGTGGCGGTTTCGCCAGCGGGGATATTGATGCCGGCACGGAAGATGCGGCCGAGGCCGGCATCCGGCGGTCCCTTCTGGGTCCAGTAGATCTGGCCGAGCGGCAGGTCGAGGGCGATGCCGACGCACCAGCGTTCGATATCGGCGCTGTCTTCGGGGCACTCGCCATTCTGCACGAGGGTTTCGATGTCGCTACCGTCGATATTGGCGCGCATGACGCGCATGCCCTCGCGGTCGCACCAATAGAGCTTGCCGTTGTCGCGGTCGAGCTGGATCTGTTTCGGCGTAACCAGCGTGCTGCCGGGCGGGATCAGGGTGATATGGTTGCCGCCGTCGAGGTCCATGCGTTCGATCGAGCCGTCATGGGCATTGTAGTCATTGCCCATTTCCGTCCAGTAGATCCAGCCATTTTCGCTGTCGACGAGAATGCCGTCCGGGCTGCGGCCCGGACGCTGGACGATGAGCTTGAGATCGGTGCCGTCGACGGCGGAGGAGAGAATGCGTCCATCCTCGATATCGAGGAAGAACAGTCTTTCGATCTTGTCGGCGGAGGTGGCAGGCGTCCGTGCTTCTGCTTCTGACATGAGAGCATCCTTTCGAGAGGGCGGATCTGCGGATCACAGCGCGGCAATCATGGCACTTGATGATGACAGCTTCATTCGCTGCTGCGATCAGGCGAGCATCTGCTGCACCGCAGCAAATTTCAAGAGGCGAGACGCCGCAGCCCAGTGGAGCCCGTCAAATAATTGTCATTGCTCTGATATAAATCCCCATCATTTTCAGGGGCTATTTCAATCGAGGCTGAAGTCCGAAGCCGGAGGTGCTTGATATCGTGTCGACGCTTCAGCAGGTCGCTTTTCGTGCCGGCTGCTCGGTCGCAACCGCGAGCCGCGTGCTTAATCGCAATGGCCCCGTCAGCGACGAAATGGTGCGGCGCGTGCGCCGGGCAGCGGCGGAGCTCGGCTATCGCGCGGGCAGCCGCGCTGGCAGCGGTCGGCCTGCAATCGGCGTGCTTATTCCCAGCATCACGAACCCGGTCTTTGCCGCATCGCTTTCCAGTATTCAGAACAGGGCTGTTCATGCCGGCCACAGCGTTCTGATCGCGCAATCGAACTACGATCCGGCGCAGGAGGCGGATGCCGTCGCCTCGTTGTTGCAGCAGCAGCCGACCGGTCTCATCCTCACTGTCTGCGACGCCGAGCGTAGCCTTGCCTTGTCATCCGCCCTGCCGCCGACCGTTCTGCTCGGCAACCCGCCGACAGCGCGCTGTGGCGCAGCGGTTGCGACGGATAATTTCGGTGCGGGCCGGGATCTGACGGAACATCTCCTGCAAAAGGGCCATCGCCGCATTCTATTCATCTCCGGCCACTTTTCCGCATCCGATCGAGCGAAGCTGCGGTATGTCGGCTATGTCAAGGCGATGGAGGCGGCAGGACAGGAGCCTCTCGGCGCCCTTGAGATCTCTTTTGTGAACAGTCTGGAGCAGCTCGATCTTTCGGATGCGATTTCGCGCCTGCGGCCTACGGCGATCATCGCTTCCAACGACCTTCTGGCTCTGGGGGTGATGGGTGCGTTGCGCCGGCAGGGTTTTTCGATCCCGCACGATATTTCGGTCGCGGGCTTTGATGGTATCTCGCTCGGCTTTCTCGGGGAGGCTTCACTGACAACAGTGGAGATTCCGGATGGCACCATGGGAGCGGCGGCGGCCTCGCTGCTGCTCGACATGGCGGAAAATGCAGCACCGCCACGCCATCTCATCGTTCCCTACCGGCTGCGTCCCGGCGGCACGGTGCGCAATCTCGCCATCTAGAGCAATGCCGGCAAGGACACGCAGCAGTCTTGCGTCCGCGATTGCGTGAAACCACGAGATAGGCCGTCCCCACTTGTCGTCGAAACGCGAAAACGCCGCCTCCCTTGGGAAGCGGCGCCGATCTCAGGTCCGATCGAGCGGATCAGCTGCGCGGCAGCATTCCTTCGACGTCGGAGGCGGCATCATCAAGAGCCTCCTTCGGTGCGGCCGAGCCGTCGACGATACGCGAGAGATTGTCGACGATGGTCTGCGTGACCTTGACGCCGTTGGCACCCGGGAAGGCATACCACGGTGCCATGATCGGCATCTGGCTGAGGCCGGCCTGGAACAGCGGATTCTTCTTGTAGAAATCGCCGAGATATTCGGCCGACTTGGCAGCTAGCTCGTTGTTCGGAACGTAGCCGGTGCCGGGAACGACGACGGAGGCTCCATAGGGGCCGGCGGCGAACTTGGCGAACTTCCAGGCGGCTTCTTCCTTCACCGGATCATGGGTTAGGATGACGACGGCATTGCCGCCTGTGGGAAGGCGACCGTTGACCGGGTCGATCAGCGGGATCTTGGCGGTACGCAGGTCGAACTTGGTGCCGACATTCTTGATGGTGTTGACGAGAGCACCGGTGGTCTGGAATTCGAAGCCGACCTTGCCGGCAGCGAAAGCCTGTTCGCCTGCGGCCTTGGTGAAGACCGGCATGCCGCCTTCCTTCACGAAGCGCTGGATCATCTCGACGGCCTTCTGTCCTTCCGGACCGTTGAAGGCGACCTTGCTTTCGTCGTCGCTCAGCATCTTGCCGCCTGCGCCGAAGAGGAGGGCTGAGAACATCCAGTCGTCACCCTGCCAACGGAAGTCCATGCCGTCGACGCCGTTGCCGAGCGCCTTGATCTTCCCGGCGAGTGCGATGACTTCATCCCAGGTCTTCGGCGGGTTGTCCGGGTTGCCGCCCGCAGCCTTCACCAGATCGGCGTTGTAGTACATGATCGGGTTCGAAGTCGCAAAAGCAAGGCCGACCTGCTTGCCCTTGACCTGGGCGAGCTTCAGGATCGTATCCGAGAAGCCCTTCTCGGCCATGTTGCCCTCTTTCTTGACGAGGGGCCCGAGGTCGACGGCGACGTTGCGCTCGTCCATCATGCGCAGGCGGTTGAGGCCGATGAAGGTGACGTCGGGCATTTCGCTGGTGCCGGCCTGACGCAGGATGGTCTGGATACCTTCCTCATAGGTGGCCGAAGGAGCGGCGAACTGGATCTTGATATCCGGGTTTTCCTCCATGAACTTCTTCGAGATCGTGTCCATCACGTTCTTGAAGAAGCCGGGCATGGGGTAGTGAACCGTCAGGGTCGTTTCGGCGTAGGCCGGGACCGTCACGACCATCGAAATGGCCGCGGCGGCGAGAATCTGGGTGATATGCTTCATCGCTCGTTCTCCTGTCGAGCATGATGCCGAAAAGTGCATGCGGTTTTCGGACGACATCATGCTCTACTTCTTTGGTTCTAGAGCGGATTCAGATTTTAGATCGATGCGACCTGAAATCATCCGCTCTAGGCGAACCGATCAGCCTTTGAGACCGGTCATTGTGATGCCCTCGACGAAGCGCTTCTGTGCGAGAAGGAATGCCGCGACGAGGGGAAGGGTGATGATGAGGGTTGCCGCCATGAGCGCGCCGTAATCGTCGCCGGCCTCGGCCGCGCGGAAATACATGAGGCCCAGCGGTGGCGTGAAATAGTCCTGCTTGCTGATGACGATCAGCGGCCAGTAAAGGTCGTTCCAGTGCGCGACGACCGAGAAGATTGCGAAAGCCGTGACCGCCGGCCATGCATTCGGCACGATGACGCGGGCGACGATGCCGAGTTCCGACATACCGTCGAGACGAGCGGCATGGATCAGATCGTCAGGCATGGCGCGGAAGAACTGCAGGAACATGAAGATCGCGAAGACCGAGATCGAGAAGGGCGCGACGAGAGCCGTGTAGCTGTTCAGGAGCGACAGGTTGTTGAAGCCGACATAGAGCGGCAGCGCCGTCGCATGGATCGGGATCAGCAGGCCGAGCATGATCAGCACCATCATGACGCGGGCAGCCGGGAACTTTAGCTTTGCCATGGCGTAGGCGCAGGGAATGGCGATCAGCACCTGGAAGAAGAAGATCAGCCCACAGACGAGGACGCCGTTGAACAGCAACGTCCCCATCGAAACCTTGCTCAGCGCCTTGGCGATGTTCTCGACGTAGAAGAAATGCGTCGGGATCAGCTTCAATGCGGAGGTGAAAATATCGTCCTGCGCCTTGCCGGCCGTCGAGATCATGAAGATGTATGGCCCCAGGAAGATGAGCGAGCCGAGGATCAGCAGAGAGAGGCGCAGGATGCGGCCGGGAGTGAAGCCTGTCGAGGTCATGTGTAATGCACCTGCCGGTCTTGGACGCGATATTGCAGGAAGGTCAGCACCACGAGGATGGCGAGAAATACCGTCGTCATCGCCGAGGCATAGCCGACCCGCAGATAGACGAAGCCTTCCTGGTAGATGGTGAAGAGCAGGACTTCCGAGGCATGGTTCGGACCGCCATCGGTCAGAGCTTTCACTGTGTCGAATACCTTCACCGCATTGATGATGCTGATTGTGGTGACGAAGAGCGTCGTTGGCCCGAGCATCGGCCAGGTCACCAGCCAGAAGCGGTCGAATGACGATTTCGCGCCATCCACTTCAGCTGCGGCGTAAAGCTCGCGCGGGATGGCGGTCAGGCCGGCGAGAAACAACACCATGTTGAAGCCGACCGACTGCCAGACGCCGATGATCGAAAGGCTATAGAGCGCCGTCGCCGACGAGCCGAGCCAGTTCGGTCCGCGCACGCCGATCTCGCCGAGTAGCGCGTTGATCGGACCGATTGTGGGATGGAAGAGATACTGCCACACGGTCGCCATAGCGACGATCAGCGAGGCGACGGGCAGGAAATAGGCCGTGCGGAAGAAGCTGCGGCCGATGCCTTCGCTTTCGATCAAAAGCGCGACACCGAGGCCGAGTACGATCGAGACGGGTGCGACGATGGCGGTATAGGTCGCCGTATTCCAGAGCGATTTGATGAAGGCGCGATCTTTGAGCAGATGCGCATAGTTTTCAAAGGCGACGAAACGCAGACTTTTGTCGCCGAGCTGAAAATCCGTAAAGCCGAGTACGACGACGGCGATGATCGGCACGATGATGAAGAGCACGATCAGGATGATGGCGGGTAGCGCGAAGAGGAGAGCCGTACGAGCTTCGCTTCGTTCGCGGGCCGCGGCCGTCTGCATTGGCAGGGACGTGGCGGCAATGCTAGCCATGCGCCTTCTCCCTGCGAGCATCAGCGGTCGTCGGGACGGCGCGCAGGCGACGGCCGTCTTCGGCAAAAACCAGGGCCTGCTCGGCTGCAAGCGAGAGTGCGACGGGCATGCCGGCAGAGAGGCCGGCGGCCTCGGCTGGTGCGAGCTTGACGATCATGGTTTCGCCGATGGCGTCGAGTTTGGCATAGAGGATGACCTCGGAGCCGAGGAACTCCATGCGCTCGATATGGGCTGCAAGTGCATCCTGGCGATTCTGAGCGAGGCTCACAAATTCTGGGCGGATGCCGAGCGTGACGTTGTTGCCGGCAAAGCTGCTGTCTTCGAGCGCCAGGCGGATGCCGCCGAAGGCGACGATGCCGTTTTCCGCGAGCGCCGGCAGCAGATTGATGCGCGGCTGGCCGACAAAGCGGGCAACTTCGACATGAGCGGGATCGTCGTAGATCGTCTGCGGCGAGGCAAGCTGCAGCAGCTGACCGCCTATCATGACGGCGACGCGATCTGCCATCGATAGCGCTTCGGCCTGGTCATGTGTGACATAGACAGTCGGCACACCGGCGCGGCGATGCAGATCGACGATCTCGCCGCGGGCGTGGACGCGCAGATTGGCATCGAGATTGGAAAGGGGCTCGTCCATGAGGAAAACGGCGGGACGGCGCACCATGGCGCGTGCCAGCGCGACGCGCTGACGCTGGCCGCCGGACATCTGCCCCGGCTTGCGGTCGAGCAAATGGTCGATCTTCAGCGATGTCGCCATTTCGCGCACGTCGCGGATGATGCCGGTGCGCGCTGCGCGCTGGCCGGGGATCAGCGAGCCGACGAACGGCAGGCGCTGGACACGCGACAGGCGGCGCATGGCGAGCGGCACGGCGATGTTTTCCGAAGCCGTCAGATGCGGATAGAGCGCGTAGGACTGGAAGACCATGGCGATATTGCGGTCGGCTGCCGCAACGCCTGATACGTCGCTGCCGCCGAGGATGATTTCGCCGCTATCGGCGTGATCGAGGCCGGCGAGGATGCGCAGCAGCGTGCTTTTGCCGCAGCCCGAGGGGCCAACGAGAGCGATGAATTCGCCCGGCTGAACGTCGAGATCGACGCCCTTGAGGATGGCGTTGCCGCCGAAGGATTTGGCGATGCCGCGAAGCGAGAGTGCACTCATTCGGCCGGTTCCTTCTTTGCCTTCGGGGCTGCCTGCGGATAGACTTCCATGACGACGTCATCGAGGAAGTAGGCGGTCATGCCGGGTACAGCGACGAGCTCGGTCGACACTGTCTCGCCAAGCTCGTGGACCGCCGCGCCGATCAGCCGCTCGCCGGGCATTTCGCGTTCCATCTTGTCGAGGATGAAGGCGCCGGGCGGTGCCCAGACCAGGTTCGTATCGTTGAAGCGGCCTTCCCAGGTCCAGTGAAGGTGGCCGCTGCCGAAGAGGGCGACGTCATGGGCTGATATCAGATCGTAGAGACGGCGGCGCTGCGACGGGCGCACGCTCCAGTAACCGGTATCGCCTTCATCCGGCGCATCGACGAAGAGCGGCTTGTGGGCAAAGATGGCGACGCGTCGTTCGCCACGGTTTTCGAGTATCTCCTGCAACCAGTCGAACTGCTTCTGCTCTTCGGCATCGTCGAAGCCCATCAGCAGGCTGTTGAGGCCGATCAGTCGCCAGCTGTCGACATCCTTTGCCCAATAGTCGGGGCCGACGAGGCGGCGCCAGCGGTCCAGCCGCTCGGGGTTTACCGGCTGATGAGAGCCAGGCAGGTGGCCCACATCGTGGTTGCCAGGGACGATCAGCATCGGCACGGAAATTTGGCGCATCAGATCCATGGAGAAGATGAGGTCTTCATCCTTGTCGGCGCCGTCGACGCTCAGATCGCCGGTATGAATAACGAGATCGGCGCCGCTCGCCTCGATCCATTTCGCCAGCGGCTCCCAATTGCCGTTGAAATGCGGCTTGCTGGGGCTCAAATGCGTGTCGGTGATCTGGATGATCTTCAAGGCGCGTCTCCGGAGTCTTCAAAACAGGTGCGCCGGCAAAGGGATTGCCTTCAAACCGACGCGTCTCTGTGCTCTCTTTAGAAGGCGCCCATGTCAGTAAGGTAACGGGTGTTTTCAGCTGTTTTTCAGTTTTGTCACATCACCGTCAAACGGCGTCATCCTTCGCCGCGAGATGAATTGAGGCCTGTACGCGCCATGTTCGGGTGATATAGATCGTTGCCGAAGAGGATTGGATATGTCAGACGAAGAGAGCCGCATCACGACACTCGAGGAGACGGTCGCCTATCAGGCGAAGACGATCGAGGAATTGTCCGACCAACTTGCGGAGCAATGGAAGGTGGTCGAGCAGACGCGCCAGAAGCTCGATCGGCTGACCGAGCGCTTCCTGACGCTCGAAGAACAGTCACTCGACGCGCCTGCCATCACCAAGCCGCCGCACTACTGACCAGCGCCTGCGCTTCTTCACGTTTCGGTGTTACACGCGGGGGTGTGTAACAAAAGTGCCTGTCTCCCCGTATTCCTTTATGACCGGAGCATTGCCATTGCGGTCGAGAGGATATCATCATGAAGACTCTATCGACGGATCTGATCCGCATTTATTCGGGACGTGTCACCCGCTTCGCCGGCCTTACGGCTGCGGCTATCTTGCTTGCCGGCGTTGCGCTGCAACTTGTCGGCCGCGCCTCGGCTGACGAGGCTCGTGTCATACCTGCGCCAACCATGGATGAGAAGGCAGGATCTGCCGCCACGGAAACCGCGGTGCTTGCCGGCGGTTGCTTCTGGGGCGTGCAGGGCGTGTTCCAGCACGTCAACGGCGTCGTTAGCGCGACATCGGGCTATACCGGTGGCAGCAAGAATGCGGCCCATTATGAAATGGTGAGCGGCGGCGACACCGGACATGCCGAATCCGTGCGCATCGTCTTCGATCCCCACAAGGTTAGCTACGGCCACCTGCTGCAGATCTACTTCTCTGTGGCGCATGATCCGACCGAGCTGAATTATCAGGGACCCGACACCGGTACGCAATATCGTTCCGCCATTTTCCCGACCAGCCAGTCGCAGGCCGATATAGCCCACGCCTATATCGAGCAGCTCAATCACGCCAAGGTCTTCGACGCCAAAATCGTCACCAAGATCGAGCCTGCGCGGCAGTTTTATGCCGCGGAGAACTACCATCAGGATTTCCTGACGACGCATCCAACCTATCCCTATATCGTGATCAACGATCTGCCGAAGATCAAGAACCTGCAGCATCTCTTTCCCAGCGACTACCGGGCCGACCCGGTTCTGGTGACTGCGAGCGCCGGCGCGAACTGACCAACGGAGTGATCGGCTGACCCGCGAGCGATGTCCGCCGGTCACGGCCGCCTTGCAAGAAATGCTCGTTACTCGCTGCGTGTCTGGTGTATTTCTGCGCGACCTGACATTCATCGAGAGTGCGCTTCGCCATGATCGTCCGCGACCGGCCGAATCTTTTCCAGCTTTTCTTCATCCTCCGCGGTTCGATCATCCGGCGCATTCTGCCGCAGATCATTGCCATCTTCCTTTTGTCCATGCTCATCGTCTGGGGCCATGAGGAACGGCCGAACCTCATTATATCCTTCAACGGTTCGGCGCTTTCGCTGCTCGGCATCGCGCTTTCGATCTTCCTCGGCTTTCGCAACAATGCTTGCTACGACCGTTGGTGGGAGGGCCGCAAGGATTGGGGGCAGCTCGTCTATCTCGCGCGCGGTTTCGCGCGCCAGACACTGGTGCTGGAGAGCGCGGGCGAACCGGGCATCGAGGCGCGCAAGAACCTACTGCGCCTGACCATGGCCTTCGCGCAGGCGCTGGTCTGTCTTTTGCGGTCTGGCAGTGATGAGAGCAAGGTGTTGCGTCTGCTCACTCCAAGCGAAGCTGAGTTCTACCGGGCAGCCCGCATCGGGCCTGATCTCATTCTACGTCTCATGTCCGCCGATCTCGCACGGCTAAAAGGGGCAGGGGCGATTTCGGATATCCAGTATCAGATGCTGGATATCACCATCGGCCAGATGGGGGCGGCGCAGGCTGCCTGCGAGCGCCTCCGCAATACGCCGCTGCCCTTCGGCTATACGCTGCTTCTGCATCGCACCGCCTATCTCTTCTGCTTCCTGCTACCCTTCGGCTATGTCGATACGCTCGGCTGGGGCTCGCCCTTCGTCACGGCTCTGATCGCTTACACCTTCTTCGGTCTCGATGCCTTGGGCGACGAGCTGGAGGATCCTTTCGGCCGCCGTCCCAACGCGCTCGCCATCGGTGCTCTTGCCGACACGATTGAGATCAATCTGCGAGAGGCGCTTGGCGAAACCGATCTGCCGCCGCTGCCGCAGCCGAAGGATTTCGTGCTGATGTAAAAAATCAACAAAAAATATTCGTCGGGCCATGGAATAGAATCCGGAGTGGTTCCGTATATAGGTGTATGGAACGCAAAGGACGCACATTCGATGTTTTGGGGCAGCTCGGTTCGCTGAGACGTTATGCCCGGTCGCTCGTGCGCAATGCGGACGATGCCGAGGATCTGGTGCATGACGCGCTGGTCAAGGCCTATGAGCGGAAGGCGTCTTTCCGGCGTGACGGCAATCTGCGCACCTGGCTGCTGTCGATCCTGCACAATGTGCATATCGACCGCATCCGCCAGAAGAAGTCGCTGAACCGTCGTCACGAGGAGGCGGCGGCCGAGATCGAGCCGGCATTGCCTGCGCCGCAGGATCATACGGTGCGCTTGAGTCAGGTCCGCGAAGCTTTCTTCGGTCTGCCCGAGGAACAGCGCGAGGCGCTGCATCTGGTGGCGATCGAGGATCTCTCCTATCAGGAGGCGGCAGCTGCCCTTGGCATTCCTGTCGGTACACTGATGTCCCGCATTGCGCGGGCTCGCGCCAGCCTGCGCAATTTCGAGGAGGCTAGCTCCAAGGTTTCACATCTGCGGCTTATCGAGGGAGGCGGCAATGAAAAACGTTGATCCGATCATCGATACCGATCTCGACGCCTATGTCGATGGCGAGCTGTCGGTCGCCCGCCGTGTCGAGGTGGAATCCTATCTTTCGGAGCATCCGGAGATCGCCGCCAAGGTGATGGCGGATATGAGTATTCGCGGCGAGCTGCGCATGGCGCTGGCCGGCGAAAGCCCGGTGCTCAAGGCAGAAACGCGCGAAGCCGCACGGCGGCTGGAGCGCGGGCTGGTCTACGGGCGCATGTTCGGCTCGTTCCAGCGGGTTGCCGCCGTTGCCATGCTGGTGACGACCGGTTGGATTGCGCATACGTCCTTCGGCGCATTTACTGCCAGCACAGTCAATGCCTCCGTGCCAGCCCCGGCTTTCGTCGACGATGCGGTCCGCGCTTACAAGACGACCGCGGTGCGGGAAGAGATCAAGCCGCAAACGGCGGCCGAGAATTACAATCCGGAAGAAATTCGTGCATCGACAGCGATCGTCCTGCCGGATCTGCCGGGCGACTGGCGCGTTACCGACGCGCAGATTTATCCGTCCGAGTTCGGTCCGAGCGTCGAAATGATGGTCGATGCCGGCGAGGATGGGCATTTGTCACTTTTCGCCGTCCGTCCGGGCAATTTCGCCGTCCAGGACGTCAGCCACGTCAAGCGTGACGACGTCCAGGCTGCCTACTGGCAGATCGGTGAAGTCGCCTATGCATTGATCGGCAACGGCAAGGCGGGGCAGCTCGATGGCGATGCCAAGAAGCTTGCCCGAAGCCTCTATTAGTTTGAATTGAAGGAGAACGACCATGAATCCGACCAATCCGCGATACGGCTACGGAGCCGGCGCAGGCTCGCAGGCGCTCTTCGACGAAGGTCTGCGCCAGCACATGCTGCGGGTGTACAACTACATGGCCATCGGCCTAGTCGTGACGGGTATCGTCGCGCTGATCGTCGGTACGACGCCGGCGCTCTACGTGCCGATCTTCCAGACGCCGCTGAAATGGGTCGTCATGCTGGCGCCACTCGCCTTCGTGTTCTTCTTCTCGTTCCGTATTCAGTCCATGTCGGCAAGCACGGCGCAGACGATGTTCTGGGTGTTCTGTGCGGTCATGGGCTTGTCGCTGGCCTCGGTCTTCCTCGTCTTCACCGGCACGAGCATTGCGCGCACCTTCTTCATCGCCGCGACCATGTTCGGCGCGACCAGCCTCTACGGCTACACGACGAAGCGTGACCTTTCCAACATCGGTTCGTTCCTGATGATGGGTCTGTTCGGCGTGGTCATCGCCAGCATCGTCAATATTTTCCTGGGTTCGAGCGCTCTGCAGTTCGCTATCTCGGTCATCGGTATCGTCGTCTTCGTCGGTCTGACCGCATGGGATACGCAGAACATCAAGGAACAGTATGCCGAGAACCACGATCAGGAATCGCAGCAGAAGCTTGCCGTCTTCGGTGCCCTGTCGCTCTACCTGAACTTCGTCAACATCTTCCAGCTGCTGCTGAACCTCACCGGCGAACGGGAGTAAGTCTGAAATTGCCTGCTTGAGCATGATCTCAGCTAAAGGGCACTCCACGCCTTTGGTGATCATGTTCTGGGAATGCGTCTCCCTGGGGGCTTGTTGAGACGCATGACGCGCCTGCAGTATCTGCGCCGATACTGCAGGCGCTATTTTTTTGATGAACAGGAAATCGGTTCAACGCCAACATCGGGAGTTTCGCCGCACCGTTGAAGCGCGGCGAGGCCAGCCTGATGAAGGAGGTCGGTTTCGCAGCCATCTTCGCCGCCGAGCGGCAAAGGGGAAAGGTGCCGAACTTAAGAAGAGCACTGGTCAAAGAAAAGGCCCGGTAGCGCGGATCTGCAGCAACCGGGCCTTCAATCATTTTGGGATGTCTGGCCCTTCGTCCGTCAGGAAAGGGCCATCATTCTACCACTCGGCGACGCTGCCGTCCTCGTGACGCCAGACCGGGTTGCGCCAGCGATGGCCTTCCTTAGCGCGCTCAATGACATAGGCCTCATCGACTTCGATGCCGAGGCCCGGACCCTGCGGGATCGAGACGAAGCCGTCGGCATAGTGGAACACCTCCTTGTTGGAGATGTAGTCGAGGATGTCGTTGCCCTTGTTGTAGTGGATGCCGAGGCTCTGCTCCTGAATGAAGGCGTTATAGCTGACCGCATCGACCTGCAGGCAGGCGGCAAGCGCAATCGGGCCGAGTGGGCAATGCGGGGCCAGCGCCACGTCATAGGCTTCGGCCATGGCCGCGATCTTGCGGCACTCGGTGATGCCGCCGGCATGGGAAAGATCAGGCTGGAGAATGTCGACATAGCCATCCGAGAGGACCGACTTGAAATCCCAGCGCGAATAGAGGCGCTCGCCAAGCGCGATCGGCGTCGAGCAATGATTTGCGATTTCCTTCAGCGCCTCGCGGTTTTCCGACAGCACCGGCTCCTCGATGAAGAGCAGCTTGTAGGGCTCGAGCTCCTTGGCGAGAACCTTGGCCATCGGCCGATGGACGCGACCATGGAAATCGACGCCGATGCCGACATAGGGGCCGATCGCCTCGCGGATGGTGGCGATGGTCTCGACTGCTTTTTCCACCTTGTCATAGGTGTCGACGATCTGCATTTCCTCGCAGCCGTTGAGCTTGATCGCCTTGAAGCCGCGAGCAACGACTTCCTTGGCATTGTTGGCGACGTCGGAAGGACGGTCGCCGCCGATCCAGGAGTAAACCTTGATCTTGTCGCGCACCTGGCCGCCGAGCAGCGAATGAACCGGCTGGCCGAGTGCCTTGCCCTTGATGTCCCAGAGCGCCTGGTCGATGCCGGCAAGCGCCGACATGTGTACTGCGCCGCCGCGATAGAAGCCGGCGCGATACATGACGTTCCAGTGATCCTCGATCAGGAAAGGATCCTTGCCGATCAGGTAGTCCTCGAGCTCGTGGACGGCCGCCTGCACGGTCAGCGCACGGCCTTCCACCACAGGCTCGCCCCAGCCGACGATGCCTTCATCCGTCTCGATCTTCAGGAACAGCCACCGTGGCGGCACTATATAGGACGTCAGTTTCGTGATCTTCATGGGATTGCTTCCACTTCGGCTTCGGATTGTATCAGCGGCGCGGCGCCGCGGAGGTCGGAGGTTCGAAATTTGTTTTTCGCCCGCCTTCCGGCCCTCGTTCGGCGGCAAGGTCACGGGCGGCGAGATCGAGCATGCGATTGGCACAGTCACGGGCGGCGGCGCGGTCGCGCAGGCGCAGCGCCTCCACCAACTGGCCGTGCACGACGATCGCCTCGTCGCGGCTGTAGGCGGCGACGTTCGAGGCGTGTAGCGCATATCTGAGGCCGGCATGCATGGCGCTCGACAGGCGGCGGAACACCTGATTGTGGCTGGCGCTCAACAAGACTTTATGGAAAGTCACGTCGGCTTCGGTGAAGCTTTCGGGGTCGTGGCTGCTATCGCGCATCTGCCGCCAGGCATTGTCGAGATCGGCAATTTCCTGGGCAGTGGCCCGCTCCGCTGCATATTCGGCAGCAGCAGGCTCGATGGTGCGGCGCGCCTCCAGAATGGAGCCGAGAATATCGAACGCCGCGATATAAGGTCCCATCCATTCGAGCACGTTCTGATCGAGGATGTTCCAGTCGTCCTTTTCGCAGACGGAGGTGCCGATGCGCGGCTTGCCACGAACGAGGCCTTTGGATTCCAATACTTTAAGGGATTCGCGGATCACCGTGCGGCTGACGCCATACATCGCGCAGAGATCGTTCTCCCGCGGCAGAAGCGAACCCGAGGGATAGCGTTCCGAGCAGATGTCTTCGGCGATCGAGGCTGTCACGCTCTTGCGGACGCGTGGTCGGCGCGCCGGCTCAGCCGCGGAGGCACGCCCCTGTCCTTCAATCGAATCCACCCTATCTCCTCCGGATCAATGTGCGCGCGGGACATATCCTGCGATGTCGGAGCCGATACCCAAGCGCATTTCCTATCGAAGCCAAGATACTCCAATCATCATACATTAGCAACGATATTGTATGATGATTAAGTGGCATCAACCTATCGCGGACAGGAACAATTCGCTGTCTTGCGCTTTGTCGAAGTCGGCGACGTTCCTGTTATGGCTGCGTCGTCTTCGACGGATAGAAGGATTAGGATGTCCGCGCGGCGTGCGTAATTGTCGCCGCCGGATCATCGCGGGAGGCGAGGATTCTGCTTCCAAAGCTCAGCTCAACGACAAGGAGGACGACATGCAGATCAATCGTACAGGTTCGGCTCAATGGTCCGGCGGTTTGAAGGATGGCAAAGGCCAGATCTCGACCCAGAGCGGTGCGCTCAACAACTACCCTTATGGTTTTGCCAGCCGCTTCGAAGGCGTCCCCGGCACCAATCCGGAAGAGCTGATCGGGGCTGCGCATGCCGGCTGCTTCACCATGGCTCTGTCGCTGATCCTCAATGAGGCTGGTTTCACCGCCGAGAGCATGGAAACGACTGCTAAGGTGACGCTTGAAAGTGTCGAGGGTGGCTTTGCCATCACCGCAGTCCATCTGGCCTTGAAGGGCCGGATCCCCGGCGCCGACGAAGCCACGTTTACCGAACTCGCCAACAAGGCTAAGGCTGGTTGCCCGGTCTCGAAGGCTCTCGCTTCCGTTCCCATCTCGCTGGAAGTTCACTCTGTCTGACAGGGCTGTTTCGGCTTTTGCGCCGCGCTGGTTGGCGCGGCGCGTTTCGTATATATTCCGCATTCGGGCATTGGGCTGTCATTCATTGGAATGCGGTGCCCAGGGGAGGGGCGAATGTCAGGAATTCTTTTAATTCACGTCGTCATAAGCTTGATTGCCATCGTGAGCGGCATCGTCGTCGCGCAGGGCTTTCTTACCGCCAACCGTCACGACCGGTCGACGATGCTCTATATGGTCACGACCATTCTCACCAGCTTGACCGGTTTTCTGTTTCTGTTTCACGGTGTCACGCCCGCGATCATTGTCGGCAGTCTCTGTGTTCTCATTTTCATACCGACCGCGCTGGCGCGCTACAGGTTTCATCTGGCCGGCATCTGGCGGCCTGTCTTCGTGGTGGGTGCCTTGGTGCTGCTCTTCTTCAACTGTCTGGTGCTGATCATACAGTCGTTTCAGAAGATACCGGCACTCAATGCGCTGGCGCCCAACGGTAACGAACCGCCGATCGTTGCGGCGCAGCTGGCGCTGCTGGTGGCCTGCCTGCTCGTGGGTTATCTCAGCATTCGTCGCTTCCGCCCGAGACTTATGGGTATCTGATCCGGCGCCTGCCGCTCGCACAACAGAATTTGGGACGCTTCCGCGCGATTGCGCGGAGCGTTTGCGATCACTTAACCCTTGTTTCAGGTTGTCGGGCGCATTCTCGGCATATTCATTAGCATTCAAAAACTGCCTGCGGTTGTAGGCGATTTCGTTGACATCGGCGCCTTGATGGTTTACGAGTGACGAAAATTGAAAATCGTCACTCGTAAACCATCAGGTTCTGTTCATGCTCGATCTTCCCGATGTCAGCGCCGACCCTGCGCGCCAGGAAAACATCGCGCGCATTCTCGATGCGGCTGAAAAACTCTTTCGCCACTACGGTTATAGCAAGACCAACGTGGCCGACATTGCCCGCGACCTCGGCATGTCGACGGCGAATATCTATCGTTTCTTCGGTTCGAAAACGGAGATCCATCAGGCCATTTGCGGGCGGATGCTTGAGCAGAGCTACCAGATGGCGCTTGCGATCCGCAAACAGCCGATCAGCGCGGCCGACCGGCTGCGGGCCTATACGATGGGTCAATACAGAATAACCGTGGAGAACATGCTCGATGAGCAGAAGGTGCATGAGATGGTCGTTGTCGCCATCGAACGCGAATGGCACGTCATCGAAAAATTCATCGAACGCATCCAGGAGCTGACTGGCGAGATCATCGCCGAGGGGATCGCCGCCGGCGAGTTCGTCGAGCAGGATCCGCATATCGCAGCCATGTGCTACGGCGCAGCGACCGTCAATCTCTGTCACCCGCAGATGGTGGCACAGTGCCTCAATAAGACACACGAGGCCAGACCCGAAGATATTATCGAGTTCGCCATCAGGGCCTTGAAAAAATAACACTGCGCGCACCGGATGGCCGGCGCGCTTTCACTCTTTTGTTCGACTAGGAGAGCGACATGGTTTCGCTGACGACCAACACCCTACGGGCCTTCGCCGGCGCGGCTTTCATTGCCGCCCTCGGGCTCGGACTTTCTGGCTGCAATGAGAAGAAGGAAGAGACGGCGGAAGTCATCCGGCCGGTGAAGGTGGTCGAGATTGCCAAGGCGGATACGACACGCAAGCTCGATTATTCCGGTGCAGTCAAGGCGCGGACGGATATGAACCTCGGCTTCCGGGTCAATGGCAAGATCGTCGAGCGCAAGGTGGATATCGGCCAGAGAGTGAAGCCGGGCGACGTGCTCGCCCGCATCGATCCGACGGATTATACGCTTGCCGTACGCCGCTCGCAGGCAAGTCTGGATTCGGCGGAAAAGCAGGTGCAGACGGCCGAGCTTGCCCGCAATCGTGCGCAGGCACTCTTCGACAAGAACGTCACCTCCAAGTCGCAGCTAGAACAAGCGGAGCTCTCCTATGAGCAAGCCGTTTCGTCGCGCGATTCCGCTGCTTCCGCACTGACAGAGGCCAAGAACCAGGTTGCCTACACCGATTTGACGTCCGACATGAACGGCATCGTCACGACAATCAATGCCGATGTCGGCCAGGTGGTCGCCTCGGGCACGCCGGTTGTCACCGTTGCCGTTGATGGTGAGAAAGAAGTGCAGGTTGCGGTGCCGGAAATGGACATCGCCCAGTTCAAGGTCGGCAAGAACGTCAAGGCCCGCTTCTGGTCCGACGCAGCCCTCGTGCTGGATGGAAAGGTGCGGGAAGTTTCCGGCAGCGCCGATCAGTCGCGTACCTTCGCCGTGCGTGTCAGCCTGCCGAACGATGCGCGCGTGCTGCTCGGCATGACTGCGACGATCGAGGCGCTCGCCGACAATACCCAGCCCTATGTTTCCATTCCGCTGAGCGCGCTTGCGCAGAAGGACGGACAGAAGATCGTCTGGCTCGTCGATCGCAGCGCCGGAACGGTTCATTCCCGCGCCATCAAGGTTGCCGATTTCGCCGATGACGGCGTCAGGATCGCCGATGGTCTCAAGGCCGGCGATGTCGTCGTTGCCGCGGGCACGCAATTCATGACCGAGAACATGAAGGTCAAGCTTTCGGCTGCGTCAGCCCAGCAGGCCTCCGCTGAAACCAAAGCCGCTTCGGCGGATATCGTACGCTGACCCGGATCGAGGGGACGACATCATGTCCATCAATAGCACCTCTGGCGAGAGGAAGCGGTTCAATCTGTCGCGTTGGGCGATCGCCCATCCCAGCATTGCGCGTTTCCTGTTCGGGCTCATCATCATCGCAGGCGCGCTCGGCCTGACCCATATGGGCCAGAAGGAAGACCCAGATTTCACCTTCCGCGTCATGGTCGTGCAGACCGTGTGGCCCGGCGCTTCCTTGCAGGACATGGAAGACCAGGTGGTCAACAAGATCGAGCGCAAGCTGCAGGAAACGCCGCATCTCGATTGGGTCAAATCCTACACCCGCGCCGGCTTTGCCATCACTACCGTCCAGATCAAGGGCGATACCAACACGGCCGAGGTGAAGGATGCCTTCTACCAGATCCGCAAGAAGGTAGGCGATATCGGCAACGAGCTGCCGTCCGGCCTGCTCGGCCCCTATTTCAATGATGAATTCGGCGACACCTTCATCACGCTGCATTCGATCAGCGGCGACGGCTATAGCTATCCGGAGCTGAAGAAATTTGCCATCCAGGCGCGCGACATGCTGCTTTCGACACCCGGTGTCGAGAAGGCTACCATCATCGGCGACCAGGCGGAGCAGATCTATATCGATGTCTCCTCCAAGGTTCTGGCAGAGCGTGGATTGACGCTCAACGACTTGAGAAATGCCATCGTCGGTCAGAACAATGTCGACCCCGCCGGCAATGTCGATACCAGCACGCGCTCGGTACGCATCTCGGTCGGGGGCGACGTCAACAAGATCGAAGACATCAAGAACCTGCGGCTGACCGCTGGCGGCCAGGTCACGCGCCTCGGCGATATCGCCAGCGTCACCGCCGGTCTGCAAGATCCTTACACCGCGAAGTTCCTCTACAACGGTCATCCGAGCGTGCAGCTGGGCGTCGTCATGGCTCCGGGCTTCAAGGTGACCGATGTCGGCAAATCCGTCGAGGAGACCTATAAGCGCTTCGAAGCCTCGCTGCCGGTCGGCGTTCAGGTCGACCAGATCGCCAACCAACCTGACGTTGTCACCGATGCAATCAGCGAGTTCATGCATGCGCTCGGCGAAGCTCTCGTTATCGTGCTGATCGTCTCGTTCCTTTCGATCGGCTGGCGTTCGGGCCTCGTGATCGCGATCGCCATTCCGTTGGTGCTCGCCGCCACCTTTGCCATCATGTACGAACTCGGCATCGATCTGCAGCGTATCTCGCTTGGTGCGCTCATCATCGCGCTCGGCCTGCTGGTCGATGACGCCATGATCGTGGTCGAGCTCATGGAGCGCAAGCTGGAGGAGGGGCTGGTGAAGCTCGATGCTGCCAGCTTTGCCTATTCCTCGACCGCGTTTCCGATGCTTACCGGCACATTGATCACCACGGCCGGCTTCATTCCGGTGGGCTTTGCGGCATCGACGGCCGGCGAGTATGTCCGCTCGCTGTTCTACGTCGTCGGCATTGCGCTCGTCGTCTCCTGGTTCGTGGCCGTTTATTTCACGCCATGGCTCGGTTACATGATCCTCAAGCAGCGGCATCATGCCGGCGAGCATCATGACGTGTTCGATACGCGCTTCTATCGCCGCCTGCATTCGTCGGTCGCATGGGCCGTACGTCATCGCGTCATCGTCCTGCTTCTGACGCTTGCCGCCTTTGTCGGCAGCCTGTGGTCCTTCCAGTTCATTCCGCAGAACTTCTTCCCGCAGTCGTCACGTCCGGAAATTCTTGTGGACCTGTGGCTACCAGAAGGCACCAGCATCAAGGAAGTCGAGCGCCAGGCTCAGGCTCTGGAAGCACGCATGGCCGACGATCCGGACAAGCGTTTCATCGCCACCTATGTCGGCCAGGGCGCGCCGCGCTTCTTCCTGCCGCTCGACCAGCAGCTGACGAACCCGAACTATGCCCAGCTGCTGGTCATGGCCAAGGATGAGCCGGCCCGCGAGCGATTGATTGCCAAGATGCGCAACATTCTGGCAGAGGACTTCCCTGCCGTCCGCGGCAAGGTCGACCGCCTGTTCCTTGGTCCGCCTACCGGCTGGCCCGTGCAGATGCGCGTCATGGGTCCGGATCGGCAGGAAGTTCGCCACATAGCCGATCAGGTGAAGCAACGCTTTGCCCAGAATCCGCTGCTCGGCGCCATCCATGACGACTGGCTCGAGCAGGTGCCTGCCATGAAATTGGTCATCGACCAGGATCGTGCCCGCGCTCTCGGCGTCACCTCGCAGCGTATCCGCCAGATGCTGCAGGCCTCCATGTCCGGCTTCACGCTCGACAATTATCGCGAAGGCGAAGAAACCGTCGGGATCGTTGCCCGCGAGCCGGAGGAGAGCCGCCATCTGCTGACCTCGGTCAACTCGATCTATATCCCGACAGACTCGGGCGGTTTCGTTCCGCTGTCGCAGGTCGCCAAGATCGTGCCCGTCATGGAGCAGGGCATCGAGTGGCGCCGTGACCGCCTGCCGACCATCACCGTGCGGGCAACCTTGCCCGACAATGTGCAGTCGAACGACGTGACGGCCAAGCTCTACAATGACATGTCCGATCTTCGGAACAGCCTGCCGGCCGGCTACAAGGTCGAGATCCAGGGCGGTGCCGAAGACAGCGCCGAAAGCCAGGCCTCGATTGCCGCCAAGGCGCCGATCATGCTCGTGATCATCGTCGTGCTCCTGATGGCGCAGCTGCAGCACTTCGGCAAGGCGATGCTGGTGCTGGCGACCGGTCCGCTTGGCATTATCGGTGCGGCGGTAGCTCTCTTGATCAGCGGTGCGCCTTTCGGCTTCGTGGCGATCCTCGGCGTCATCGCGCTGCTCGGCATCATCATCCGCAACTCGATTATCCTCGTCGACCAGATCGACCAGGATATCGCGGCGGGGATGGAGCGAAGCGAGGCGATCATCGGCTCGGCCGTGCGTCGTTTCCGGCCGATCATGCTGACGGCACTGACGGCCGTGCTGGCGCTGATCCCGATCTCGCGCGGCGTCTTCTGGGGTCCTCTCGCCTATGCGATGATGGGCGGCATCCTGGTGGCGACGATCCTGACGATCTTCGTGCTGCCCGCCGGCTATGCCTTGTTCTTCGGCCGCGAACCGAAGCACAAGTCGACAGAGCCGCCAGCCAAGGATCAGGCCGAAGAGCAGGATAATACTATCCAGCTGCCGCCGGCTGTGGCGGCGGAGTGAGGCCCTTGAAAGACAAACCCCGGCTTCTGGCCGGGGTTTTCGTTTGGGTTGCCTAGAGCAATTCCAGGAAAAGTGCGCAGCGGGTTTCCGTCCGGAATTGCGTGATAACAAAAAGATGGAGCATTTTCGCGACTCGAAGAAAAGCAGAAAGGCTCTAGAATGGTGGCAGGATCGTTTGCTTGCCGTCGGCGATCTTGAGAACCGTCAGTGTTCCACCCATGGAGACGGCGGTGTCGATGCCGATGCGGCCATGGCCAAAGACCGGCTCAGGGCCTGGTGTGTGACCGTGAACCACCAGCAGCGGCAATTGCGGGCCATCCCACAGGAAGGGCTCACGGATCCACATCAGGTCCTCATCGGTCTGATCAGCCAGCGGTATGCCCGGCCTGACGCCGGCATGGACGAACAGGGTCGAGCCCAGCGTGACGGCTCCGGCAAGAGATCGCAACAGATCGACATGCGCCGGCGGCATCGCCTTGAGCGTCAGGTCGCGCAGCTCCGTCAGGCTGCCACCTCTGGCGCCCAGGATCTCGTTCGCATCCACACCATAAGAAGCGAGCGTCGGTAGCGCGCCGAAGAACTCGACCCAGCGGCTGTTGGCGTCGGGGTTCTCCAGAAAGCGCAGGAAGACGTCGTCGTGATTGCCGCAAAGCGCGTAGCGGTCGAAGCCCTCGGGCGGCGGCGCGCAGAGATGGGCCAGCACATCGCTGGAATGCGGGCCGCGATCGATATAATCGCCCAGAAACATCAGCAGTTTCCGGCCAGGAATGCCACGGGCATCCTCGACGATGCGCTGTTGAGCTTTCGCCATGTCGTGGTAGCAGCCGTGAATATCGCTCATTGCATAGACCGCGGCATAATCGCGCCCCGTGAGGTCTATACGATCCCGTTGATGTTGCATGAAATCGACCGTTTCCCGCCGGGTTGAGCCTGACGGCCACGGCGGTTCAATTGCTTGAAATAGTTTTGAGAAACCCGCTTTGGGCGAGTCTGCACGTGACGGTATTCCAAGCTGCGGCCGGCCGCAAGTCATGCTGGCGCCGCCCTCGATCGGAAAGGATGAAATGGCGGGAGATTTCATCGACGCATCCGGAAGTCACGCCTCCTGCGCAACCTCCGAGTGGCCACAACGCTTAGCCGCGATAGGCGGCTTCGAGGCCTGCGATGTCGAGCTTGACCATCTGCATCATCGCCTGCATGACGCGGGCTGCCTTGGCCTTGTCCGGATCGGCAATATATTTGATGAGAATCGTCGGCACGATCTGCCACGAGACGCCGTAGCGGTCCGTTATCCAGCCGCATGCCACAGGCTTTCCGCCATCTGCAAGGCCGTTCCAGAGACGATCGACTTCGGTTTGATCGGCGCAATCCACCGCCAGTGAAATCGAATGGTTGAACTCGACATGGCTAGCACCGTTCAGCGCCATGAAACGCTGACCGGCAAGCGTGAAGCTGACGACCAGAACCTGATCGGGTTTGCCGGAGGGCGTGTCGATGACGTTCTTCTGCACATGATCGATCCGGGAATCCGGGAAGAGCGAGACATAGAAATTCGCTGCTTCCTCCGCTTCTCGCGCAAACCAAAGGCATGGGGCAATCTTGGACATGGCGTGCTCCTCTCTCCGATTGAACGTCCTTAGGACGAAGGAAGAGCGATGAGGCCGACAAGGTTCCGGAATTTTTTTGAAGCCTTGCCGGCCGCCGGGCTGTTAGACTAGGCGTCCGCCACCATCGATATGCAAGATTTCTCCCGTCATGAAGCGGTTTGCCATCAGGAACAGGATTGCCTGGGCGATATCCTCGGGCCTGCCGATATTGCGGCTGGGCAGGGTCGCGGCGGTTTGTTCAAGGACCTGTCGCTTAGCTTCGCCCATCAATCCGTCGAGCAGCGGCGTATCCACCCATCCCGGCGATACCGCGTTGATGCGCATCGGCGACAATTCGAGAGCGAGGGCGCGTACCGTGCTCTCGACCGCGGCGACCGCCGCCGCCACGACGGCACCGATCGCGGCTGGGCGGGTGGCGAATTGTCCTGAGGTCATCGTGATCGAACTTGCGGGATGGAGAAGCGGAAGAGCGGCCTTGAGGGCGAGTAGCGGGCCGGTCAGTCGTTCGCTGATGACCTTCGAGAGATCCGCCTCCGACTGATCCTTGAGCGACTGCAGGTGCACCGTTCCGGCCGTGATCAGCAGATGATCGATCCTGTCGATCCCGGCAAATATCGCCGGCTGCGGGGCCGCAATATCCGCAACGATCCGGGTCGCGCCGCCGATCGCTTCGGCAGCGTCTCGAAGGCGTTCAGGATTGCGCGATACCAGAAAGAGGTTCGCGCCGGCATTCTTGGCCTGTCTGGCGGTTGCCAGGCCGATACCCGAGGAGCCGCCGATGATGACGATATTCTGTCCCTGGAACGAGTGGGACTGCGTATTTTCGATTGGAATAGTGCTGGTCTGCAAGGCTGGTTCTCCGGTTGGATAGTTGACCGGCTTGAAGATCGTTGATCGGCATATGCTTGGGAAGGAAGCGAATAGCGATGTCATTTATCGTAAAAGACGATAGAGTGCTGATATGGATATGCTTTCCGCCATGCGCATTTTTACTCGTGTCGTCGAACGCGGCAGCCTCTCGGCTGCTGCGCGTGACCTCGGTCTCGGCCAGCCCACCGTCAGCGAACGCGTCGAAAAGCTGGAGAAGCACTTGAACGCGCGGCTCCTCTACCGCACGACGCGCTCGGTGCAGGCAACCGATGCCGGGGCGCGCTTCTATGAGTATGCCAAGCGCGCCATCGAAGCCACCGAGGAGGCGGAAGCGTCCGTCGCGTCGGCGGAGACATCGCTGACCGGAACGTTTCGGATCGCGGCGCCGCATGGGCTTGGCGAGATGACTTTGCCGAGGCTGCTGGTCGAATTCCAGAAATTGCATCCGGATCTGGCGATAGACGTGACCTTGAACGATCGCTTCGTCGACCCGATGACCGAAGGCGTGGATCTCTCCATTCGCATCGGTGAAATCGGCAGCRGCAATTTCATCGCCCGCCGGCTGGGGGCGATGCGACGGCTCATGCTGGCCGCTCCCGGCTATATCGAGCGGCATGGGTTGCCGCGGGAACCCGTGGAGTTAGCCGCACATCCGTTCATCAGGGTTGCCGGCTTCGCGGCAGACGAGCGGCTGCATCTGATTGGCCCCGACGGTGAACCTGTGGAAGCGCTCATCCACACCAAGTGGCGCGTCAATCACTGGAGGCCGCTGATGGAGGCGGTGCTGGCCGAGCGAGGAATAGGCGCATTGTTTGCGGCCGTCTGCGGAAGAGAGATCGCGGAAGGGAGGCTGGCTCCCGTGCTGCCGTCCTATGAGTTCAAGCGAGTGGAAGTGCATGCCATCTATCCGCCGGGGCCGCGACCGGCTGCCCGGACGAAAGCGTTCCTGGCGCTGCTCGCCGAACGGACCGATTCGCTGCTTGGCGAGACATTGGCGGCCCCTGGGTCCTAACGCGCGGCGGCAAGCCTTTCGGCGAATTCGATCGCTTCGATCAGGCTGCGCTCATTGGCAATGCCCTTGCCGGCGATATCGAAGGCGGTGCCGTGGTCGACCGAGGTGCGTACGATCGGCAGGCCGAGCGTGATGTTGACGCCCGAGAGATCCATCCATTTGCCCGTTGCCGGATCGATTTCGAAGCCTAGCAGCTTGACCGGGATATGTCCTTGATCGTGATACATCGCGATCACGGCGTCATACTGGCCGGCGCGCAGCTTGACGAAAACGGTGTCGCCGGGAACAGGGCCGACGACATCGAAACCGTCGGATACAGCCTTGGCGATGGTCGGCGCGGAAATATCGATATCCTGCCGGCCGAAGAGGCCGCCTTCGCCGGCATGCGGATTGAGCGCCGCCACCGCAATCTTCGGGCTGGCGATGCCGAGATTTTTGAGCGCCTTGTACGTGAGGTCGATGACGAGCCGCAGCCGTTCGGGCGTCAGGCGCTTCGGCACGTCCTCCAAAGCGACATGGGTGGTCACGTGGCTGACGCGCATATTGCCGTGGGCCAGCATCATCACCGAGCCACGTGCGCCGGTCAGTTCCGCCAGCAGCTCGGTGTGGCCGGCATAATGGAAGCCGGCCTTGTTCAGCGCTTCCTTATTGAGCGGCGCGGTGACGATACCGCCGACCTTGCCCGATAGTGCGAGCTGAACACCCTTCTCGATCGCCTTGAACGCCATGCGGCCACCATCGGCGGAAAGTCGGCCCGGCAGGATCGGTTCACCTTCAGCATCGGCCTGGATGAAGCAGAGGTTCGGCCAGTCGCCCTCCATCTGCGCTTCCGGGATTTCGATATCGAGGGCAAACTGCTTTTCCGCAAAGCGCAGGGCAGGGCCGCTGCCGATTATGGTTAGTTTTAGCTTACCTTCTGCAAGCCTGTCCTTTAGGCGAGCTGCGGCCTTGATGATGATCTCCGGGCCGATACCGGCGGGGTCGCCCATGGTAATCGCCAGGTGCCGCGTCATGGTTCTTCTCCTCCGGCAATCAGCCCATTTTCACTCAAGAGATCGCGCCACAAGGTCGGGCCGCCGAATGCACCTGACTTGGAGATGACCGTGGTGCCCTCCCAGGGGCCGCCGACGATCGTAGAGCGCGGCAGGCCGGGTGCCGCCTGGCCTGTGATACTGAGCGCTGCGACACCGAGCGCCGAACAGAGATTGCGCAGGGTCTCGCCGCCGGCCACGATCAATGTGCCGGGGGCCGCGAGTGCCCTGGCTGTGCCGCCGAAGGTCGCGGCGATGCGCTTGGCTGCATCGTCACGATCGAGCCCTGTCGGCAGGTCGAGGCTGACCATCGCCACGCCGCTTTGCTGGATCTGATAATGGACGGCATCAGGATCGGCGCCTTCCGCAAGCTTTAGCCAGTTGGGGCCGCAGGCCTGGAGTTGCGCCAAAGTGATTGGCTGGTCTGAGCCGAACAGGCCGAGTACCGGTCTCTGCAGCTTGCGCGAAATCGGGACTGATGGCGCCGGGCGTCCATCTGGGACTTTTGCTTCGCGGGGCCAATAATGCGTCGCCAGATCGATATTGCGTGCCAAGGCGCGGGCGAGGCCGCCCGTACCGCTCCAGAGGACCGGTCCCTCCAGCTGCGAAGACACCCATGCGATGACGGCATCCAGATCATCATCTGTGTGAGCATCGAAGACATGGATGCCATCCGGAATGGGCAGGTCTTCAGCACCATCAAGGGTCGTATTGAAGGCCGGCAATCCCTCGGCTCGCAAATGGGTGACGAGATCGCCACTGACGTCGCGCCAGGCGTCTTTGCCGGCAAACAGCACCTGCCGCCCGCCTCGTGTATGCCGCCCGTGATGCGGAAAGGCCGGCGCCAGGATGCAGTGCCCCCAGTGGCCGAGCCGGAAGCAAGCTGCAAGTTCGGCGACCCAGGGACCACGAAACAGGCTATCCACTTTCTTGAAGGCAAGATCTGCGCCTTCCAGCAGCGGCGCGATGCCGCCGACGATCGTCTCCGCTTCGGCGGCCGATTTCTCGCGGGTGCCGCTATCGATCGCCAGACAATCCGGCAGGTTTGCGGGAAGCGCGTCTTCCCGCAACACCTCGATTGGCCCGTAGACGCCGACGAATTCGACTGCAGTATCGAGTGCGCCCGTGAGATCGTCGGCGATGAGGCGGAGGGTGGGCATGGACTTCTAGTGCCTTCAGCGGGCCTTGCGGGTATTGGGTATGGGCATGAAAGCAAGGCCTTATGGCTGCTTGGACGAAGGGCTATGTTCAGCCTTCCATGAAGGTTGTCAACGGGTTGCTTTGTCACCGCTTCATTGACTGGGGCTGCGACATTCGTTGAGTTTACTCCGTGGCGCATATACGAATATGCTTGTATCTGAACGATGCAGCGGGTTGCTCCCGCCGCTTGAAGGAGGGCAGGGGTGAGCTACGATTTCCATGTGGGCCAGAAGGTCGTCTGCATCAACGACACGTTCAAGCATGTCAGCATCGATCAGCTGATCCGCAAGGGAACGATCTACACCATCCGCTGGGTCGGCGAATACACGCATTATGTCGACGGCACGTTCATCGGCGTGAAGCTGGAGGAAATCCATCGCGGTAATGATGACGGCCCGGAGGGCTATGGCGCCGCCGATATGCCCTATCGGGCCAGCCGCTTCCGCCCGCTGGTGAAGGACAAGATCGCATCGCTCAGAAAGCTGCTCGCGCCGACACCGGATGCGCCGGCCGAGCCGAAGGTCAAGACCAAGAAGAAGGAGAAGGTCTGACGGCAGGCGGGTGGCGCTCGAGCCTGCCGCCCTTCTCAACTAGGCTTGCCGCGCCCGCGCAAGTCCGTGCTCGATCAGGCGGCTGACGAGCTCTGGATAGGAAATGCCCGAGGCGCCGATGGCCTTGGGATACATGCTGATATTGGTGAAGCCGGGCATGGTGTTGATCTCGTTGATGACGACGCTGCCATCCGGCGCCAGGAAGAAATCGACGCGTGCCAGCCCTTCGCAGCCGAGCGCGCGAAAGCCATCCGCCGCCATGCGCTTCAGTATTTCTGCCGTCTCGGCCGGAATATCCGCAGGCACGGTGACGACCGCGCCATCCTGATCGAGATATTTCGCCTCGTAGGAATAGAAGCCGTGGGTCGCGGCCGTGGCGATCTCGCCCGGCACGGAGACGAAGAGCGTACCGTTAGGTTCTTCCAGCACGGCGCATTCGATCTCGCGGGCGCGCACGAATTCTTCCACCAGCACCTTGCGGTCATGCCGGAAGGCTTCGGCAAGTGCGCTCTCGAACGCTGCGGCATCCTGCACCTTGCTGACCCCGACCGACGAACCCTGGCGCGTGGGCTTGACGAAGACAGGCGAACCGAGCGCGCTCACGATCTCATCGAAGCTTGGCTTGTCGCCGCGCAGAAGGGTAATGGAGCGCGCCACCGGCAGGCCGGCCTCGCGCAGCAGGCGCTTTGCCATATCCTTGTCGATCGCGTTGGCCGAGCCCAGAATGCCACAGCCGACGAGGGGGAGGCCGACGATCTGGGCAAGGCCCTGAATGGAGCCATCCTCGCCGTTCAGCCCATGCAGCACCGGAAACAGCACGTCGATAGCAGGCAGCTCGCGGGCGCCAGACCCTTCCAGCGCCATCAGCCGGCCCTTGCCGCCCGGAACCAGGCAGACTTCCGTGCCTTCATAGGCAATCGGCTCCGGCAGCGCCCCGCCCTTTTCCTCCACCAGCAGCCAGCGTCCGGCGCGATCGATCAGGATCGGCGCAATCTCATACCTTGCGCCATCGATCGCCTTCACGACATTGCGGGCCGACATGACGGAAACCTCATGCTCGCTGGACTGACCGCCAAACAGAACGGCGACGCGTAGTTTCGACATAGAGGCTTCTCTCCCGGGGCAAGATGGATGTGATGGGAGAAGGGCTTATATGGGGGATTGCAGCGGAATTGGGGAGGATTGCGGAGGAAATAAGGGCGGAAGCCCCTTGGCACGCTGCAAAGTGTCTCTCACATGACAGGCCAGCTTTACGTGGCAAATGGTGGTGCTGGTGACGACTGAATTGAAATCTATCATGGTCTAATCTCAGAGACGGACTACGAGCGTCTACCTTCGGACCCTCATCTGAAATTCGCGGCACTAGCGCAGATATGTCGAGGGAACATGCTCAAAGCAATTTCTCACGAAACACCAGCTGATTTCGACTCCCTGCTCCGTACCTCGTACATGACAATCGTTACAGCCGCTGCCGACGAGTTAGGGGTGGCAGGAGTTCAATACGTTGATCAGTTTGATAGCGTTGAGCAGGATGTTCGAGAATTCACCCGCGTCGTCACTGGGGTAGTTGCAAAATTCAGGCTGAGAAGTTCATCGGGGCGAGTTGGGCGCTCGGTCAGACTGGCTAGCAGAACTAAGGGTATTATTGAGAGCGAACTTTCAAAGCTTCGAGATGTGGTATCAAATAGTCAACTTGAGGATGTCAAAAAGCGCAAGCTTTTGGGGAAGATCGAAGAGTTTCGCACCGAACTCCACAAGGAAAGACTGGGATATGGAGTCGCCTTCTCCGCACTTGTATTCTTGGCTGCAGGTGTAGGGGGAACTACCGCATTCCTTGCGGATGTCCCGAACGCTGTGACCACCATCATGCACTTAATTGGCCAAGACAAAGAAAAGGAAGAAGCTGAGGTTTTACGTCTGGAGGGGCCTCCAAAGCCAAACTTGTTGGCGGACCACACACGGGCACCATCAGGTAAAATGTCGAGGCATATGGATGACGACATACCCTTCTAGTTTGATCGAGAGTTCAGTCGGTCACCGCTAAAAGGCGTCGCTACTGTGACACCGTAGGCTTTACAAGCCAATCTACAGTTTCTCTATTTATCTTAATGCCGGAAGAGCAAGGCTGGTGCTGCTAGAGAGATTTGAACTCTCGGCCTCTCCCTTACCAAGGGAGTGCTCTACCCCTGAGCTATAGCAGCATTCCGTGGCGCTGATAGGTGCGCCGTATTGGGCGAGGCGGCTATTGCCATAGGTCGGGGCGGAGTGCAAGCCGCAAATTGCAAGTTCTTTGAAAGATCGTTGGAAAAAATGTGTCGGTCTTTTGAAGGCTGAGGTTTTCGGCTATGGAAAAGCCATGGGTGCAGACAAGACGAAAATCGATGAAGAGCAGGCTTTGCAGGGTGGTTCGACGCCCGGCGAGGCGGGCGAAGGCGTGAAGCAGATCACCGAGGCGGATCGGCGGCGCGAGCGCGCGGCGCAGAAATTGCGGGAGAATCTGTCGCGGCGCAAACAGCAGGTGCGGGCGCGCCGCGCCGGCCAGGCCGACGAGACGGATGGGCTGCCGGCGGCAAAAGCAGGGGATGATTAGGGCGCTGCCGCAAAATTGGACGAATCGCGTTGATTCATGTCGTCCATCATCAAACGAATTGATGCGTTAATCTATTTCGTCTAAACAGCGCTTTTTCCCTAAGCGCGTGGACATTGGCGCACGGAACTTCAGGAAAGGCGGGCCTCGCCCGTATTGCACATATGGATCGTATCAGGATTGTCGGCGGCAATGAGCTTAACGGTATCATTCCGATCTCCGGCGCCAAGAATGCCGCCCTGCCGCTGATGATCGCCTCGCTTCTGACCAGCGATACCCTGACGCTCGAAAACGTGCCGCATCTGGCCGATGTCGAGCTTCTGATGCGCATCCTCGGCAATCACGGCGTCGACGTTGCCGTCAACGGCCGTCGCGAGCGCCAGGAAGATGGCTATTCCCGCACGATCCACTTCACCTGCCGCACCATCGTCGATACCACAGCGCCTTACGAGCTGGTCGCCAAGATGCGCGCGAGCTTCTGGGTCATCGGTCCGCTGCTCGCCCGCGAGGGCCAGGCGCGCGTTTCGCTGCCCGGCGGCTGCGCCATCGGCACGCGCCCGGTCGATCTCTTCATCGAGGGTCTCGAGGCGCTCGGCGCCACCATGGAAATCGACGGCGGCTATATCAACGCCACCGCGCCGAAGGGTGGCCTCATCGGCGCCCGCTATGTTTTCCCGAAGGTTTCCGTTGGCGCGACGCATGTGCTGATGATGGCCGCCACGCTCGCCCGCGGCACGACCGTGATCGGCAATGCCGCCCGCGAGCCTGAAGTCGTCGATCTCGCCAACTGCCTGATCGCCATGGGCGCCAAGATTTCCGGCGCCGGCACCAGCACGATCACCATCGAAGGCGTCACCTCGCTCTCCGGCGCCCGCCATCGCGTGCTGCCGGATCGTATCGAGACCGGCACCTATGCCATGGCGGTCGCCATGACGGGCGGCGACGTCACGCTCGAAAACACCGACATCGCGCTGCTCGATACGGCGCTCGAAAGCCTGCGCCGGGCCGGCGCCGACGTTTCGCAGACCAACAACGGCATCCGCATCATGCGCAATGGCGGCGGCATCAAGCCCGTCGACGTCGTCACCGATCCTTTCCCCGGCTTCCCGACCGACTTGCAGGCGCAGTTCATGGCGCTGATGACGCGCTCGTCCGGCATTTCGCACATCACCGAGACGATCTTCGAAAACCGCTTCATGCATGTGCAGGAGCTTGCCCGCCTCGGCGCCAAGATCTCTCTGTCAGGTCAGACGGCCCGCATCGAGGGTGTGGAGAAGCTGAAAGGTGCGCCTGTCATGGCGACGGACCTTCGCGCTTCCGTCTCGCTCGTCATCGCCGGCCTTGCCGCCGAAGGCGAGACGCTGGTGTCGCGCATCTATCACCTCGATCGCGGCTTCGAGCGCCTGGAAGACAAGCTGACCCGTTGCGGCGCCATCGTCGAGCGCATCAGCGACTAAGGTCATCCGCTCTGCCAGGCCGGTGCCTTTGATGCCTGGCCAGCCTTTGCCGCGATATGGCGGCGAATGGCCCTGCAAGATGCGTCAATTCCATTTCTTGTCGTGAAGAGAGCGGGCAAGCCCGCTTTCTTCGGTTGCGTCTTTGGCGCTCTCATCTTATGTCCACAGAAGAGAAATGTCGGAGACGGCGTTTGCTGGCGCGATCGGGGATTAAGGAGCGAATGAGCAATCTCAAGCTAATGGCACTCGACAACGAGGATCTGGCCGTCATCTCCGCGCATATGCAGGATAGCGTTTTCAAGGTCGGCGACATGTCTTTCGCGCCGAAGCTCGAGCAATTCTCGCTTGCTGCCAATCGTTTCGATTGGGCGCGCTCGGAAGAGCGCAAGAAGTCCTACGAGCGCCATCGTGCCGCGCTCGTGTTCAAGCGGGTGCAGGCGGTGCGCTCGAACGGCATCGATCGGCGCAAGCGCGACGACGTGCTGTCGCTGCTCGCCATCCGCTTCGAGCAGAAGGGCGAAGGCCCCGACGGCACGATCGAACTGGCGCTTGCCGGCAATGCCACCATTGTGCTCGATGTCGAATGCATCGAGGCCCAGCTTGCCGATATCGGCGGGGCGTGGGAAACGGCGCATAAGCCGCGACATCCGGATGCCGGCGAATAGGTAACGGCGGTTAGTTTTCGCCGCAAAAGGCGGCTGCAGTGAAAGAGGAATATCAGCGTTGGCTATCTGGCTGGATCAGGCGTCGGAAGGATTCGAGCAGCAGTTCGCCGCTTTCCTGACGACGAAGCGGGAAGTATCCGAGGATGTGAACGCCGTTGTGCGCGGCATCATCGACGATGTGCGGACACGCGGCGATGAGGCTCTTGCGCATTATTCCAAGAAATTCGAAGGCATCGATTTCGCAACCACACCCATGCGCGTCAGCGAAGCGGAGATCGATGCGGCGATCGAGGCTGTTCCGGCCGAAGTGCTCGGTGCGCTGAAGGTCGCTGCGACCCGCATCGAATCGCATCATCGCCGCCAGCTGCCGAAGGACGATATTTACGAAGACGATCTCGGCGTCGGCCTCGGCTCGCGCTGGACGGCGATCGAAGCCGTCGGCCTCTATGTTCCGGGCGGCACGGCGAGCTATCCGAGTTCCGTGCTGATGAACGCCGTGCCGGCCAAGGTCGCCGGCGTCGACCGCATCGTCATCGCGGTGCCGACCATGGGCGGCGCCATCAATCCGGCCGTGCTTGCCGCGGCTCGCCTCGCAGGCGTCGAGGAAATCTACCGCATCGGCGGCGCGCAGGCCATCGCGGCTCTTGCCTATGGCACCGAGACGATCGCGCCGGTTGCCAAGATCACCGGCCCCGGCAATGCCTATGTTGCCGCTGCGAAGCGCCATGTCTTCGGCACGGTCGGCATCGATATGATCGCCGGCCCTTCCGAAGTGCTTATCATTGCCGACAAGAACAATGATCCGGACTGGCTTGCCGCTGATCTCCTGGCGCAGGCCGAGCATGATGAAGGTGCGCAGTCGATCCTGATCACCGACGACGCCGAATTCGGAAAGGCGGTGGAGGGCGCTGTCGAGCGCCAGCTCAAGCAATTGAACCGGTCGAAGACGGCGGCAGCCAGCTGGCGGGATTTTGGCGCCATCATTCTGGTTTCCGATCTCAGGCAGACCATTCCGCTCGCAAACCGCATCGCGGCGGAGCATCTGGAACTCGCACTCGATGATCCGGAGCCGCTGCTGGCCGGTATCCGCAATGCCGGCGCGATCTTCGTCGGCCKCCATACGCCTGAAGTGATCGGCGATTATGTCGGCGGTTCCAACCACGTGCTGCCGACGGCGCGCTCCGCGCGCTTCTCCTCCGGCCTTTCCGTGCTGGATTTCGTCAAGCGTACATCTATCCTCCGGCTTGGGCCGGAGCAGCTTCGCGCACTCGGGCCGGCGGCGATCGCGCTTGCCAATTCCGAAGGGCTCGACGCACATGCGCGGTCGGTTGCGATCCGCCTTAATCTCGAGGGGTAAGGTATGGCTAAGGGCGTCTTCCGGCTGAGCGATGTTGTCCTGGACGACACGATCGGCCGTTCGACGCCGGACGTCGAGCACGAACGCGCCGTCGCCATCTTCGACTTGATCGAGGAAAACAGCTTCCAGCCCGTTGGGCACAAGGGCGGCCCGTATTTGCTCAACCTCTCGCTGGTCAACCAGAAGCTCGTCTTCGACATCCGCATCGAGGATGGCAGCATCGTCGCGACACATATTCTGTCGCTGACGCCGTTTCGACGCATCGTGAAGGACTACTTCATGATTTGCGAGAGCTATTACGAGGCGATCCGTTCGGCCACGCCAAGCCGCATCGAGGCCATCGACATGGGCCGGCGCGGCATTCACAATGAAGGCTCCCAAACGCTGATGGACCGGCTGGACGGCAAGATTACCGTCGATTTCGACACGGCCCGCCGGCTCTTCACGCTCGTCTGCGTACTCCATTGGCGCGGGTGACCGGCATGGAGCAGCCGCAGGAGCAGAGGCAGGGGGGCGAGTACAACGGCAAAGCGCCCGGCGCCATCCTCTTCATGTGCGGGCTCAATGCCATCCGCTCGCCGATGGCCGAAGCGATTGCGCGCAGTATGTTGCCGCAGGGCACCTATATCGCCTCGGCGGGGGTGCGTGCCGGCGAGCGTAATGCCTTCGTAGACGTCGTGCTCGATGAGATCGGGCTTTCGCTAGGGCGCCGGCAGCCGCAGACCCTGGAGGAGCTGGAGGACGACTTCTTCGATGTCATCATCACGCTCTCGCCGGAGGCGCATCACGCGGCGCTTGAGCTGACGCGGGCGAATGCCATAGAGGTCATCTATTGGCCGACCATGGACCCCTCTGCGACCGATGGCACGCGTGACCAGGTTCTTGATGCCTATCGCGGTGTTCGGGACCATCTGCTGGGCCTGATTGAAAGCCGACTTGTGGAGCATCGCGGTTCGCTTTAGAGCTGCCGATGAAACAAATGCAGAAACCCTTATCAACGAGGTTCACAAAACCGCGGCGATTGTGTAGTTTCCGCGCAATTTCCGGCGACCCTCGGCTTTCTGCCATGGGCGCCGACCCCAACCGACAGGAAAAGAAGCTTTAATGCCGAAAGAAGAAGTCCTCGAATTTCCCGGTGTTGTCACCGAACTCCTGCCGAACGCGACCTTCCGCGTGAAGCTGGAAAACGAGCATGAGATCATCGCCCACACTGCGGGCCGCATGCGCAAGAACCGCATCCGCGTTCTTGCCGGCGACAAGGTGCTGGTGGAAATGACCCCTTACGACCTGACCAAGGGCCGCATCACCTACCGCTTCAAGTAGTTCGCCGCGCTCTGTTCAAAGAAGTCGAGCATGATGTCGTCCGAAATCCCCTAACACTTTTCGGCATCATGCTCTGGAGCGCGTTTTCATTCCCGCATGACAGGTCGAGGTCTGATGGCGTTGAAACATAAGCTGATACTGGCCTCCGGATCGCCGCGTCGCGTCGAACTGTTGCATCAGTCCGGCATCGAACCCGCGCGCCTCATGCCGATGGATATCGACGAAGCACCTAAGAAGTCTGAGCATCCGCGCTCGCTTGCGCGGCGGCTTTCGGCTGAGAAGGGCGAGGCGGCTTACGCGGCCATCAAGAGCGATGCCGCCTGGCAGGGCAGCTATATCCTGTCGGCCGATACGGTGGTGGCCGTCGGGCGCCGCATTCTGCCGAAGGCGGAATTCGTCGACGAGGCTTCGTCGGCGCTGCATCTGCTCTCCGGTCGCGGTCATGTGGTCTATACCGGCATCTGCCTGATCACGCCGGATCGCAAGCTGCGCCAGAAGGTCGTCGAGACCAAGGTACGCTTCAAGCGGCTTTCGGGCTTCGACATCGAAATGTACCTGGCGTCGGGCCAGTGGCGCGGCAAGGCCGGAGCCTATGGCATTCAGGGGCTTGCAGGCTCGTTCGTGCAGAAACTTGTCGGCTCCTACACCAATGTCGTCGGATTGCCGCTTTATGAAACCATGCTTCTGCTGGCGGGCGAGGGCTTCGATGTTCACGCCGGATGGCAGGAAGGATAGCGACATGGCGAAAATCGAAGAGATCAAGGTGGGCTCGAAGGTCGAGCCGCTGCGCAAGACGCGCCCCTGCACCGAATGCGGCCAGCCTTCGGTGCGCGAACACTATCCATTCTGTTCGGATCGCTGCCGCTCGCTCGATCTTTCGCGCTGGCTGAACGGCTCCTATGCCATCCCCGTCACAGAGGATGAGACGAAGGCCGACAGCTCCGATCAGAGCTGAACGCGGTTTTCCCGCGTTGCCCGAGCTTACGAACCCCTTCATTTTGTTCGCGAATTACCAAAATTCCATTTCCTGTCAAAAAAGAGTCATTTGCTGCTGGACATGGCCGAACAAGATGCTATAACCCCGCTCGCTTCCGGGGCGAACCAACCGCCCAGCGCCTCTCAAGGCTCTTCTTTTGACGCGAAGCCTGGATGCCCAGATAGCTCAGTTGGTAGAGCAGCGGATTGAAAATCCGCGTGTCGCTGGTTCGATTCCGGCTCTGGGCACCATCTTTTCTCCCAAATCGTGCTGACAATGGAACCCGACGCTGGCTTCGACCATTTCTCGTTAAGAGCGGGTTTTCACAGGCAAAGCCCGTGGAAGTTCCATAGTAAGAATATGCATCCTATGATGAGTTCTTTGTCATCACGACAACTTGAAGGTTGCGCTTCATTAATTCGGTGTACGAGTACTTCAAGATGTTGATGGCATTTGCAATCAGGCGTACGAATTATTGTACGAGTCACCTATTGATTCGAAGAGACTGATACCGCACCTTAGATACTAGCGGGATCAAGTGATCTCGTTAAGTCCAGCGTTTATTTGCAATAGCAAGCTAACGGGGCGCCATGTCAAACAACGATGTTCTATTCAACACGTTCGCCCGTACTTTCGAAGCACGGCGCGAAGTCGAGATGTCATTCTCCGAGTACCTGGAGGCGTGCCGGGACGATCCGCTCATGTACGCGAATGCGGCAGAGCGGCTGCTGGCAGCCATGGGAGAACCTCTGCTGATCGATACGGCCAAGGACACGAGACTTGGGCGCATCTTCATGAACCGAACCATCCGGACTTATCCGGCTTTTTCGGGCTTTTTCGGCATGGAGGAGACGATCGAGCGCATCGTCGCCTTCTTCCGCCATGCGGCGCAAGGGCTGGAAGAGCGAAAGCAGATACTCTATCTGCTCGGGCCTGTCGGCGGCGGCAAGTCTTCGCTCGCCGAGCGGCTGAAATCATTGATGGAAGTCCATCCCATTCATGTGCTCAAGGCCGGAAACGAGTTGAGCCCGGTTTTTGAAAGCCCGCTCAGTCTATTCGATCCCGTCACCATGGGGCCGATGATCGAGGAACGCTACGGCATTCCCCGTCGGCGCCTGACGGGGCTCATGAGCCCCTGGTGCCTGAAGCGACTGGAGGAGTTCGAAGGAGACATCTCTCGTTTCCGCGTCGTCCGGATTCAGCCCTCCAGGCTGCGGCAAATTGCCGTCGCCAAGACGGAGCCGGGTGACGAGAACAACCAGGACATCTCCTCGCTGGTCGGCAAGGTGGATATCCGCAAGCTCGAAAGCCTGGCGCAGAACGACCCGGATGCCTACAGCTATTCGGGTGCCTTGAACCGCGCCAACCAGGGCATTCTCGAATTCGTCGAGATGTTCAAGGCGCCGATCAAGATGCTGCATCCGCTGCTGACGGCAACGCAGGAAGGCAACTACATCGGCACCGAGAATATTGGCGCCATTCCCTTCTCCGGCATCATTCTGGCTCACTCCAACGAGTCGGAATGGCAGACCTTCAAGGCCAACAAGAACAATGAGGCCTTCATCGACCGTATCTGCGTTGTCAAGGTACCTTATTGTCTGCGGGTCACCGAAGAGCAGAAGATCTACGAGAAGCTGATCGAGGAATCCGAGCTCAGCGACGCGCCCTGCGCGCCGTCGACCCTGGAGACGCTCGCCCGCTTCACGGTTCTGACGCGACTCTCCAAGCACGAGAATTCGACGGCCTTTTCCAAGCTCCGCGTTTATGACGGCGAAAGCCTGAAGGAGACCGATCCGAGAGCGCGTAGCGTGCAAGAATATCGCGATACGGCCGGCGTCGACGAGGGCATGGACGGGGCTTCCACCCGTTTCGCCTTCAAGGTGCTGGCGGCGACTTTCAACTACGATACGACCGAGATCGGCGCCGATCCGGTGCACCTGATGTATATGCTGGAGCAGTCGATCCGCAGGGAGCAGCTGCCGCTCGAAACCGAGAAGCTCTACATCGAGTTCATCAAGAGCGAGCTGGCGCCGCGCTATGCAGAGTTCATCGGGCACGAGATCCAGAAGGCTTATCTGGAATCCTATTCCGATTACGGCCAGAACCTCTTCGATCGCTACGTCGACTATGCCGACGCCTGGATCGAGGATGTCGATTTCAAGGATCCCGACACTGGCCAGCTCCTGGACCGCGAGCTTTTGAACCAGGAACTGACCAAGATCGAGAAGCCGGCCGGCATCGCCAATCCGAAGGACTTCCGCAACGAGATCGTCAAGTTCTGCCTAAGGGCAAGGGCGAGTCACGGCGGCAAGAACCCCTCTTGGACGAGCTACGAGAAGATCCGCGAAGTTATCGAAAAACGGATGTTCTCTCAGGTGGAGGATCTTTTGCCCGTTATCTCTTTCGGGTCGAAGAAGGACGGCGAGTCCGAAAAGAAACATGGCGAATTCGTCGAGCGAATGGTCGCGCGGGGTTATACCGAGCGGCAGGTTCGGCGGCTTGTGGAATGGTACATGCGTGTAAAACAGGCGGGATGAGCCACCAAGGAAGAAGGAATGCACATTGTTGACAGACGCCTGAACCCAGGCGGAAAAAGTCTAGAAAATCGTCAACGATTTTTGCGAAGAGCAAAAGCGCTGGTGCAGAGAGCGGTCTTTGAATCCTCTCAAAAACGCGACATTCAGGACATTCTGAAAGGTGGCGAAATCAGCATTCCACTGGATGGGACCGAGGAGCCTCGGTTCCATCGCGGCCCTGAGGGGCTGAAGGAGCATATTCTTCCCGGCAATAAGGACTTCCTCGAGGGGGACATTCTCCCGCGTCCCGAGGGCGGCGGCGGCAGGCCGCAGGCAGGCGGCGACGGTACCGGCGAGGATGCTTTCCGTTTTATCCTGACACGCGATGAATTCCTCGATCTCTTCCTCGACGATCTCGAACTGCCTGACCTTGCCAAGCGGCGGTTGATGTCGGCGGATCAGATCAACCCCGTGCGTTCCGGTTATTCCGTGACAGGGTCTCCCGCCAATCTTGCCATCAACCGCACCATGCGGCTGGCGATGATGCGGCGCGTCGCCCTGCATCGGCCGAAGCCGGAAACGGTCGCCAAGCTCATCGAGGAGGCGGAGGAGTGCAAGGACGAGACGCGTCGGGCGGAGCTTGAGGCAGAGATCAAGCTGCTCGAATCCAAGGTCCGGCGTATCCCCTACATCGATCCGATCGATATTCGCTATCGGCGGTTCGAGAATGAGCCGAAGCCGGTAGCGCAGGCAGTGATGTTCTGCCTCATGGACGTTTCCGGCTCTATGTCGGAGCATATGAAGGACCTCGCCAAGCGGTTCTATATGCTGCTCTATATCTTCCTCACCCGGCAATATCGTCGGGTGGAGATCGTGTTTATCCGACACACGGATGTTGCCGAGGAAGTGGACGAGGAGACCTTCTTCCGCAGCCCGGCGACCGGCGGCACGCAGGTTTCGAGTGCGCTCGAAGCCATGCGTCGGATCGTGCATGATCGCTTCCCGGCATCGGACTGGAACATCTATGCCGCCCAGGCATCGGATGGCGACAATGCCTATTCGGACAATGCCACCACGGCGGCGCTACTGACTGGCGAGATCCTGCCAGTCTGCCAATATTTCGCCTATCTGGAAGTGGGTGAATCGCGGGGTGTCGCGATTTCCTCGGGCTCGGCGATCTGGTCGCTCTATGAGCGGCTGCAGGTGGCCTGGCCGGTACTCTCGATGCGGCGCGTGAACGATCGCAGCCAGATCTATCCGGTCTTCCACGATCTCTTCCAGCGCCGGACTGCGGAAACAAGGAGCGGATAATGGCAAAGGCATCGATGGAACGGCTTTTCGAAGGTGCGGACTGGGATTTCACCACCATCCAGCGAATCCACGATGCCTGCCAGAAGATTGCCGTCGAGGAGCTAGGCCTCGACGTCTATCCCAACCAGATCGAGATCATCACCGCCGAGCAGATGCTCGACGTCTATTCCTCGATCGGCATGCCGCTATTTTACAAGCACTGGTCCTTCGGCAAGCATTTCGCTCATCACGAGGCCTTTTACCGCAAGGGGCTGCGCGGCCTTGCCTATGAGATCGTCATCAACAGCTCACCCTGCATTTCCTATCTGATGGAAGAGAACACGGCGACGATGCAGGCGCTGGTGATCGCCCATGCTGCCTTCGGCCATAACCATTTCTTCAAGAACAACTATCTCTTCAAGCTCTGGACGGATGCGGAAGGCATTCTCGACTACCTCAATTTCGCCAAGAGCTATATCGCACGCTGCGAGGAGCGATATGGCCACGCTGCCGTCGAGCGAACGCTGGATGCGGCGCACGCGCTGATGTCGCATGGCGTTCACCGCTATGCCGGCAAGAAGACGCCGGATCTGCGCGACGAGGAGAAGCGTGAGCGTGAACGGCGCGAATATGACGAGAAGATTTTCAATGACCTCTGGCGCACGCTTCCGGCGGGGTCGGGCAAGAAGGCACCTGATCTCGATCTGGAGCGCCGGCGCTCGCTGGCCGGTCTGCCGCAAGAGAACATCTTATATTTTCTCGAGAAAATGGCGCCGCGGCTGAAGCCCTGGCAGCGCGAGATCATTCGCATCGTGCGGCATGTCGCCCAATATTTCTACCCGCAGAGCCAGACCAAGGTGATGAACGAGGGCACAGCGACCTATGTGCACTATCGCATCATGACGCGGCTGCATGAGCTTGGCGGCATCAGCGACGGCGATTTCCTGGAATTCCTGAAATCGCATACCAACGTGGTTTTCCAGCCGACCTTCAACGACCAGCGCTATTCCGGCCTCAACCCCTATGCGATCGGCTTTGCCATGATGCAGGACATCGAGCGCATTGTGACACGGCCGAAGGATGAGGATCGTCAGTGGTTTCCGGAGATTGCCGGTACCGGCGACGCCATGGCGGTGCTGCGCGATCTCTGGGCCAACTATCGCGATGAGAGTTTCGTATCGCAATTTCTGAGCCCGCATCTGATGCGCAAGATGCGGATGTTCCAGCTAACCGACGATCCGGAAGAGGAAGAGGGGCTGAGGGTCGCCGCGATTCATGACGAGCGCGGTTATCGGCGCATCCGCCGAGAACTGGCGCGGCAGTACGATGTCGGCTGGATCGATCCGCATATCGAGATCGTTGACGTCGACCTAGCGGGCGACAGAAAGCTGCTGCTCAGGCACACCGTACTGAATGGGGCGCTGCTTGACGATATGGACGCCAAGCGCGTGTTGCAGCATCTGGCCGACCTCTGGAGCTACGATGTGCTGATGCAGGAGGTCGACCGCTCCGGCACGGTGCTTCGCGATCATCTGGTCCATCCCCGCACTTCCGCGCTTGCGGCGTAAATGCCCGCTATTTCAGAGTCTTCCGCCTTAAGACGGCTTTCTCGGCCGACGCTGGTGACCGCTCACCTGCACGCCATCCTCGGGCTGAAGTTTGAGGAAGCCGGGTATGCCGAGCAGAGGAATGATTGCCATCAGCAGAAATGCCGTATGGAACTTCTCCGGCGTCAGCGGCGATCCATCCAGCGTGACCAGATCGAGCAGCATGGCGGCGACGGAGATGCCGAAGCTGACACTTAGTTGCTGTAGTACACCGCCAAGGCTGGTGGCGCGGCTCAGCTGGGAGGCCGGGGTGTCGGAATAGGAGAGGGTGTTAGACGTCATGAATTGTCCGGCTCGTGCCAGGCCGAAGATAAAGACGTAGATGATGATGAACCAATGCGGCGTGTCCGGCGTGATCAGCGCGAAACCGGCAACGACGACGGCGCCGAATATGGCACTCCATGTCAACATGCGGTCGAAACCGTAGAGCTTCAGCAGCTTTGCCGAGACCGGCCGCACGGCAAGCGCACTCAGAGCGCTGACGAAGGTCAGGGTGCCTGAGACGATCGGGCTCAGACCGAAGCCGACCTGCAGCATCAGCGGCAGCAGGAAGGGAACGCCGTTCAGCCCGACGCGACAGATGCCGCCGGCAAGGGTGCCGATGCGGAAGGTGCGCAGCCTGAACAGTGTGAGATCAACGGCCGGCGCTTCCGCCGTCCGCGCATAGCGGATGAAGCCGACCAGCAGCAGGCCGGCGGCGGCGAGAGTGAGGATAATGGCCCAGACTGGAATAGTCGGGCGGCCGATATTCTCGATGCCGTATTGCAGCAGGACGCAGCCGAGGCCGACCATGACGAAGCCGGGGAAATCGAACCTGATGCTCTCGTCGCGCCCGGTGTCTTCGACATAACGCAGCGCCATGGCCATGCCGATCAGGCCGAAGGGCAGGTTCACCCAGAAGATCCATCGCCAGGAGAGATAAGTGGTCAGGAAGCCGCCCAGGACCGGCCCGATCACCGGTCCCATAACGGCGGGGAGAGTCATGTAGGTCATGGCCGTCACAAGCTGGCTGCGCGGAAAGCTGCGAATGAGAATGAGACGCCCTACCGGCGTCATCATCGCGCCACCAAAGCCCTGCAGCGCGCGCGTGGCGATCAGCATCGGCAGGCTGGTTGCCAACCCGCACAGGATCGAGCCGAGCGTGAAGATGAAAAGCGATAGGGCGAAGATGCGACGTGCGCCGAAACGGTCTGCGAACCAGCCACTGACCGGAATGAACATTGCCAGTGTCAGAATATAGGTCGTCACCGCCAGATTCATGCGCACCGGCGTCGTGCCGAGGCTCTTGGCGATATCCGGGACAGCGGTGATGAGAATAGTCGAATCGAGCTGCTCCATTAGGAAAGCCACCGCAACGACGGCTGGGATGATGTAGCGCAGACGGGGATTGCGTTCGACGGCGAAAGTCTGGCCTTGCGGATTGGGGTCTGTCGAATCCATGGAATGTAATGGCTTTCCATCGCCTGAGGGGGCAGGCGTTTCCTAATCATAGGATCATTATCCATGACGCGGTGCAACAAAAACCGAACCAGAAAGGCTCGCTGGGGAGTGTTCCGTGCCCCGGATCTAGTTGGTTTGGCCCGGAGAATGCAGCGTCCAGCGCGCCCTGTCGAAAACGATGGCCGTCCGGATCTGCTCCGGCAAGGTTCGTCGCAGCTCCAACTGAAGATTGAAGCTGTTGTTGCTCTGGAATTCCTTGAAGAAGCTGAGCTTGGCGCCGAAGGCCTGCAGCGTCACGTCCTGCAGCGAGCCGACCGCGTCCAGCGCCGTTTGAAAGTCCAGCCAGCGTGTTTCGTTCAGCAGCAGCACCACGGTGTCGACGAAGGTGCTGGCGATGGCCTTGCCGTCGGCATTGTCAGGCATGATGACCTTGATGCGAATGGTATCAAGGTCGCCGTTCGGTTTGCCGCGGGCAATGATGAAGAAGGACGCTGCCTTGGGATCACCGTAGGCGCCCTTCTGGACGGCGTAGCTGCATTCGGACGTGCCGCCCCCCAGCTCGCTCGACCGCCATTCGCCGACCGACAGGCCGAACGTCACCAGATCGGCGCAAAGCTTCTGCCCGGATATTCTCCAGCTGCGCACAAAGGCGCTCCGCAGTGCGTCGACGGGTTCATCGAACAGATGCGTGATCCTGGCGGGGGATGCCTTGCTGGCAGGGGATATCTTGGCGGCCGTCGGTTTCGCACGCGTCCTGGCGCCGCGAGCAAGACTGTCGGTCGGTGGGGCTGCGGCATTCCCGGCCGTCGTATTGGCGGTTGCCGCCGCGGTGGGCGGCCCTTTGCTTTCTACATTTTGCGGCGGTGCAGATGCCGGCTGCTGGTCCTGCGCCGGGAACAGGTTGAGGTGATAGCGGCGGTCCAGCGTTCTCAGGTTACGCATGTCATTGGCAAGCAATGCGGTCGCAAGAATGATCGAGCCGATGACAACAGCCGCAATCCAGAACACAGCCCAGCTTTTCTTGCGAGGTGGCGCCACCGACATGATTGAGATCTACAGCTACTCCCGAGGAAACCTACCTTGTTACAACGATCAAATGTTGCACAGCTTGTCCACGCCTACAGCATATGCGTTTATGAACGATTGATCATTCTAATGTTTCATTGTCAATTCATGATGTTGCCCAGAGCAAAACCAGGAAAAGTGCGCAGCAGTCTTGCGTCCGCAGCCGCGCCAAATAGAGGATGCAGCGGTTCGGAGGCTCTGTGAAGAGCAGAACCGTCTAAGCGAAGTGAGCCTTCAGCGCTTTCACTGTCGCTGCATCGGTGTGGCGAGCCCATGGTGTCGAGAATCCGAGATCAACCAGGCGCTCGTTGCTCTCCGTCACCGTGACGGCGCCGGAGGAGTGGATCTCACTGATTGGCAGTCGCGGCCACAGCTGGCCGATCGTCGCTAGCGAGACGCCGGCACCGGGCATGATGGAGATGCGGCCGGCCGCGAGGGTAATCGCCTGCTCCAGCACGACGACTCCTTCTGCTCCCGTCTTCGCACCGCCCGATGTGAGGATGCGCTCGAACCCGAGCGAGACGGCCATTTCGATCGCTTCTGCAACGTCCGGAACGAGATCGAATGCGCGATGCAATGTCTTACCGAGAGTGCCTGAATGCTCCACCAGCGCGGAGAGCGTGTCGAGGTCCAGCCGCCCATCGGGCAGCGAGGCGCCGAATACCACGCCCGGCAGGCCGGCGTCGCGGCATGCGTCGATATCGCGTTTCATGATGTCGAGTTCATCGGCCGAATAGATGAAGCTGCCGGCGCGGGGGCGGATCATGGCATAGGAGGGAACGGGCAGCTCTGCCGCCGCGGCGATCAGCCCGGCGCTCGGGGTGAGGCCTCCAATGGAGAGCGCGCTGCACAGCTCGATGCGATCTGCTCCGCCGGCAATGGCGGTCTTGAGGCCGGAAATATCGTCAACGCAGACCTCAAGCAGCATGGTCGTGTTCTCCGACATATTGCAGTCCCAGCAGGGCGGCGCCGATCAGTCCCGGTTCCAGCTTGCACTGGCTGGGAACCACGACCGGCCGGCCGAATTTGCGCAGGGTGCGATCGCGCACCGCCTCATCCAGCCGTGCTAGGAGCGGTTCGACGTTGGAAAGTCCCCCACCGACCGGAACGATGGTGGCGCCGGTTATATTGATCGTCAGGGCAAGCGGCGAGGCAACCAGATCGATCATGACGTCGATGGTGCGCTGCGCCTGCTGATCGCTCTTCAGCCAATGGCCGATGATCTCTTCGCTGGAGAGTTCGACGCCGTGCAGCGTCTTGTGCAGGCGCTCGATGCCCCGTGCGCCGCCGACGGTGTCGACACAGCCCTTCTGGCCGCAGCCACAGGGATAGGCCGGAATTGCGACGGGCGGATTGCCGGCAAAGGATGCAATAATGGGGCCGTGGCCCCATTCGCCCGCAAAGCCGCCGGCGGCATTGACGAGGCGACCATCGGCCACCAGCCCGCCGCCGACACCGGTGCCGAGGATGGCGCCGAAGATGATGCGATGGCCGCGGCCCGCACCCGACATGGCCTCGGCCATGGCGAAGCAATCGGCATCGTTGGCGATCAGCACCGTATAGCCCAGCTCCCTTTCCAGATCGGCGGCGAGGTGCCGGCCGTGGATGCAGGGTATGTTGGCGCAGGTCAGCGCTTGCGTATCGGGATCCACCACGCCGGCGATGGAGAAGGAGAGGCAGGCCGGCTTCTCTCCCGCTTCAGCGATCACGTGGCGCAGGGCTGCTACGAATTCCGCGAAATTATCCTTTGGGGTAGGCCGCCGCGTGAGCGGCAGGATGTCGGTCACGGAGCGGGCGATTCCGCCTTTGATGGCGCTACCGCCGATGTCGAACGAAACGATCATGAATACAGACCTGGAGGAAACATGCGGCACTTGCTCGCACCCTTTGCCGGTCTTTGCAAGGCTATTCCTTGCGGCCATCAACCGCGCGGCAGGGTGATCCTTGCTTCGAAGCCGTCCGATCTTCCCGTGGCGGGCGACAGGAGATCGACGCGGCCGCCGATCTGATTGACGATGCGCTCGACGATGGAAAGGCCGAGACCCGAGCCGGCGGCCTTTGTCTTTCCGCGCCAGAAGCGCTTTTTCAGGCCAGCAAGCTCCTCCTGCGAAAGCATGGCGCCGCCGTTAACCACGCGGACGGTATGGTCATCGACGCGAACGGTCACCTCGTCATCTACCGGTCCGTGAATCAAAGCGTTTTCGATCAGGTTACGTATGACAATGGCGAAGGCATCGATATCGATGTTGCGGATCAGTCTCTCTTTGGTGTCGTCTTCCAACAAAACGCGGCCGGCGGTGCCAGTGTCGCGATCGTAGTCGCCGATCAGGGTTTCGATGATGTCGACCAGGTCGATCGGTTTTTCACCGGTACCGATGCCCGCCTGGGCGCGGGAGAGCTGCAGCAGTTTTTCAGCCAGACGGCCGAGATTGGAGAGCGACGTTTCGATGCGGGCGGCGCGTTCGGCCTGTGGCCCGGGCGGCAGCTCGGCAAGCAGGCGCTGGGTCTGCGCCAGGGCGCCGGCAATCGGCGTGCGCAGCTCATGAGCGCTGTTGGCGGAGAATTCCCGCTCCGCTTCGAGGGCCAGCCGCAGGCGATCGAGCAGCAGATTGACGGAACGAGCGATCGGTTGAAGCTCGAGCGGTAGGGTTTCGCTGTCCAGTGGCATCATATTGCCGCCGTCCTTGGTGGCGATTTGCGATCGCAGGCGATCGATCGGGCGCAGTGAACGGCCGACGACGAGGCCAATGGCGATGATGCTGGCTGGGATAAGCGCCAGCAGCGGCCAGAGCAGGGCGACGCCGCTTTCGCGGGATGCCTCCCGCCGGTTCTTGAAGGCGTCGGCGACATGCAGGAAGATCGTGCCGTCGGCCGACGATTCCGTATAGATCCGGTATCGCGGCGTGTTGTGGAAGCCGATTTCCAGCGGCACTTCGTAGGCGGTAGGCGGGGCGTCGTGCGAGTGCAGGATCACCTTGCCGTCGGCGTCGAGCACCTGATAGGTGAGATATTCGCGATTCAGCCCCTTATTGAGCTGTTCGAGACTCTGAGGATCGGCCGAATGATCGCGATTGGCCAGATCGTCGAGCACCAAGGGGAGCAATCGCTCCGCGGTTTCCTGCAGCGCGCCGTCGAAGGTCTCGGAGAGTTCCTTGTTGACGACATAGACGCCGATGCCGACCGCGACCAGCCAGAAAAGCACGACGGTGCCGGTGAGCGCGGCGATCAGACGCCAGGTGATGCTCGCGCGGCTCGGCTCCTTGCGATCCGTCATCGATCACCCAGGCTGTAGCCCACGCCTCTGGCCGTCCGGATTCGATCCCTGCCGATCTTCTTTCTCAGTCGGCTGACATAGACTTCGACCGTGTTGCTCTCGATTTCGGAGCCGAAGGCATAGAGCGCCTCCTCGATCTTGTCTTTCGATACGATGGCGCCCGGTCGTGCGACGAGCAGATCCAGAACGGCCCATTCGCGGCCCGTCAGGATAATGTTCTTGCCCTCGAGCCGAACCAGCCGCTGCGGCTGATCGATCTCAAGGTCGGCAAAGCGAATAGTCGGCTGCGGGCTGCCCGTGTATCGGCGGGCCACCGCCAGAATGCGAGCGGTGAGCTCGCCGAGATTGAAGGGTTTTACGAGGTAATCGTCGGCGCCGCTGTTCAGCCCCTCGATACGATCCGAGATTTGATCGCGGGCGGTGAGGATGATGACCGGAGTCTCGTCGGGCTTGCGGCGCAGGCGCTTGAGAAACTCGATGCCGCTGCCGTCCGGAAGCTGCAGATCCAGCAACACCAGGCCATAGTTGACGGCGCTGGTCACTTCGTCGGCGTGGGCCAGGTTTTTTACCCAATCCACGGCATGGGTCCCTGCCGCGATATGATCGCGAACAGCGCTGCCGATCGTATCATCGTCTTCCACAAGAAGAATCCGCACCGCTATCCTCTCAACCGTTGACTGCGCGTCAGTTAATGCCGACGAACCTATCGGGTCAATAACGGCCAAAATAGGCCATGTGGAGATATGCGTTTCAAGGCGGCACGCCTTCGCGGAAAACGCGCCCGGCGCCTATGGACAGACAGGAACGCCGTGGTTACTTCTTTGCCTCCGGAACGAAGCGGCCAGGAGATTGCCGCAACAAGCCATTGGAGGTTGTTCGGTCATGCTGAAGGGAATTTCGCCGCTGTTGAATGCGGATGTGCTTTATGCGCTGAAATCGATGGGACATGGCGATATGCTCGTCGTGGTCGACACGAATTTTCCGGCCGAAGCGATTGCGAGCCAGACGGTCCTCGGTGAGCTGCTGCGCATCGACAATGTGCCGGCGGCTGACGCCGTTTCCGCCATTCTGTCGCTGATGCCTCTCGATACTTTCATCGATGACGCGGCGACGCGTATGGAAGTCGTTGGTGCGCCGGACGAGCTGCCGCAGGTGCAGCGCGAGGTGCAGGCGGTGATCGACAAGGCCGAAGGCAAGCACTGGCCGCTGTCGCCGGTCGAACGCTTCGCTTTCTACGAGCGTGCCAAGGATGCTTTTTGCATCATCCAGACCGGCGAGCGCCGTTTCTACGGCTGTTTCACCTTGACCAAGGGTGTCATCCCACCGGAAACTGAATAATCCGATCGTCGGACGGACGCGCTGTTTCGATAAAGGAATGCAATGGCGAAGAAGCTGGATTCCCAAGGGCGGCTCGATGATGCGGCGCGCGCCGGTTGGCTCTATTATGTCGCCGGGCGCACGCAGGACGAGATCGCGGCTGCAATGGGAATCTCTCGCCAGTCGGCGCAGCGGCTGGTGTCGCTGGCCGTTGCCGAGCGGCTAATCAAGGTTCGGCTGGATCATCCGATCGCTGCCTGCCTGGAATATGCTGCGGCGCTGAAACGGAAATTCGATCTCAAGCATGTCGAAGTTGTGCCGAGCGATCCCGACGGGGCATCCTCGACGGTCGGCATTGCCCAGGCGGGTGCCGCCGAAATCGAACGCTGGCTGAAGCGCAGCGATCCGATCGTGGTGGCGATCGGCACGGGCCGCACGCTGAAGGCCGCGGTCGACCAGCTGCCGGCGATCGAATGTCTGCAGCACCGCGTGGTGTCGCTGACCGGCAATATCGGTCCGGACGGTTCGGCTGCCTACTACAACGTCATCTTCAGCATGGCCGATGTCGTCAAGGCGCGGCATTTCCCGATGCCGCTGCCCGTGCTGGTGTCTTCGGCGGAAGAACGCGAACTGCTGCATGCGCAAGCACTGGTCCGCTCGACGCTCGATATCAGCGCCCAGGCTGACGTGACCTTTGTCGGTATCGGTGAAATGGGCATCGAAGCGCCGCTCTGTCTCGACGGCTTTCTCGAGAGAGACGAGATGCTTGCGTTGATGCAGCGCGGTGCTGCCGGCGAGATCTGCGGCTGGGTCTTCGATGGCGAGGGCAAGCTCATACCAGACGACGTCAACGAGCGCGTGGCAAGCGCGCCGATCCCGTCGCGCGATACGTCTTCCGTCATCGGAATCGCCAAAGGAAAACGCAAGTTCGAGGCGATCAAGGCAGCGGTCACCGGCCGCCAAATCAATGGTTTGATCACCGACGAGGCAGTTGCTGAGTTTTTGCTCAGGAATTGAGCAAAAAATTTAATCCATAAAAACAAAACGATAGGTTGCTTGCTCGGCAATGCAGCAACGAATTCGCATTGACATTTTGTCGCAATGAGTGAGTAATTGCTCACGAGCAAAGCGAATGCTCATTTTAGTCTTCTGGGAGGAAGATATGAAATTGAAAACTTTACTGCTGAGCGCCTGCTCGGCGCTGGTGTTTGCCGGCTTGGCGTCCGCTGAAACCCTGACGATTGCGACAGTCAACAACGGCGACATGGTTCGTATGCAGAAGCTTACGGACGACTTCAAAGCCAAGAACCCCGGTATAGATCTGCAATGGGTTACGCTTGAAGAAAACGTATTGCGCCAGAAGGTTACGACCGACATCGCTACCAAGGCCGGCCAGTACGACGTACTGACTATCGGCACCTACGAAGTGCCGATCTGGAGCAAACTCGGCTGGCTCGCATCGCTCGACAAGCTTTCCGCCGACAAGGACTACGACGTGAATGACCTTCTCCCGGCCATTCGCAGCGGTCTAACCACTGACGGCAAGCTCTACGCGGCACCGTTCTACGGCGAAAGCTCGATGGTGATGTACCGCAAGGACCTGTTCGACAAGGCCGGCCTGAAGATGCCGGATGCGCCGACCTGGGACTTCGTTGCCGATGCGGCCCGCAAGATCACCGACAAGGACCATGAAGTCTACGGCATCTGCCTTCGCGGCAAGGCAGGCTGGGGCGAGAACATGGCGTTCCTGACGGCGATGTCGAACTCGTTCGGCGCTCGCTGGTTCGATGATAAATGGAAGGCACAGTTCGATCAGCCGGAATGGAAGGCGACGCTCGACTTCTATGTCAAGTTGATGAAGGACGCAGGCCCTCCGGGTGCTTCCTCCAACGGCTTCAACGAAAACCTGGCTCTGTTCCAGTCCGGCAAGTGCGGAATGTGGATCGACGCAACGGTTGCTGCTTCTTTCGTCTCCGATCCGAAGGAATCCAAGGTTGCCGACAAGGTTGGCTTCGCTCTGGCTCCGGACAAGGGCCTCGGTAAGCGTGGCAACTGGCTCTGGGCATGGAACCTCGCTATCCCCGCTTCGTCGAAGAAGACGGAAGCCGCAGAGAAGTTCATCTCCTGGGCAACCGGCAAGGACTACACCAACCTCGTCGCTCAGAAGGAAGGCTGGCTGAACGCACCTCCCGGCACCCGCACTTCGCTCTACGCGAATGCGGACTACCAGAAGGCAGCGCCCTTCGCCAAGATGACGCTCGACTCGATCAACTCGGCTGATCCGACGCACCCGACCGTGAAGCCTGTTCCCTATGTCGGCGTCCAGTTCGTTGCTATCCCCGAATTCCAGGGTATCGGCACGGCTGTTGGCCAGCAGTTCTCGGCCGCTCTTGCCGGTCAGATCTCGGTCGATCAGGCTCTGAAGGCTGCACAGCAGCTGACGGAACGCGAAATGAAGAAGGCCGGTTACCCGAAGTAAGGGCCTTTGAAACTACGGAGAGCGGCACACCTCTCGAGTGCTGCTTTCCCCTAGGCCGCCGAGCGCCCGAATTGCCCTTGGCGGCCCTTTTCGTTTCAGCCGGTCCGCGGCCAACTCCTCCTGTTCAAAGATAGGTCGGTACTTGCCATGGCAACGTTGCACACCCGTTCTACTGCCCGCGTCATGATGGCGCCTTCGGTTCTGCTCCTCTTTGCGTGGATGATCGTCCCTCTCGTGATGACGATCTATTTCTCGACGCTGAACTACAATTTGCTGAACCCCGGCACACATGATTTTCTCGGGTTTCTCAACTACGAATACTTCGTCACCGATCCCGCCTTCATCAGCTCTTTGTTCGTGACGTTGCTGCTCGTCGGCGGTGCATTGCTGATCACCGTCATCGGCGGCATTGCGCTGGCGCTCCTTCTTGATCAGCCGATCTTCGGCCAGGGCATCGTGCGGATGCTGGTGCTTGCGCCCTTCTTCGTGATGCCGACGGTCGCTGCCCTAATCTGGAAGCATATGTTCATGAACCCGGTGAACGGGCTTCTGGCACATCTCTTCCGGCTCTTCGGGCTCGATCCGCTGACCTGGCTGGAGACGGTCCCGCTCCTGTCGATCATCATCATTGTCGCCTGGCAATGGCTGCCTTTCGCCACCCTCATCCTGCTGACGGCCCTGCAGTCGCTCGACGAGGAACAGAAGGAAGCGGCTGAGATGGACGGCGCCGGGCCGGTTTCGAAGTTCATCTATATCATCCTGCCGCATCTGGCCCGCGCCATTACCGTCGTGATCCTGATCGAGACGATCTTCCTGCTCTCAGCCTTCGCCGAAATCCTCGTTACCACCAATGGCGGTCCGGGCACGGCGACGACGAACCTGACTTATCTCGTCTATTCGCAGATCGTTCTGTCGCAGGACGTCGGCGGTGCATCGGCAGGCGGCATCATCGCTGTCATCCTCGCCAATATCGTCGCGATCTTCCTGATGCGCGCAGTCGGCAAGAATTTGGAGGCTTGAGATGGCACGCAAAATCACCACGCAACGCAAGATCGTCGTATCGATCGCCGCCTGGATCGTGGCAATCCTCATCTTCTTCCCGATCCTGTGGACGATCCTGACGAGCTTCAAGACGGAAGGCGATGCCATCGCCTCGCCGCCGCAGTTCCTCTTCTTCCACTGGACGCTGCAGAATTATTTCGAGGTGCAGTCGCGCTCGGATTATTTCCTCCATTTCGGCAACTCGGTCATCATCGCCTTCGGTTCCACGATCCTTGGTCTGCTCGTTGCTGTGCCGGCCGCCTGGGCCATGGCCTTTTCGCCGACCAAGCGCACGAAGGATGTCTTGATGTGGATGCTGTCCACCAAGATGATGCCGCCGGTCGGCGCCTTCATTCCGATCTATCTGCTGTTTCAGGGTTTCGGCCTTTTGAACAATCAGTTCGCCAGCCGTGTCGGCATGGTCGTCGTGCTGATGCTCATCAACCTGCCGATTATCGTCTGGATGCTCTATACCTACTTCAAGGAAATCCCCGGTGAGATCCTCGAAGCGGCCCGAATGGACGGCGCGACGCTTGCCAAGGAGATCATCTATGTCCTGACGCCGATGGCGATCCCCGGCCTTGCCTCGACGATGTTGCTCAACATCATCCTCGCCTGGAACGAGGCGTTCTGGACGCTCAACCTGTCGGCGGTCGACGCCGCACCGCTGAGTACCTTCATCGCCTCCTATTCCAGCCCGGAGGGTCTGTTCTATGCCAAGCTTTCGGCGGCATCGACCATGGCGATCGCTCCGATCCTGATCCTCGGCTGGTTCAGCCAGAAACAACTCGTTCGCGGCCTGACCTTCGGCGCGGTTAAATAAGGAAGACAAGCATGGGTAGCATTGTTCTCAGACAAGTTTCCAAGGTCTTCGGCGAAGCCAAGGTCATCCCTTCCATCGACCTCGAGATCGACAATGGCGAGTTCGTGGTGTTCGTCGGCCCGTCAGGCTGTGGCAAGTCCACGCTGCTGCGCCTGATCGCCGGCCTCGAAGACGTCTCCGGCGGCCAGATCATGATCGACGGCAAGGACGGCACCAATCTAAAGCCGTCCGACCGCGGTCTCGCCATGGTGTTCCAGTCCTACGCGCTCTATCCGCATATGAGCGTTCGCAAGAACATCGCCTTTCCGCTGAAGATGGCGAACCTGCCGCAGGCGGAGATCGACAAGAAGGTGGCGGACGCCGCGCGCGTCCTGAATCTCACGGATTATCTGGAGCGCAAGCCGCGCCAGCTTTCCGGCGGCCAGCGCCAGCGCGTTGCCATCGGCCGCGCCATCGTGCGCCAGCCGGCGGCCTTCCTCTTCGATGAGCCCTTGTCGAACCTGGATGCGGCACTGCGCGTCAACATGCGCCTCGAGATCAGCGAGCTGCACCAGCAGCTGAAGACGACGATGATCTATGTGACGCACGATCAGGTCGAAGCCATGACCATGGCCGACAAGATCGTCGTGCTCAATCGCGGCAATATCGAGCAGGTCGGCTCGCCGCTGGAACTCTATCGCAGCCCGCGCAATCTCTTCGTCGCGGGCTTCATCGGCTCGCCGAAGATGAACTTCGTCAAGGGTGCCTTAGCTCAGACGCTCGGCGCCGACACGATCGGCGTGCGGCCGGAGCATGTGCTGCTGTCGACCACCTCCGGCGACTGGCAGGGCAAGGTGCTGGTTGCAGAACATCTCGGCTCCGACACCTTCCTGCACATCGACGTCGACGGGATCGGCACGGTGACGGCGCGTGGTTCAGGCGACTTCCCGGCCCGGGCCGGTGATACCGTCTATCTGACGCCAGACAAGGCGCATATTCACCGGTTCAACGCCGAAGGGCTTTCGATCTGAGGCAGATCCAAGGCCGTGCGCGATCAAGGCGCGCGGCCGGTGCATTTCTCCCGTTTCGCATTCATACATCTCCGCGAGCGGGCAAGCATACCAGCCGGCGCGACCTTCCCAAGCCGCCCGGAGCCAGAGACCTTTCAGAAGGACTAGAGACATGACGTGCAAATTAGCGCTCGCAACTCTCCAGCAGGCGGCTGCAAAGGCGGCCATTCCTACTTACGATCCGAAGTCGCTTTCAGCTGGTATCGTGCATTTCGGTGTCGGTAATTTCCATCGTGCCCATCAGGCCGTTTATCTCGACGATCTCTTCAATGCCGGCGAGGCGCATGACTGGGCGATCATTGGCGCCGGCGTGTTGCCTTCGGACGCGGCGATGCGTGAAAAGCTCGCCGCGCAGGACTTTCTGACCACCGTCGTCGAACAGGACAACAATCGTACGGCTGCGCGTGTGACAGCGCCGATGATCGATATCCTGCCGGTCGGCGACGCCAAGGCCATTATCGTCAAGCTCGCCGATCCGACGATCCGTATCGTCTCGATGACGATCACCGAGGGCGGCTACTTCATCGACGCCTCGGGCAAGTTCAATCCAGCTCATCCGGCGATCGTTGCGGACGGGCAGAACCCGGACGCGCCGAAGACCGTGTTCGGCCTGATCGTCGCCGGCCTCAAGGCGCGGCGCGCCGCCGGCCTGCAGCCCTTCACGGTCATGTCCTGCGACAACATTCCCCACAATGGCGGTGTCACCAAAGCTGCCGTCGTTGGCACGGCCCGGCTTTCCGACCCGGCCTTTGCGGATTGGATTGCCGCAAATGTTGCTTTCCCGAATGGCATGGTCGACCGCATCACACCGGCAACGGGTGCACGCGAGATCGATCTTTTGAAGCAAGCCTTCGATATCGAAGATAATTGGCCCGTCTATTGCGAAGAATTCAAGCAGTGGGTGCTGGAAGACAATTTCCCGGCGGGACGCCCGGCGCTTGAAAAGGTCGGCGTGACTTTCGTGCCCGACGTAACGCCCTATGAGCACATGAAGATCCGCATTCTCAACGGCGGCCACGCGGCGATCGCCTATCCGGCAGCGCTGATGGATATCCATTTCGTGCATGAGGCCATGGAGGAGCCGCTGATCCGCGCCTTCCTTGCCAAACTCGAAAACGATGAGATCATCCCCGTCATCCCGCCGGTGCCGAACACCGCGCTTGCCGATTACTTCAAGCTGATCGAACGGCGCTTCGCCAATCCGAAGATCGCCGACACCATCCCGCGCCTGGCGCAGGACGGCTCGAACCGCCAACCGAAATTCATTCTGCCGTCCACGGCCGATCGTCTCCGCCGCGGTGAGGATATTGTCGGCCTCGCGCTCGTCTCCGCACTCTGGTGCCGCTATTTCGCCGGCAAGAGCGACAGCGGCAAGGACATCGTCTTTAACGACGCCAGCGCCGATCGGCTGCATGAGGCGGCGCTCAAGGCGAAGGACGATCCGAACGCCTTTCTTGTCTTCGACGATATTTTTGGCGACGTCGCCAAGTCCGATCTCTTCCGCAAGCGCTTCGCGCATGCACTGAAAACGCTGTGGGAAAAGGGTACCCGCGTCACCCTGCAGCTATACTTGGATAACAAACTCGCGGAATAATTTTCAAACGGTCGGAATTCTCCTGTTCCGGCCGTTTTCCATTATTACGCCTGTGTATCGTATGGGCGAGACGGCAACAGAATTCAGGTTGGACCTACGATGACCGATGCGGAGAAGGGGCTCGTAATCTTCGATTGCGACGGCGTACTTGTGGACAGCGAACCGCTGTCAGTCAGTGTGCTCATCCAGGCGATGCACGATATCGGCGTGGATATGACCGAAGAGGATGTCTACAGCCGCTTCCTCGGCAAGAGCCTGGCGACGCTCGTCGACACGATGCAGACGGAGTTTGATGTCTTCATCGATCAGGCCTTTCTGGATGGGGTGCGCAATAATCTCTATGAGCGCTTCAAGCATGAATTGAAGCCGACGGACGGCATTGCCGCGACGCTGGACGCACTGCCGCTTCCACGCTGCGTCGCGTCCTCAAGTCAGCTGGAGCGCATCCGTCTTTCGCTTGGCGTCACCGGCCTTCTGGACAGGCTGGAGCCGAATATTTTCAGCGCCAGCATGGTTAAGCGCGGCAAGCCGGCGCCGGATCTGTTCCTCTATGCCGCCGAAAAAATGGGTGTGCCGCCGAAAGATTGCATCGTCGTGGAAGACAGCCCGGCCGGCATCACGGCGGCTCGGGCGGCTGGCATGACGGTTTTCGCCTTCACCGGCGGTTCCCATGCACATTCGCCGAGCTATCGGGCGGAGCTGGAACAGCTTTCGCCGGAAGTCGTGTTTGACGCGATGCCGGAATTGTTACAACTTGTCCGCAACACGAGATAAGTGGTCGGGACCTCTTTTGCATGCGTGATCACGTGGTTGCGGTCGATATCGGCACAGGCAGCGCGCGCGCCGGTGTCTTCACGGCGAGCGGCTCACTGCTGGCAAAAAGCGAACATCCGATCCTGATGCATCGCCCGCGTGAGAACCACGCCGAGCATGATTCCGAAGATATATGGGCCGCCGTTTGCACCGCCGTTCGCAGTGCGGTGAAGACTGCGGGCGTCGATACCTCCGTCATCGGCGCGATCGGTTTCGATGCCACCTGCTCGCTGGTCGTGCGTGACAAGGAAGGGAGGCAGTTGACGGTTTCCACCGGCGGAGAGAGCCGGTTCGATACCATCGTCTGGCTCGATCATCGGGCGCTTGCCGAGGCTGATTACTGTACGGCGACCAAGCATGCGGTTCTCGAATATTCCGGCGAGTTCATGTCGCCGGAAATGGAAATGCCGAAGCTGATGTGGCTGAAGGAGAACCTGCCGGAAAGCTGGGCCGAGGCGGGCTATTTCTTCGATCTTGCCGATTTCATGACATGGAAGGCGACCGGCTCTGTTGCTCGATCGCGCTCGACGCTGGTGGCGAAATGGAACTATCTCGCGCACCGAGAGCAGGGCTGGCAGGCCGATTTTCTCAACGTGATAGGCCTTGGCGATCTGCGCGAGCGCGGCAGCCTGCCTGAAGAGAGCGTCGCCGTCGGCAAAAGCATCGGAACGCTGACGGCTGAAGCAGCAGCAGCGCTTGGCCTCGACCCCGCCTGTCATGTCGGCGCCGGCATGATCGATGCCTATGCCGGCGCGCTTGGCGCGCTTGCCGGCCATGCCGGTGATGTCGCCGCGCTGGAGCATCAGCTGGCGCTGATCGCAGGAACATCGAGCTGCGTCGTTTCCTTTGCGTGCGAACGCAAGCGCAGCACCGGCATGTGGGGACCTTACTATGAAGCCGTCTTCCCGGGCATGTGGCTTGCCGAAGCCGGACAGTCGGCCACGGGTGCGCTCCTCGACCATATCGTCAGCATGCATGCGGCCGGCGGCCCGCCGACGGCGGTGCTGCACGACAGTATCGTCCGGCGCATTGCGGAACTCAGGCTTGTCGAGGGTGATGCTCTTGGCGGGCGCATCCATGTGCTGCCCGATTTTCACGGCAACCGCTCGCCGCTCGCCGATCCGCACGCTCTGGGCGTTATCAGCGGCATGACGCTGGACTCCTCCTTCGATGGTCTCTGCCGGCTCTATTGGCGCACCAGTGTCGGTATTGCGCTCGGCATCCGCCACATCCTGGAGCGGATGCGGGACTATGGCTACGTGCTCGATACGCTGCATGTTGCCGGCGGCCACGTGAAGAATTCTGTGCTGATGGAGCTTTATTCCGATGTGACCGGCTGCAAGGTCGTGATGCCGAAGATGAACGAGACGGTGCTTCTCGGCACGGCGATTGCCGCTTCCGTCGCCTGCGGCATCCACGAAAACCTGGGTGTTGCTGGGGCTGCGATGTATCCCGGTGGTCTTGAACGGCTGCCGGATGCGGGCAGGAAGGCGCTCTACGATCGTGATTATCGGCGCTTTCTGGCCATGTATCGGCATCGTGCCGAACTGGACGCCATGGAATAGGCGTTTGCCTTGTCGCAGCTAGCGCAGCGGTGCGGGAGCGAACATCGCCTGCAGTTCTTCGATCCGGCGAGTCCTGTTCTTGGCTGCCTCGCCGGCGGCCTGCGTGACGGCCAATGAGATCAGCTCGAGCAATGCCATCATCCCCGAAAGGCTATCGTTGCTGTTGGCGCGTTGCGGTGGCAAAGACAGCGTGATGTTGGCGAATTCATGCGCCCATTCGGTAAACTGACCGGTTGCCAGCAGAACCTTGTGTCCGGCGCGGCGGGCCGTGCGCGCCAGCAACCGGGAGGCGACGAAGCGCGGTGAATCGATGATGATGGTGAGGTTGTTTTCCGATTGTGCGCCAAACATCTGTATATAGCTGCCATTGGCGCCATCGAGGAAGAGGACGTGATCGCGCGCGAGCGTCAGCCGGTCGCAGAAGTGATGCCCGAGCCCTGCAAGGCCGGGATGGGCGGTGATGAACACGTTGGCGGAAGACAGGATAGTCGAGACCGCTTCGTGCCATTGCGGTTGATTGGCGAGATTGTAGATATGCTGCAGTATCTCGACCTGTTCGACGATCTGTGCCGCCAAAGGGCGGCTCTCGCCGGCGTCCTTCTGAAGCCGTTCGAGGATATTAGGCAATTGCAACCCAACCGGAGGTGCATTTTCCTTCAGGTGCACCTTGATGCCGTCCAGGCCATGATAGCCGAGGGAGCGCAGGAAGCGTCCCACCGTCATGGGGCTCAACTCCAACCTGTCGGCGACGGAGGAGGCGGTTTCGAACGGCAGTTCGTTCAGATGTTCTGAGAAATACTTTGCAATACGCCGCTCGGCCGGCGTGCCAACCTTAATATATTCTCTGAGTTTCTGGCCAAGGTCTTCCAAATTTGCGCCCCCCTGACGGTCCTTCTGATGTTCGAGTGCACCAATTGGTGGAACAATCGGGTACACAAAACTCACAAGGCCGCCGTTGTTGTTTTGGTTGTTGTTAGCAGCAAGGCTTATAAAATATATTAGGCTGAACTTTATTACAATCACGCAATTTTTTAATTGAGCATACTCGCATATCTTTTGGGGATATTGATATCGACGCGATCGCTCCCTAGGTGTCGGATTATCCGCCACGAGAGCTCGACCGCATGATCGTCCTTGCAGCCCGCCTTGCTTTTGAAAATCTTTTTGCGCCCGAAACGCGTAGTGTTTTCTGGAAAGTTCTCGGCCTGACATTGCTGGCGCTCGCCATAGTCTGGTTCGCCCTGCGTGGCGCATTCAATTCCTTCGTCTTGCCCTGGCTGCAAAGTTTCATGCCGGCCACGGCAGACTGGACGGGCTGGCTTACGCTCTTCCTCGCCATTTTCGCGGGTATTGCATTGGCATTGGCGATGGCGCTGCTGATATCGCCGGTCACGGCGCTGATTGCCGGCCTGTTTCTCGACGATGTCGCTGACGTGGTGGAAAAGCGCGACTATCCCTCCGATGCGCCGGGAACGGCGATGCCGATCGCTGCAGCCATGAAAAGCTCCTTGCGGTTTCTCGGCGTCGTCATCGTCGGCAATATCGTGGCGCTGTTCCTGCTGTTCATACCGGGCGTCAATCTGATCGCCTTCTTCCTGGTGAACGGCTATCTGCTCGGGCGGGAATTCTTCGAATTCGCTGCCATGCGCTTCCGCTCGCCGGATGAAGCGCGGGAGTTTCGGGTCAAATACGCCCTTACGGTCTTTCTGGCTGGTTTGGTGATTGCTGCCTTCCTCGCCATTCCGCTGCTCAATCTTCTGACGCCACTCTTTGCCGCCGGGATGATGGTGCATCTGCACAAGCTGATTTCGCGGCGGGAGAGCGGGTTGCAGGCCCAAGCCTCCTAGCTTGAGGTGTTCGCCCCGACGATCTGCGCCGGCAGTTCGACCAGCGGCGCGGGTATGTCCCAGGTCTTTTCCGGCGAGCGACAGATGTCGGCGATGACGCAGCGCTCGCATTCCGGCTTGCGCGCCTTGCAGCAGTAGCGCCCGTGCAGGATCAGCCAGTGGTGCGCATGGTAGAGGTATTCATCGGGGACGATCTTCATCAGCCGCTGCTCGACTTCGTCGGGCGTTTTGCCGGGGGCCAGCAGTAGCCGGTTGGCAATGCGGAATATATGCGTATCGACGGCCATCGTCGCCTGACCGAAAGCCATGGACAGCACGACGTTCGCGGTCTTGCGGCCGACACCCGGCAGGGTCACGAGTTCTTCGCGGGTCCGCGGCACCTCGCCGCCGAAATCGGTGATCAGTTTTTCCGAAAGCGCCACGACATTCTTTGCCTTGTTGCGGTAGAGGCCGATCGTCTTGATGTACTCGCGGATGCGCTCCTCGCCTAGATCGAGCATCTTCTCCGGCGTATCGGCAACGGCGAAGAGGGCGCGAGTCGCCTTGTTGACACCGGCGTCGGTCGCCTGCGCCGAAAGCGCTACGGCGACGACGAGTGTGAAGGGATTGACGTGCTCAAGCTCGCCCTTCGGTTCTGGCCGTTGGATGGAAAAGCGGCGGAAGATCTCTTCCAGGTCTGCCTTGGAATATAGGCTCTTTGCTGCCGGCTTGCGGCCTGCGGTCGCATTTGACTTTTTCACGGTTTGGGCGCTGGATTTGATCTTGGGATTTGCCATGAACGACCTATACTCAAGTCCTATGACGGAACGCAACGCCGATACCGCGGCAGACGGCAACAGGCCGGTTTTCGCCGCCGAATTGTTTCCCCATCGCTCGCTTGGGCGGAAGGGGTTCAAGATCATGCTGGCCGTGGCCGGAGCCTTCTGCCTCTTCTACACCATCCTCTTCGTCACGCGCGGCGCCTGGCCGGTCGGCATCTTCTTCGGCGCCGATTTCATCCTGCTCTTCGGGGCGTTCTGGCTGAACTATCGGTCCGGCCGCGTACGCGAAGAAGTGACGGTATCGCGCACCAATGTTTCCATCCGCAAGTTCTCGCCGACCGGGCGGATGGTGGAGCATGATTTCAATCCGTTCTGGACGCGTTTTCTCATTCGCCGTCACCGCGAGATCGGGGTCGTGTCGATGCATGTCCGCGATAGAAGCCATGACACCGATGTCGGTTCCTTCCTCAATCCCGAGGATCGAGAGAGCTTCGCCCAGGCGTTCAAGCGGGCGCTGGCAACCGTGACGCAACGGATATGAGCAGGCTCGGAGAAATCAGCGACATCACATTTTCGCAGTTGCCGCGCCTGCGCAAGAAACGGGTGGTTTTAGCCCTCTTGCCGTGGTTTTCTCCTTTCCAAGGAGAAAGATCATGAATGCGATTGCACAGCTGACGAAAGACATCACCCCGGAAGGTCACGACTACGAGACCGTGCGGGAGGTTATCGAGCTCATCACCGAGGAATATCGCGACCAGCCGTCGCTGGAGATGCTTGCCGATCGGCTCGGCCAATCGCCGACCCAGTTGCAGAAGACATTCACGCGCTGGGCCGGATTGTCGCCCAAGGCTTTCCTTCAGGCCGTTACGCTCGATCATGCCAAGCGGCTTCTGCGCAAGGAGGATATGCCGCTTCTGGAGACCTCCTTCGAGGTTGGTCTTTCCGGTCCGAGCCGGTTGCACGATCTTTTCGTGACGCACGAGGCGATGTCTCCCGGCGAATGGAAGGCGAGGGGCAACGGCCTTGTGATGCGCTATTCGTTTCACATCTCGCCCTTCGGCCTCGCCCTGATTATGGTCACGGATCGCGGTCTCGCCGGTTTGGCCTTCAGCGATTCCGGCAATGAAAAGGCTTGTCTCGCCGATATGACCTGCCGCTGGCCCAATGCCGAGTTCATCGAGGATCCGCATGCGACCGCGCCTTACGCGGCGCGCATCTTCGAACGCTCGAACTGGTCGAGCGACCAGCCGCTGCGCGTGGTGCTGATCGGCTCGGATTTCCAGCTTCGCGTTTGGGAAAGCCTGTTGAAGATCCCGATGGGTCGGGCCGTCACCTATTCCGACATCGCCAGGGATATCGGCCAGCCGACCGCGATGCGGGCGGTGGGTGCAGCCGTCGGCCGCAACCCGATTTCCTTCGTCGTGCCGTGCCATCGTGCGCTCGGCAAGAACGGTCAGCTCACTGGTTATCATTGGGGGCTGACGCGCAAGCGGGCGATGCTGGGATGGGAATCGGGGGATGCTTGAGGGATGAGTTTTCAGTGGCTCTGACTTCGCCGCGCTTGCGATACCCCTCCGTCCCGTGAGGGCAGAGGGGCGTCACCCTCCGTAAACTCAAATTCGGCTGCTTAAGCCGCCTTCGCCATCGCCATTTGCAGCAGCGCCTTGGCGGCACTTTCATCAGTGATCAGCGTGTTGCAGCCGATGCGCTTGATCGTGGCGTTGATCGCCTGAGCCCGGTGTGCGCCGCCGGAGGAGATCACGATGTGCTTTGCTTTTTTCAGCGTATCGAGATCGACGGACATGACCCGCTTGTTGATCGGGTGGTCGACGGAATTGCCCTCGGCGTCGAGGAAGTTGAACATGGTGTCGCAGACGCAGCCCATTTCGATCAGCTCTTCCAACTCGCGTTTCGAGATAAAGCCTTCCGACAATGAGGTCGATTGCGGGCCGATGTCGCCGCAGCTGACGATGGCGAGGTCCAGATTTTCGGCTAGCCTGTAAATAGCCTCAAGGCCGCACTTCTCGATGAGATTGCGCTTGGTTTCGACGGAGTCGACGAGCAGCGGCGCCAGGAACATATAGCATTCCGCGCCGAGCTGGCTTGCCAGGCGCCATGTATAGTCGATCGGATTGGTCTGGTGGACGGCGACGATGCCGCCGAGCAGCGAGACCACCTTGCAATTGTCACGGCGGGTCGGACGGAAGCTGGCCAGCGAGGCCGTCATCGTCCGGCCCCAGCCGACCCCGATTGTATAATTATCGGGAATGGCTTCCGTCAGAAACTGGCCGAGCGCCAGGCCGACGCTTTTCGCCTGCGCATTGACATCGCTGCCGGCGGGCTCGGGAACGACGATGGCCTCATCAAGCCCATAGGTGCGTTCGAGTTTGATTGCCAGTTCGACGCAGTCGTCGATGCCCTCTGTGATCCAGATCTGCACCTCGCTGCGGCGCATGGCCTCATCCAGCAGACGAATGACCGTGGTGCGGCTGATGCCGAGCTGTTCTGCAACGTCCTTCTGCGTCAGGCCCTGATTGTAGTAGAGCCACGCGGCACGAAGCCTCAGCGACGAGGTTTCCGAATAGGCGGTGTGCGTCCCGCGTCTCAGTTTGGCCACAGGTCCTCCGGCAAGATTGTCGCATGCGCCTTTTAGGGTCATGATCACCCCGGAGAATGAAATGGGGCGATGTTAGATGACGGGAGCAGGCGAGGTCGGCTCTTCTGTCGCCGATATTCTATGACATGAAACTTATGTCAATTGAATTGCGCAAATGTCCTTGACTTTTCATTGCGAGATTGCTGATAGTCGGTGCTGAGAAATTCGGTCTTGTCCAATCGAGGAGGACAATGTGCGAGTGTTGCTCCGAGCAGATGCCAGGCCGGGCAGGGGTTCACATAGGGCGCCCCGTGCCGGTGAAAAGCCTGTTTCCGGAGGGTTGTTTCTTCACCGCTCGGCCGTTCACCGGAAATGGAACTTTCGCGCTTTTTACCCCGTTACCGATACATAGGAGAAGGAAGGGCGTATTCTGCCTGATGCCTTCAAGCCGTCCGCCGACCGGACGAGACACGCCGCCCCAAATCTCCGCTTCCCCATGGGCCTCATTCAACAAGGATACCTGCTATGACTTCCAAGCTTGACCAACTCCGCGCCATGACCACGGTCGTGGCCGACACCGGCGATATCGAGGCCGTCGCACGCCTGAAGCCGGTGGATTGCACCACCAACCCGACAATCGTGCTGAAGGCGCTCGGCACGCCCATGTTCGCCGATGCGATCAAGGAAGCCGTTGCCTGGGGCAAGAAGCAGGGCGGCACGTCGGAAGCCGTCGTCCATGCCGTTGCCGACCGTCTGGCCATTTCCGTCGGTGCAGCGCTCTCCGGCCTCGTTCCCGGCCGCGTCTCGACCGAAGTCGACGCCGACCTGTCCTTCAACACGGAAGCATCGCTTGCCAAGGCCCGCGCTATCATCGCTTCCTACAAGGAGCGCGGCATCGAGCGGGATCGTATCCTCATCAAGCTCGCCTCTACCTGGGAAGGCATCCGCGCCGCCGAAGTGCTGCAGAAGGAAGGCATCGACTGCAATCTGACGCTGCTCTTCAGCAAGGCTCAGGCCATCGCCTGCGCCGACGCCAAGGCATTCCTGATCTCGCCCTTCGTCGGCCGCATCCTTGATTGGTACAAGAAGTCGACTGGCAAGGACTACACCGCAGAAGAAGATCCGGGCGTTATCTCGGTGCGCGACATCTACCACTACTACAAGGCCAACGACATCAAGACGATCGTCATGGGCGCTTCCTTCCGCAACACCGGCGAAATCGAAGCGCTGGCCGGCTGCGACCGTCTGACCATCAGCCCGAACCTGCTCGACGAACTCGCTGCAGATCAGGGCAAGCTGGAGCGCAAGCTTTCGCCGGAGCACAAGGGTTCGGTCGAAAAGATCGCCGTCGACGAGAAGACCTTCCGGTGGATGATGAACGAAGACGCGATGGCAACCGAGAAGCTCTCGGAAGGCATCCGCGCTTTCGCCAAGGATCTTGGCACGCTGCGCGCCATGGTCAGCAAGGAGCTGCAGCTCGCTGCGGCTTGAGGTGATGTAAGTTTGCTATGTTGAGAGGGGTGCCGCAGGGATGCGGCGCCCTTTTTTATGTCGCTGACAGGTCGCGGCATCGAGCGCGCCGCACGATGAGCTACCGAAGAAATTCCGCCCTGATCTTGTCCGAATGACCACCGATCTTCGGCGCGGCAAGATCGTTCTTGGCCCGAATGCCATTGACCCGGATCGGGCTCGCTGTCGTTCGTACAGACGTTCTGTCATCGCGGCTCACAGTCTGCAGCATATCGAGTTGGCGGAAGGCCGCGCTTTGCAGCAGTTGCGGCCAGTCGAGCACTTCCGCCGCCCATATGTCGGCGGGCTCCAGGAGGGCGAGCCACTCCCGAACCGTCTTCTCCTGCAGGCGGTTTGCTATCATGGTCTTGATCTCGTCGCGGCGCTGAAAGGTGTCGTCAGGCGTGTAGTCGGCGAGCGCTGGCAGATCGAGCAGCGGCGCGAGTTTTTCCAGCGGCATCATGGCGAGCGCCAGCCAGCTGTCGGCGCAGCGATAGACGCCGTAGGGGGCGGCGAGATAGGCGTGTGCATTGCGCACGGCGGATTTCTTCGGCAGACGGCCGCCATCGTTCAGATGTGTGGTCAGCACTTCGAACTGGAAATCCACCAGTGCCTCCAGCAGGCTTGTTTCCACATGCACGCCGCGCCCGGTCGCGCCGCGTCGCACCAGCCCCGCGAGAATGGCTTGAACGAGTAGATTGCCGGCCAGCATGTCTGCGACGGCGAGGCCGAAGGGCACGGGGCCGTCATCGGCCTCGCCGTTCAACCACATGACGCCGGAGCGGGCTTGTGCCAACAGATCCTGCCCGGGGAAGTGGCGCCATTCATTGTCCGGGCCATAGCCGGTGATGCTGCCATAGACGATGCGAGGATTGATTGCGGCCACGGAGGCGTAGTCGAGGCCAAGCCTTTCGATGACGCCGGGGCGGAAGTTCTGGATGATGACGTCGGCCTTGGCGATGAGGGCGCGCAATTCCTGCAGATCGCTCTCGTCCTTCATGTTGATGGCAAAGCTTTCCTTGCCGCGGTTGATGGCGTGAAAGAGCGTGGAGTCGCCGCCGATTTCCGTGTCGCTAAGATAGAGCCGGCGGCAGAGGTCGCCGCCGTCGGGCCGCTCGATCTTGATGACGCGCGCACCGAGATCGGCTAGCCGCAGCGCCGCCATCGGGCCGGCAAGAAACTGGCTCATATCCAGCACGATGATGCCGGAGAGCAGGCCTTCTTCTTCGTTGTTGTTCATATTAGGCTTTCAGCAGCGGCGCGTCCGCAGGCCGGCCGCTCTTGTAGCGCACGGTCTGGATATGCTCGCAATAGAGCACCAGCTCGCCGTCGCCCTTGAAGACTTCATAAGATGAGCGGATCAGGCCGAGATCGGCATATTTCGGCTGCTTATCGAGATTGGTACGGATGGTGTAGATTGTGTCGCTGATGAAGGTGGGCTTGATGAAGCGCAGCTTGTCGTAGCCATAGGAAAAGGCATTGACGCAGTTGGTAGCGACAAGTCCCAGGCCCGCGGAAAAGACGAAGGCGCCGGCGACGAGCCGCTTGCCGAACAGGCCTTCGGTCTCGGCGAAGATCTGGTCACTGACGTAGGGGTGCATGTCGAGCACCAGCGCGTTGAACTGCTGCGATTCGCCCTCGGAGATCGTGCGGCGCAGCGAGCGGATCTTGTGGCCGACCTCGAAATCCTCATAGAACCAGTTTTCCGAATTCCAGACGGGGATCTCGGCGTGATCGGCCGGCATGGTTTTCGGATGGGTGCTGGATACGCCGACGGTGGCGGTCATGGCATTCACTTTCGGTGGAAAGCCGCCGGCCTCAGAGAGACCAGAGGCGCTTGGCATTGAGGTGATAGAGCCCGTTGCGTTCGTCAGCGCTTACGCCTTGCATCAGGGCATGAGTGGCGGCGACCCAGGTAGAGAGATTGCCGCCGAGCGTGCAGACTGGCCAATCGCTGCCCCAGATGACGCGATCCCAGCCGAAGCTTGCGATGCAATGTTCGACGAAGGGACGCAGCGTTTCCGGCGACCAGTTGTCCGGATCGGCATAGGCAACGACGCCTGAGATCTTCACGATGACATTCGGTCGTTTTGCAACTTCCTTGATGCCGGAAGACCAGCTTTCGCTAAGCCCATCCTTCACCGCCGGTACGCCGCAATGATCGAGGATGAAGCGGACATCGGGATTGAGGTCGATCAGCGCAATCGCCTTGGCTATCTGATGCGGCAGAACGCAGAGATCGAAGGTGAGCTGCGTATTGCTGAGCCGATTCAGATTTTCGCGAAAAAGTGCGCCCTCGGAGACGTCATCAGGCACCACATGCAGCACCCGGCGAAAGCCCTTGACGAAGGGGTCTGCGAGCAAGCGTTCGAGATAGGCTGGAAAGCTTGTGCTTTCAGGTCGGCAGGCGGCGATGGCGCCGCGCAGAAGGCTGCCGGGCTGGCGACTCAGCTCTTTGACGTAATCCGTCTCCCGCTCGATATTGTCTTCGGCGACATCGACTTCCATGTGAAGCGTGTCGGTGATTCCAAGCCGCTTGGCTTCGCGCGCATAGTCTTCGTAGAGGCTGTCGCGGTTGAGCGCGCCTGCTTCAGTCAGCCAGGGATAGACGAGGCGTTTCCGGTCGACGATGTGCAAATGGCTGTCGAAAAGCATGGCGTTCCTCCCATACCTGCTTGCTCAACATATACTCACAGAAGAATATTTTATTCAAATAAAAATTACAGCTCGGCCTTGTCCACGGTGCCGGCCACGGTTTCGGAGATCTGCTTTGCCGCTTCCCGTACATATTCGACCACCTGTTCGCGCGTCGGCGCCTTCGGGTTCACAGGTTCAATATAGGGGCAGGTGAGGGCCGCCAATGCGTTGCCGTCCATCGCGAGCACGGGAGCAGAGATATTGTATACACCGCTGGTCTGAAGGCTGTTCATTGTCTCGAAGCCCTTGTCGCGGATGGCCAGCAGCTTCTCTTCGAGGTCGGCCGGCGGCTCTTCCGGGTCTTGCTCCTGGCGCCTTTGCTCGTTGATCATCATCTGGCGCTGCTTTTCATCGCGGAATGCCAGGAGGATATGGCCGGAACCGGTATTGTACAGATTGATCTGCGCCCCGACGCGGATGGATATGCCCCAATAGGTCGGCGAATCCTGCTGGGCGATGACGGCGACCGAACCACGATCGTAAATCGCCAGATGACAGGCCTGCTCGGCGCGGTTGGAGAACTCGCGCATCAGCGGTGTTGCAAAGGAAACGAGGCGACGCACCGGCGCATGATAATGCGCTAGTCCGAAGAGCTTCAGCGTCAGATAGAAGCGGTCGCCGTCCTGCCGCTGCACGTAGCCGCGCCGCACGAGGCGATCGAGCATGCGATAGAATTCGTTAGGGCTCTTGTTGAGCGCCTTGGCGATTTCCGCCTGCGTGAGACCACCGTCGATCGTCGCCAGCAGTTCCAATATGTCCAGCCCCTTGTCCAGGGCCGGCGCGCGATAGCGATCACTGTCGTCTTCTACACTCATCAGCATTCCCCATGCGAAGAAACATGATTCATCATTCATATATGAATGAACAGGCTTTTCAAGGGTGCGATCTCGGCTTGACGGCCAATGAATAAGATGTTTACTTATAAATTATTGATCCATATTTGGGTCGAGAGGGCGATTGGACAAGAGGTCCGATCTTATTGGGAGGAATTTCGATGAGGAATTGGAGGGCCGGTCTTGCTGCCGGCATGATGGCATTGCTTGCGAGTACCTCGGTCTTTGCCGGGGATCTGCCGGGTAAGTTTCCGGGCGTGACGATCGACGCCAAGCTCATCGGCGGTCAGCAGTATGAGCCGCTTTATGCGCGCATTGCCGAGTGGGAGAAGGCAACGGGCGCCAAGGTCAATATCCTTTCCAAGAAGAACCACTTCGAGCTCGACAAGGAAATCAAGTCCGACATGGCATCGGGCAGCATCTCCTGGTGCGTCGGCTCGAACCACTCGTCCTTCGCGCCTCAGTATCCCGACCTCTACACCGACCTCGGCAAGCTGCTGCCGAAGGAAGAGATCGCTCACTTCGTCGATTCCACCATTCAGGCTTCGACCATCGACGGCCGCCTGATCATGTTGCCGCGTGCCCAGTTCGACGTTTCGGCGCTCTATTATCAGAAGAGCCTCTACAACGACGAAGCCAAGAAGACGGCCTTTAAGGCGAAATATGGCTATGATCTGGCGCCGCCGAAGACCTGGAAGGAAGTGTCCGACCAGTCGATCTTCTTCTCCAACCCGCCGAACTTCTTCGGCACGCAGTTCCCGGGCAAGGAAGAGGCGATCAATGGCCGCTTCTTTGAAATGCTGGTGGCTGAAGGTGGCGACTATCTCGACAAGGACGGCAAGCCCGCCTTCAACTCCGAAGCCGGCGTGCGTGCGCTCGACTGGTTCGTCAACATGTACAAGGCCAAGGCCGTTCCGGCCGGTACGACCAACTACCTATGGGACGACCTCGGCGCTGGCTTTGCGTCCGGCTCCATCGCGCTCGATCTCGACTGGCCGGGCTGGGCGACCTATTTCAACGATCCGAAGTCCTCGAAGGTCGCGGGCAATGTCGGCGTCGTCGTCCAGCCGGTCGGCTCGTCCGGCAAGCACACTGGCTGGTCCGGTCACCACGGCTTCTCGGTAACCGAGGCTTGCGCCCACAAGGATGCGGCCGCTTCCCTCATCTGGTTCCTGACCAACGACGACTCGCAGAAGCTCGAAGCTGCGAACGGCACCCTGCCGACCCGCAAGGCGGTTTGGGACTGGGATATCCAGCAGGCTGCTTCCGACCCCTACAAGAAGGAAGTGCTGAGCACCTTCCAGGAATCGATGAAATACGCTTTCCCGGTTCCGCGCACGCCGCAATGGATCGAGATTTCCAACGTCGTCTATCCTGAGCTCCAGGCCGCCATCCTCGGCGACAAGACCTCCAAGCAGGCGCTCGACGCTGCCGCCCAGAAGGCGACCGATGTCCTGAAGGACGCCGGCGCGCTCTAAGCGATGCAATCGAAGTCCCGCGCCCCGAAATGCGCGGGACTTCCGCAATCTAACTCTGAGAATGGCTTTTGGTCGGTGCCGCAGGGGACTGGTCCGTGCCGCCGGCCTTGTGCCGGGTCTCGTCCCAAGCAATCCATTCCATGCAGTCCGGGCCACGCTGCCGAGGAATGCCGACAGGTGCAAACCATGTTCAAAAGAATATCTCCACCGGTCCTGCTTCTTCTTCCGGCGATTATCGTCCTTGTCGCGGTCGTTCTGTTTCCGCTGCTTCTCTCGTTTTATTCGAGCTTCACGCCATTTCGCCTGACAAGGCCGGCCACGCTCTTCACCTTCATCGGTCTGCGCAACTACATCCGCATCCTGACGGATCCGGTGTTTCTGGCGGCTTTCGTGCGCACCGTGGTGCTTTTGACGATCGCGCTCAATCTGGAAATGCTGCTTGGTTTGGGATTGGCGATCCTGGTCAACAAGGCGACCCACGGCAAGCGCGTGCTGCGCACGCTGATGATGTTTCCGATGATGTTTTCGCCGGTTCTCGTCGGCTTCCAGTTCAAATTCATGTTCAACGACAATGTCGGCATCATCAACAATGCGCTGCAGTCGCTGGGCATTACCAATGATGCAATACCGTGGCTCATCGACGGCAATCTGGCGCTGCTCTCCATCGTTGTTGCCGAAGTCTGGTCGTCCACATCGGTGTTCGCCATCCTCATCCTTGCCGGCTTGCTCGCCATGCCGCAGGAGCCGGTCGAGGCGGCCAAGGTCGATGGCTGCACCAGCTGGCAGACCTTCCGGTACGTCACCTGGCCGTTCCTGATGCCCTTCGCCTTCATCGCCATGACCATCCGTTCGCTCGACGTCGCCCGCGCCTATGACATCGTCAAGATCATGACCGATGGCGGTCCGGCTCGGCGCACGGAGCTGATCTGGACGCTGGTCGGGCGCACCGCCTATGCCGATGCGCAGATGGGGCTTGCCAACGCTATGGCCTATGTCTCGATCATTCTCTCGATCGCCTTCACAGTCTATTTCTTCCGTAAGCTGGCGCTTGCCCGCACCCAGATCGGAGCGGAGTGGTAATCATGGATCGCAACGCTCAACAACGCCTGCAACGCCGCCTCTGGAAGGTCGCCTATCTCATCGGCCTTTTCATCGCGATGCTCATCATCTGCCTGCCGGGTCTCTGGATCATCGTCAGCTCGCTTCGTCCGACCGTGGAGATCATGGCGAAGCCGCCGATTTGGATTCCTCAGGAGCTTTCGCTCGAAGCCTATCGTTCGATGTTCAGCGGCGTCGGGCAGGGCGGCATTCCCGTCTGGGATTATTTCCGCAATTCACTGATCATCTCGATCACCTCGACTGCCATTGCACTTATTATCGGCATGTCCGGCGGCTATGCCTTTGCGCGCTTCCGTTTCCGCGGCAAGTCGACGGTGTTCCTGGGGCTCATGCTGACGCGCTCCGTACCTGGTGTTGCCCTTTCGCTGCCGCTGTTCATGGTCTATGCGCGGCTCGGGATCATAGACACGCATTTCGGCCTCATCCTCACCTATGTCGCGCTGAACGTGCCCTTCACCATCTGGCTGATCGACGGCTTCTTCAGGCAGGTGCCGAAGGACCTTGCCGAGGCGGCACAGATCGATGGCTGCACGCGCTGGCAGGCTTTCTGGCAGGTGGAGTTCCCGCTTGCAGGCCCCGGCATTGCATCCGCCGGCATATTCGCCTTCCTCACTTGCTGGAACGAATATGCACTGGCCTCGCAGCTGACGCGCTCGGTCGATTCGAAGACGCTGCCTGTGGGATTGCTCGACTATACGTCCGAGTTCACCATCGACTGGCGCGGCATGTGCGCACTGGCTGTCGTCATGATCGTTCCGGCGCTCGCTCTCACTTTCATCATTCAGAAGCATCTGGTGTCGGGTCTGACATTCGGTGCGGTCAAAGGTTAATCTCCATGGCTCAGGTTTCCCTCAAAAAACTCGTCAAGCGCTACGGCGCGCTGGAAATCGTCCACGGCATCGATCTCGATATCGCGGACAAGGAGTTCATTGCACTCGTCGGTCCCTCGGGCTGTGGCAAGTCGACGACGCTGCGCATGATCGCCGGCCTGGAAGAGGTTTCCGGCGGCACGATCGAGATCGGCGACACCGTCGTGAACGACCTGCCACCGCGCGACCGCAACATCTCGATGGTGTTCCAGTCCTATGCGCTCTACCCGCATATGACTGTGCGCGAGAACATGGGCTTCTCGCTGAAGATCGCCAAGCAGCCGCAGGCAGAGATCGACAAGCGTGTCAACGAGGCCGCCGCCATCCTCAGCCTTGAAGCCCTCATGGATCGCCGCCCGGCGCAGCTTTCCGGCGGCCAGCGCCAGCGCGTCGCCATGGGCCGCGCCATCGTGCGCCAGCCGGAAGTCTTCCTTTTCGACGAGCCGCTGTCGAACCTAGATGCCAAGCTGCGCACGCAGATGCGAACCGAGATCAAGAAGCTGCATGCCAAGGTGCAGTCGACGGTGGTCTACGTCACGCACGATCAGGTGGAGGCCATGACGCTGGCCGACCGCATCGTCATCATGCGCGATGGCCATATTGAGCAGGTCGGCACGCCGGACGAGGTATTCAAGCGGCCGGCCACACGCTTCGTCGCCGGCTTTATCGGCTCGCCGCCGATGAACATCGAAGAGGCGACGCTGAAGGGCGGCGAACTCGCCTTCAACAATGGCGATCGCCTGCCGCTGCCCAGCCAGTTTGCTGGTAAAGTCAAGGAAGGCGAAAAGGTCGCCTTCGGTCTCAGGCCTGACGATATCTTCCCGACCGGCCATGGCCTGCATTCCGGCGCGGAATCCGCCGTCTATGAACTGACATTGCCTGTCGCCATCACCGAACCGCTCGGCAACGAAACGCTTGTCTTCGTCGAGTTCGCGGGGCGCGAATGGGTGTCGCGCATGCTCAATCCGCGCTCTCTGAAGAGCGGTGAACGGCTGAAGATGAGCTTCGATCTGAGTCAGGCCCACCTCTTCTCCGTTGAAACCGGCAAGAGCCTGGCAATCTAAGGAATCCCCCATGGCACGCATCGAAAAAATTGAATTGCGCATGGTCGACCTGCCGCCAAAGGTGAAGCGGACGGATGCGATCCAAAGCTTCGTTAGCCAGGAAACGCCGATCGTCACCATCACCGATAGCGAAGGCGCCGTTGGCACCGGCTATAGCTACACCATCGGCACCGGCGGCTCGTCCGTCATGCGGTTGCTCTCCGATCATCTGGTGCCGCTTCTGATCGGTGAGGACGCAGATCGCATCGAAGCGATCTGGCATAAACTCGAATTCGCCACCCATGCGACGACCATCGGGCCGATCACCGCATTGGCGCTCGCCGCCGTCGACACGGCATTGTGGGACCTGAGAGCGAAGAAGCAGAACCTGCCGCTCTGGAAGCTTGCCGGTGGGGCCAAGGATCGTTGCCCGCTCTACACGACGGAGGGCGGCTGGCTGCATATCGACAAGGAAGCCTTGGTCGAGGACGCCTTACAGGCAAAGGCCAAGGGCTTTTCCGGCTCGAAGGTGAAGATCGGAAAGCCGCATGGTTCTGAAGACTACGACCGGCTGGCCGCGATGCGTCTGGCGCTTGGCTCCGGCTTCGAGATCATGACCGATTGCAACCAGGGCTTTACTGTCGACGAGGCGATCCGCCGCGCGGCACGATTGAAGGAGCTGGATCTTGCCTGGATCGAGGAGCCGCTGCCGGCCGACGATCTCGACGGGCACATCCGGTTGACGCGATCGACGCCGACACCGATTGCGGTCGGTGAATCCATGTATTCGATCCGGCATTTCCGCGAATACATGCAGAAGGGCGCCTGCTCGATCGTGCAGGTGGACGTTGCCCGCATCGGCGGCATCACGCCTTGGCTAAAGGTGGCGCATGCGGCCGAGGCCTTCGATATTCCGGTTTGCCCGCATTTCCTGATGGAGCTGCATGTCAGCCTCACTTGCGCAGTGCCGAACGGCAAATATGTCGAATATATCCCACAGCTCGACGACCTCACCACCAAGGGCATGGAGATCGTCCACGGCAAGGCGCTCGCGCCTTCCGAACCGGGTATTGGCATCGAGTGGGATTGGGATGCGGTGAAGGCGCGCTCGATCGGCGAATTCACCCGGGAAATCCACGGCTGAGGAGGAACTGGCCATGCAACGGATGGGTATGGTGATCGGCCTGGAGCCGGCCAAGATCGCGGAATACAAGGCACTGCACGCAGCCGTCTGGCCCGAGATCTTGGCGCTGATCTCGGAGTGCAACATCACCAACTATTCGATCTTCCTGAAGGAGCCGGAAAACCTGCTCTTCGGTTACTGGGAATATGTCGGCTCTGATTTCGAGGCCGATATGCGCAAGATGGCGGCAAGCCCGAAAAACCAGGAATGGTGGTCGGTTTGCATTCCCTGCCAGAAGCCGCTCGAGACCCGCAAGGAGGGTGAGTGGTGGGCCATGATGGAGGAGGTGTTTCATCTTGACTAATCTCCAAGAACAGCCCCTCGCCCCAGCCCTCTCCCCGCAGGCGGGGAGAGAGGACGACCTCGTTTGTTGCGTCCTCACGTTTCCTCTTAAGTTGAGAGCTGTCGGAGGGTGCGCCCATCACCTTCTCCCCGTCAAAACGGGGAGAAGGTGGCCGACAGGCCGGATGAGGGGCACGTCGCGGAATGTGCGGGTGGGGCTGGCCACCTCAGCGCATAGCGCTGCCGTTTTCACGCAAGGAGGGATCACCCCACCCCGGACCCTTGGTCCGACCCTCCCCCTCAAGGGGAAGGTGTCATGACCTTCGATCCCACATCCCTTCGCCAATGGTGGCCCAAGCCATCAAATCCCCGCCCGATCGTGATCTTCGGTGCCGGCAGCATCGTCGGCGACGCACATCTTCCGGCCTACAAGCAAGCTGGCTTCCCGGTTGCCGGTCTCTACGATCCGAATGCCGAAAAGGCAGCGGCGCTGACGGCGCAATGGGGCATTCGAGCCTTTGCTACCGAGGCCGAGGCATTGGCTGTCGACGGCGCGATCTTCGATCTCGCGACACCGCCGGCCGCGCATGCGCCAATCTTGGCGAAGCTGCCGTGCGGCTCCTTCGCGCTGATCCAGAAGCCGATGGGCAGCGATCTCACCGGTGCCACTGACATCCTGCGGGTCTGCCGCGAGCGCAACATCAAGGCAGCGGTCAATTTCCAGCTTCGTTTCGCGCCGATGATGCTGGCGCTCTACGATGCCGTAGAGAAGGGCTATCTCGGCGAGGTGGTCGATTTCGACGCCTGGCTGGCGCTCGCGACACCTTGGGGGCTCTGGCCCTTCCTGAAGGGGTTGCCGCGGATCGAGATCGCCATGCACTCGATCCACTATCTCGATTTCACTCGTGGTCTGCTCGGCAATCCGCTTGGCGTCCATGCGAAGACCATCGGGCACCCCAATCACGAAGTCGCCCAGACCCGGACGGCGGCGATCCTCGATTATGGCGACAAGGTGCGCTGCGTGCTGTCGGTCAATCACGACCATGATTTCGGGCGCAAGTTCCAGGCCTGCGAGTTCCGCATCTCCGGCACCACGGGCGCCGCCTATATCAAGCTCGGCGTTAATCTCGACTATCCGCGTGGCGAGCCGGACGAGCTGTGGATCCGCCCCGAAGGCGGCAGCGATTGGGTCCGGGTCAAGCTGGAAGGCGCCTGGTTCCCGGATGCCTTTGTCAACCGCATGGCCAACCTGCAACGCTTCGCATCCGGCGAGGATCAGGAGTTGATCGGCTCCGTTGAGGATGCCTGGCAGACCATGGCCCTCGTCGAAGCCGCTTATCAGTCGAGCGCCGCACCGGCGACGCCGATTGCAGAACTTCCGAAGGCGTAAGGAATGGCAGAACAAACCATCTATTTCGAAGACTACGAACTCGGCCATGTCAGGGTGACCACCGGACGGACGATTACCGAGACCGATTTCGTCGTTCATGCCGGCCATACCGGCGATTTCTTTCCGCACCATATGGACGCTGAATTCGCCAAGACCTTGCCCGGCGGCCAGCGCATCGCGCATGGCACGATGATCTTTGCGATCGGCGTCGGCCTCACGGCTTCGTTGATCAATCCCGTCGCCTTTTCCTATGGCTACGACCGGCTGCGCTTCGTCCGACCGGTACATATCGGCGACACGATCCGCACGCGCGTTACCATTTCGGCGAAGGAAGACGATCCGAAGCGTCCGGCGTCCGGCCGTGTTGTCGAGCGCTGCGAGGTGCTGAACCAGCGCGATGAAGTCGTGCTTGTCGCCGATCATATCCTGGTCGTCGAGCGCAAGACTGGCGTGGGGAAGGCATGATGGTGAAGCTCCCCATGACGAAACTTAGGGGAATGACCTGGTCGCATCCGCGCGGCTACGATCCGATGGTCGCCTGCTCGAAGGTGTGGCAGGACAAGACCGGCGTCGAGATCAGCTGGGAGAAGCGGTCGTTGCAGGATTTCGAGACCTTTCCGGTGGAAGAGCTTGCCGCCCAATACGACCTCATCGTCATCGACCACCCGCATGTCGGCCAGATCACGCGCGAGAACTGCCTGCTGCCGCTTGATGATGCTGCTCATGCCGATGAACTTGTGGCGATCGAGGCGGGCACGGTCGGACGCTCCTATCCGAGCTACAATTGGCAGGGGCGCCAGTGGGCCTTTCCGCTTGATGCGGCGACGCAGGTGCAAGCCTATCGGCCGGATCAACTGAGCGCGCAGGTCAAGGATCTCTCTGAGTTCGTGATGCTCGCCAAGGAGGGCCGGGCGATCCTGCCGATGCGGCCGCCGCACTCGCTGATGACCTTCATCACGCTGGCTGCCCATCTCGGCACGCCCTGCAGCATCGAACGCCCGGATTTTATCGCCAAGGCCGATGGTGAAGCGGTGCTTGACTGGATAGCGCGGCTCGTCGCCGGCATGGATGTCAGTTGCTACGAGATGGATCCGATCGCTGTGCTCGATCTGATGGGCAAGCCCGACAGCCCCTATGTCGCGTCGCCCTTCATCTATGGCTACGTGAATTATTCCTTTGAAGGCTTCAGGCAGGCGCGGATAGCCTTTGCGGATATGCCTGTCATCGATGGCCGCACCCCGAACGGCTCAGCGCTGGGCGGTACGGGCATTGCCGTCTCGGCACGTACGCGGGCTCCTGAAGAGGCAAAGGCCTTTGCCCGCTGGATCGCCGGCGGGCCCGTGCAAGCCGGCATCTATGCAAATGGAAACGGTCAGCCGGGCCATGCCAACGCCTGGGTCAGCGATGCGGTCAACGCATCGGCGCTCGACTTTTACCGCAACACGCGCGCCACCTTGGAGGGTGCCTATGTACGGCCGCGGCATGACGGCTACATGGCATTTCAAAGCGACGCATCCGAGATGATTAGCGATGGACTGCGAAGCGGCGAGCGGCATACAGTCCTCATCGACAGGCTGAACCGCCGCTTCGCGCAGTCGTTCGAAGCATAAGCGCGAGGCAGCGCCAACTGATTGTTATTGCTTGATCTTGCCCACGGTAGTGGCCATGCGGCCGGGATGGATGGGATCATAGTTCCCGAAGAAAGGATCAAAATCATGGGTCACGGGTTGGAAGGCAAGAAGGTCGTCATCACGGCGGCGGGGCAGGGCATCGGCCGGGCATCGGCGGAGCGCTTCATCTCGCTTGGCGCGCATGTCTACGCCACCGATATCAACGAGCAGACGCTCTCCACGCTTGATGGCGCCACGAAGCATGTGTTGAACGTGCTCGACAGTGCAGCCGTCAAGGCATACGCCGAAGAGATCGGCCCGATCGACGTGCTCTTCAATTGCGCCGGTTTCGTCCATGCCGGCACGATCCTCGACTGCGAGGAGAAGGACTGGGATTTCTCCTTCAACCTCAATGCCAAGGCGATGTATGTGACGTGCCGCACCTTCCTGCCGGGCATGTTGGAGAAGGGCAAGGGTTCGATCGTCAATATGGCCTCGGTCGCCTCCAGCGTGAAGGGTGTGCCCTATCGCTTCGCCTACTGCGCTTCCAAAGCCGCCGTCATCGGGCTCACCAAATCGATCGCCGCAGATTTCGTTGCCAAGGGTATCCGCGCCAACGCCATTTGCCCCGGCACCGTCGACAGCCCCTCGCTGCACGAGCGGCTACGGGCAACCGGCGACTATGACAAGGCGATGAAGGATTTTATCGCCCGCCAGCCGATGGGCCGCATCGCGACCGCCGAGGAGATCGCTGCGCTGGTAACCTATCTCGCCGGCGACGAGGCGGGCTTCACGACTGGCCAGATCCACGTCATCGACGGGGGCTGGACAGGCTGAGCTATCGGTTCACCACTTGAAGGCCCCGTATTGCGGGGTCTTCTTTTATTTGACACTCTCATCGGCGAATCGACGTCCTGTAAGACGATTTACGATCGGGAGAGCGGCATGGATGCGCAGGGACACTTGCATCGTTCGAGATGGCGGGTCTTGTGGCGTAAGCATCATGTGATTGTAATCTCGGTGCTTGCCGGCATCGCCGTCTTCCTGCTTCTGACGTCGCGTGATTTCAATGTCGGCAATCTGTTGATTGCCTGGGATACGACGGCCACCGTCTTCATCGTCTACAGCCTCTATCGGATGCTGACTGCCGATGCGCAGCGCATCCGCAAACGATCCGCCGATCTGGATTTTTCAGACGGGTTTCTGCTGTTCCTGTCGATTGCGGCCGCTATTGCGAGTATCGGCGGCATCGTGCTTGACCTGCTCGGGGTCAAGGATGCTTCACCCGAAGTCGCGTTCTTCCGCGTGATGATGGCGATCGTGACGATCCTGATCTCTTGGGCGTTCCTGCACACGCTGTTTACCATTCACTATGCGCATCGGTTCTACAGCGCTCCGGGCAAGGGGCAGGGGCTGAAATTCGCCGAGCCGGTGGAGGAGCCGATTTATTGGGACTTCCTCTATTTTTCCTTCACCATCGGCGTGGCGGCTCAGACCGCCGATATCGGCATTTCCACGGTTTCGATGCGTAAGCTGGCGCTTCTCCATGCCATCCTGTCGTTCCTGTTCAACACAACGATCCTGGCTCTCGCCATAAACGTTGGGGCGAGCCTGATCTAGGCCCGCCCCGATAGCGACCGGTGGCTGATCTCGTCAAAGGGCGGCGTTGCCGGCCATGACGGCCAGGATCAGGAACACCAGGAAGATGATCAGGAAGATGGCGAACAAAACGCGTGCAATAGTTGCTGTTGCTGCGGATACGCCCGAAAAGCCGAAAAAGCCGCTGACCAGCGAAATCACAAAGAAAATGAGAGCCCATTTCAGCATTAGCAGTCTCCTCTGCGTTGTACTTCTTGAAGACGCGGAAGGAGGGTGAATTGTTCCCGGGGCGTTTTGGTTATGGTGAGGCGTCGGTTTTGGGTGGGTGGTTAGGAACTTGCAGAAAGCGCGACACCCCCCTCAGTCGCTGTCGCGACAGAGGGGGTATAGCGGCACCTCAAACTCAAGAAGGCCGGTTTACGCCCCACCCTCACATCACCCGTGATTGATCATCACATGCCGAACCGCGGTGTAGTCTTCGATCGCGTAGACTGACATATCCTTGCCGTAGCCGGATTGCTTCATGCCGCCATGCGGCATTTCGTTGACCAGCATGAAGTGGGTGTTGATCCAGGTGCAGCCATATTGCAGGCGGGCGGCCGTCTGCATGCCGCGGCTGATGTCCTTGGTCCAGACCGAGGAGGCGAGGCCGTAGTCGCTGTCGTTAGCCCAGGCGACGGCGTCGTCGGGGTTGGTGAAGCGTGTGACCGAGACGACGGGGCCGAAGACTTCGCGTCGGACGATCTCGTCGTCCTGCGTGGCGCCGGCAACCACAGTCGGCGCATAGAAGAAGCCGCGTTCGCCGGAGATCTTGCCGCCAGTGGTGACTTCCATGTGCTTGTGTTCGGCGGCGCGGGTGACGAAGCTTTCGACGCGGTCGCGCTGGCGCTTGGAGATCAGCGGGCCGATTTCGTTCTCGGTATCGTCGGCAAGGTTGAACTTGATGCTGGAGACGGCGGACGTCAAATCGGCAACGAAATTGTCGTAGACCTTGGCGTCGGCATAGATGCGGCAAGCGGCGGTGCAATCTTGGCCGGCATTGTAGTAGCCGAAGGTGCGGATGCCTGACACGACGGCGTCGATATCGGCATCGTCGAAGACGATGACGGGAGCCTTGCCGCCGAGTTCGAGATGCGTGCGCTTCACGGTCTTGGCAGCGGCCTGCAAAACCTTCTTGCCGGTGGCAACGTCGCCGGTGATGGAGACCATGCTGATCTTCAGGTGGTTGATCAAAGCATTTCCGACGCTCTCGCCGCGGCCGAGGATGACGTTGACGACGCCTTCCGGCAGAATATCCGCCAACAGCTTTGCCATCTTCAGCGCCGTCAATGGCGTCTGCTCGGAGGGCTTGAAGACCACGGTATTGCCGCCGGCAATCGCCGGCGCGAGCTTCCAGGCCATCATCATCAGCGGATAGTTCCAGGGCGCGATGGAGCCGACGATGCCGATCGGATCGCGGCGGATCATCGAGGTGTGTCCGGGCAGATACTCGCCGGCGACCGGGCCGTGCAGGTTGCGCACCGCGCCTGCAAAGAAGCGGTAGCAGTCGACGATCGCTGGGATTTCGTCGTTGAGCACGGCGTTGATCGGCTTGCCGCAATTCAGCGCCTCAAGCGCCGCGAAGCCTTGGGCATCCCGCTCGATGGCATCGGCGATCTTAAGGAGATAGGCCGAGCGCTGGCTAGGCGTGGTCTGCGACCAGCTCTTGAAGGCTTTTTCCGCGGCGTCGACGGCGGCATCGATTTGGCCGAGGGAAGCCTCCGGCAGACTGAGCACGGCCTCGCCGGTCTTCGGGTTAAGAACGCGTTCCTCCGTTTCGGTGCCGGCTTCGAAGCGGGAGCCGATCAGCATCTGGGTATCCATTATTCTCTCCCTTTTATTTGCCGCCGCCGGCGATTTGATCGCCGTCGCGGGTAAGATAGTAGGCTGCCAGGATCGGCAGGAAGGTGACAAGCACCACGACCATGGCGACGACGTTGGTAACGGGTCGTTGGCGCGGGCGAATGAGTTCCTCAAGCATCCAGATCGGCAAGGTCATCTGCTGGCCACCAGTGAAGGTGGTGACGATGACCTCGTCAAAGGACAGCGCGAAGGCGAGCATGCCCCCGGCAAGCAGCGCCGTGCCGATATTGGGCAGGACGACATGGCGGAAGGTCTGGAAGCCATCGGCGCCAAGATCCATCGACGCTTCGATGAGCGAGCCGGAGGTACGACGGAAACGGGCGACGGCATTGTTATAGACCACGACGACACAGAAGGTCGCATGGCCGAGAACGATCGTCCAGACCGAGAACGGGATATCGAACAAGCTGAAGGCGGAGCGCAGCGCGATGCCGGTGATGATACCGGGAAGCGCGATCGGCAGGATAACCAGCAGCGAGATCGCCTCGCGGCCGAAGAATTTCGTCTGACTGACGGCTGCGGCGCAGAGCGTGCCGAGCAGCAGTGCGATCGCGGTTGCGATCGTTGCCACCTGGACGGAGAGTGCCAGCGAAGACCAGATATCCGGCCGGTTCCAGGCAATGCCGAACCATTGCAGCGTGAAGCCCGGCGGCGGCCACTGGTAGCTCTTCTCCTCCGTCGTGAAGGCATAGACGAAGATCAGCAGGATCGGCAGGTGCAGGAAGAGCAGGCCACCGGCAGCTGCGGCTTTCAGCGGAAAAGAGGCGCGTTGGCCACGATCAGAGCGCATCGAAAGCTCCCTGCTTTTTGGCGACCCAGAGATAGACGGCCATGATGACGATGGGCACGACCGAGAAGGCGGCGGCGAGCGGCACGTTGCCGGCCGTGCCCTGCTGTGCATAGACAGCCTGGCCGATGAAGAGGCGTGAGGAACCGACGATCTGCGGGATGATGTAATCGCCCAAGGTCAGCGAGAAGGTGAAGATGGAGCCGGCGACGACGCCGGGCAGCGCGAGCGGCAACAGCACCGTGCGGAAAGTCTGGTTCGGCGTGGCGCCCAAGTCCGACGAGGCCTCCAGCAGATTCGCCGGCACGCGCTCGAGAGCGGCCTGGGTTGGCAGGATCATGTAGGGCAGCCAGATATAGACGAAGACAAGGAAGGTGCCGATATAGCTGACCGACAGCGAGTTGCCGCCGATGACGGGCAGGCTGAGCACGCCGTCGAGCAGCCAGCCGAGATGCAGCTTGGCGAAGATCCAGGTGAGGATGCCTTCCTTGGCGAGGATCAGCTTCCAGGCATAGACCTTTACAAGGTAGCTCGACCACAGCGGCAGCATGATGCCGAGATAGAACAGGGCCTTCCATTTGCCCTGCGCATAACGGGCGGCATAGTAGGCGATGGGGAAGGCGACCAGAGCCGAGGCGATGGTAACAAGTGCGGCCATAACAACCGTGCGCATGATGATGTCGAAATTCGTCGAATTCAACAGCTGTGCATAGGTTGAGAGCGTGAATTCGTAGTTCACCAACCCCGAGAAGTCGTCGATCGAGAAGAAGCTCTGCAGCAGCAGCGCGATCAGCGAGCCGATATAGATGACGCCGAGCCACAGCAGCGGCGGCGTCAGCATCAGAACCAGCAGCAGCTTCGGACGGCGCCAGAAGAGATCGGAGAGCCGGCCGAAGACGCCGCCTCGGCTCGGCAGGATCGAGGCCGGCGCTTGCTTCGCCGAAGTGGGAAAGGCTGCGGCGTTCATGCGGCGTCATCCATGTAGTGCACATCCGCCGGCAGCCATGCGAGGCGGACGGACGCGCCGGTATCCGGAGCCGATTGCCCAGCGGGCACGGTCACATGCAGGCGGGCGCGGTCGCCGCCACGCCGCTCTCCTCAGTCAACCGGATGGCTTCGGGGCGCAGGCTGGCCCAGCGCCGCTCGCCGCCGAGCGACGACATGGTTTCGGGGGCAATGACATTGGAGGAGCCGACGAAATCGGCGACGAAGCGGGTTTTCGGCCGCTGATAGATATCGTGCGGCGTGCCCTGCTGCACGATGCGGCCGTCGTTGAAGACGGCAACGCGGTCGGCCATAGACAGGGCCTCGCCCTGATCGTGGGTGACGAAGACGAAGGTGATGCCGAGCGCCCGCTGCAGGCTCTTTAGCTCCTCTTGCATCTGCTCGCGCAGTTTCAGGTCGAGAGCGCCGAGCGGCTCGTCGAGAAGCAGCACTTTCGGCTTGTTGACGAGGGCGCGGGCGAGCGCCACGCGCTGGCGCTGGCCGCCGGAGAGCTGGCCGGGGCGGCGGGCGGCATAGCCTGGCAGTTTAACCAATTCCAGCGCCTGTTCGGCGGCACGCACTCTTTCGGTCTTGCCGACACCCTTGACCATCAGCCCATAGGCGACGTTGTCGAGGATGTTGAGATGCGGAAACAGCGCATAATCCTGGAAGACGGTGTTGACGTTGCGCCTATAGGGCGGCACGCCTTCGGCAGTCTCGCCGAAGATCTCGATATGGCCGCCCGTGGGCTGCTCGAAGCCGGCGATCAACCTGAGGCAGGTGGTCTTGCCGGAACCGGAAGGGCCGAGCATGGCGAAGAATTCGCCGGGCGCGATCTCCAGATCGACACTGTCCACAGCGCGGACCTGGCCGAAATGGCGCGACACCTGCTGGAAACGAACGGCGTTCATTGATTTCTCCAGGGATATGCAACGTGTTTGAAACGATGTCAGCCGGACCGGATCAGTATCTGGTCTGCTATGGGAGCCGGCGCATCAGCGTGCCGGCAGGGTCGCCGCTCCACACTCGGAGCGGCGAAGGCCAGTGTCGGCGCTTTATCTGCCGCCGATCACGCCGATATAGTCGGAGACCCAGCGATGATAGGGCACGCATTCGCTCTGGCTGGTGCACTTGGCGACGGGGGTCTTCCAGAACTTGATCTTGTCGAAGTGGTCGTAGCCGTTGGTGGCGCAACCGCTGTCGGTCAGGAGTTCATCGCCCTTGCAGGCTGCCGGAACGGAAGGCACGGCGCCGAACCAGGCGGCGGCATCGCCCTGCACCTTGGCCTGCAGCGAGTGTTCCAGCCACATATAGGCGCAGTTCGGATGTTCGCTGTCGGCATGCAGCATGGTGGTATCGGCCCAGCCCGTCGTTCCCTCGTCCGGGAAGGTGGAGGCGATCTTCTGCTTGTCGGCCTGCAAGAGGTTCACCTGGAACGGCCAGGAGCCGGAGGCGACGACGCCTTCGTTCTTGAAGTCATCCGTCTGGATCATGGCGTCATGCCAGTAGCGGCTGACGATCTTGCGCTGGCCGCGCAGCAGTTCCAGAGCGGCCTTGTACTGATCTTCGTTGAGCTCGTAAGGGTCCTTGATGCCGAGTTCGGGCTTGTGGGCCATGAGGTACAGGGCAGCGTCGGCAATATAGATCGGACCGTCATAGGCCTGCACGCGGCCCTTGTTGGACTTGCCATCAGGCAGCGTCGTTTCTTCGAAGACGACATTCCAGCTCTTCGGCGCCTGACCCTTGAAGGTATCGGTGTTGTACATCAGCACGTTTGGCCCCCAGAGATAGGGGACGCCGTAGTGGACGCCGTTGACCGTGTGCCAGGGGGCACTCTTCAGCCGGTCGTCGAGGGTCTTCCAGCTCGGGATCAGATCGGTGTTGATCGGCTGGACGCGCTTGCCGGCCACGAGGCGCAGCGATGCGTCGCCCGAGGCGGTGACGAGATCGAAGCCGCCTTCATTCATCAGCGCGACCATTTCATCGGATGTCGCAGCGGTCTTGACGCTGACCTTGCAGCCGGTTTCCTTCTCGAAACCCGTGACCCAGTCGTAATTCTTGTCGCTTTCGCCGCGCTCGATATAGCCGGCCCATGCGACGATGCTGACGGCACCTTCGCCCTTGCCGAGTGTTTTCAGCGGCTCGGCGGCAATGACCTGCGTGGCAAAACTTAAGCATGCGAGTGCAGCCGTGCATGATTTCAGCAGATGCTTCATCGGACTCTCCCGGTTTTTGAGCCTTGATATTGTGGAGCCAGTGTCTGGCTTCTTGTTCCCGGGAGAAAAGGTGGCGCGATTTCGCCGCATTCGCAAATTCATTTATCAGAAAGGTGATATCGGAAATTCCGATTCCTAACTGCCGATGTGCTCGAGATCGAAGGCGCTCGGCTGCAGATCTCCGGCTTTCATCAGGTGTTGCAGCGTGTAGGAAATGGAAAGCGCGTCATCGAGCGCATCATGACCCCGGAGCGGTGGATGCTGCACGCCATAGTAGTCCGCAAGCTTGTTGCTCGGCGTTCTGGCCAGCTCTTCGATAGGCATTTCCGCTGCCAGCAGGAGCTTTACGGCATTGTCGAAACGATGTGCGGGAATGGGGGGCTGAATTCCGGCGACATAGCAGCTGATTGCCATCATATTCAGCTCGTCCTTGCCCCACGACCAGAAGCGGGCGCCGTCTGAGAAGCGATCAAGGCCGGCGAGGGCATCCGACAACGAGACTCCCTCCGACCTGATGTTCTCCTCGGTAATGCCTGTGAGGGCAGTGAAGAACGGATCGAGTCGATATTGATCGCCGAACCTGTCGATCGGGCGAATATAGGCCTTGTAAGTATCTAGGATCGGGAAATTGCCTCCAAGGCCAAGCCTGACGGCGCCGACCTGGGCGACGACTGGATCGGGATCATCGGCGGCGCACCAGAATCGGCGTTGCGACCCTTCGAGGCAAAGGAATTCGCAGTCAAATATGATGGCGGTCTTCACGTCTGGCTCCTTCCCATTTAACAAATCTAAGATTGTATTTGGTGCGAGACGCCAGATGGTAGCCTCAGCTACCGCTGCCGCCCCGTACGCATGCTTTCGGCGACGCCGACGAAGTCGCGCGCGGCCTGCGGCAGGCTCGATCCCTTGCGCCAGACCATACCGACCTGCACCACAGGGAGAGAGCCGGAGACGTCGCGGCTCTCGATGCGGTCGCCTTCCAGAGACCAAGGGCGATAGACCAGGTCAGGCAGTAGCGCTACACCCGCTCCGGTTGCGACAAGGCTGCGGACCGCCTCGACCGAGCGCGTGCGGAAGGCGACGTGAGGGCGGGCACCTAGTGCCGTCAAAAGCTTGCCGGTATTTTCCTCAATTTCGTCGATGGTCAGCATGATCAGCGGTTCGCGGCTGATGTCGGCGACGCTGATGATGTCAGCGGAGACGAGGGGATGGCCCATCGGCAGCCAGAGGCGATAGGGCGAGGTCTCTAGGATCTCGGCCTGCAGCGCCATACGGTCGCGAAGGTTTGAAATAACCATGACGGCGACATCGAGTTCGCCACCGACCAGAAGATGTTCCAGATAGCCGCCATTGTCTTCGATGGCGCTGACTTCGACGCCGGGGCAGGCGCGGCGGTAGCGTGCCAGAAGATCGGAGAGCACATAGCCGGCGACAAGCGATGTCACGCCGATGTTCAGCGTACCGCCGGACTCGTTCCGTTTGCCGGAAAAGCTCGTGCGCGCGTCGGAAACCGTCGCGAGAATCTTCGTTGCATGGCGTAGGAACTGGTGGCCGTTATGGGTGATGGAGAGCCCGCGCGGGTGGCGCTCGAACAGTTCCACACCAAGGTCGCTCTCCAGTTCTTTCAGCGCTTCGGTGACCGAGGATTGCGAGATAGAGAGATTCTGCGCCGCTCTGGTCACGGAACCCTGTTCCGCGACGGCGACGAAGTATTGCAACTGTCTCAAGGTGAAGGCCATGAAAAGGTTAGAGCATGGCAGCGGCAGGGAAAGCAAGCGCTCGCCATAGCTGTGAACGTTCGGACCTTTTTTGGTAAAGTCGCGGCGAAGGACGTAAGTTTTGCCTCCGTTTTAAGTATTCCGAAACGCCAAATCCCTAACGTGAGGGTTGATCATCTTTATCGCCTTGGAGTGGTCTATGCTGGAGCAGTTGGCGTGAGCGCCTTACTGCATATTTTCCGGATGCCCCGGAAGTTAGTCGTCATGATCGGCGGGGTGGCCTTTCTCATAGGCTGCTCCGGCGTTTTGGCGATCTATTTCGGCAAGGACAGACTCCTCGGCCTCGCATCTGCTTCCCCCAACGGACTGCAGTGTATCGACATCAATCTCGTTACCATCCGCAAGGACAATCGGTTCTGGGTGCGCAAATATATCCGCACCAATCCGACCGATGGCGTGACCCGTGTGACGACAGCGTTGCGTGTCGCCAAGGCGGTCTATCAGGAGCAGAAACCGGATCTCGTGCAGGTTGTTGTTCTTGACGAGAACGGGCCAACGTTGCGTTCCGATATTCGCGGTCGCGCTCTAGGCGCCGATGTCGTCTATGTGCCGCATCCGGAAAAGCTTGCCGACGGCAGCACGGAGACTCCGGTGACGGCACGCTACTACGACGGCGGCGCCAGCACGGCCGGCCTGTTCTACGGGGAGCAGATCACCATGCTGCCACGAGATATCGATACCGCCATTGCCGGATTGAAGGACCTTAGCGATTGCGACAACGCTCTGGCGGCAGACGCCAGTGCCGGCGACGCCAAGAAGGACAAGCTCAAGGCCGCGATCGCTGCGGAAGAGAAGGCGGCTGCGAAGCAGGCAAAGGAGCAGGACAACACGCCTTCCCCCCCCGAGCCGAAATCGACAGGCAATGTGCGGCCCGGATATGACCGGAATGGCGAATTCATTGGCGCCGATGCGACCATGGAYGAAAAAAGCCCGTCGGCGGAGCTGGATCCGACGATGACGGGCGCTGCGGACCGGCGGTCGCCAGTTACGAACTGATTAGCGTGGGCCTTTCGCCGCCGGGCGGAAGGCCAGTGCCCTCAATCCGCCAGATGTTTTTCGCCGATGGCCTGGTAAAGCGCGAAGAGCGCCTCGTGAACTTCGCCGGCGAGACGGTAGAATTCGGGATTGGCGAGGATCGCCGGGTGTAACAGCAACTGGTCGTCGGTCATGTCGAGCATGACCGACGCCGTATGCATTGCCTCGTGGCAACCGAACGTTCCCGGTGCGTATTGCGACAGATCGATGTCGCCCATCTCAGCCAGATCGGCTAGCCGCTGCTGTTCGCGGTCGGCATCTGCTGATGATGTCTCGTTATCCGTCATGGTGCGCACCTTTATGTTCGGGGAGCGAGTTTGTCTCAGTCTGCTTTGTTGCGGCGTGCCGGGAACAGGATGATGTCACGGATCGACGGCGAGTTGGTCAAAAGCATGATGAGACGATCGACGCCGATACCGAGACCGCCTGCCGGAGGCATGCCCTGGTCGATGGCGTCGAGGAATTCCTCGTCAAGCTGCTTTTCCTTTTCGCCGCGCGCATGCGCCTGCTGAAGCTGCTCGACCATGCGGGCGCGCTGCTCTTCCGGATCGTTGAGTTCCGAGAAGGCGTTGCCAAGTTCCCAGGCATTGCAATAGGTCTCGAAACGCTCGACGAGGCGCGGCTCGCCGGGCACTTCCTTGGCGAAGGGCGAGATGTCTTTCGGGAAATGCGTGACGTGTGCCGGCTGGATCAGCGTGCCCTCGACCTTCTCTTCGAAGATGAAGGCAAGGCATTCGCCCCAGGTGGCGTCCTTCTCGACGGCAAAGCCGGCGGCCTTGGAGGCGGCGCGGGCTTCCTCGTCGGTCTTGATCGCCAGGAAGTCGATACCGGTGGCTTCCTTGACGGCGTCAGGCATCGGCACGCGGCGGAACGGACCCTTGAAGGAGATCTGCTTGTCGCCGAAGGCAAATTCGGTGCTGCCGTGGATCGACATGGCGAGCGTCGAAAACAGGCGCTCGACGAGGTCCATGATGTCCTCGTAGTCGGCATAGGCCCAGTAGCACTCCATCATGGTGAATTCAGGATTGTGCCGGGTGGAAACGCCTTCGTTGCGGAAGTTGCGGTTGATTTCGAACACCTTGTCGGTGAGGCCCGAAACCAGCGTGCGCTTCAGGAACAGTTCCGGCGCGATGCGCAGGAACATGTCGAGCTTCAGCGTGTTGTGATGCGTCTTGAACGGCTCGGCGGTGGCACCGCCATACACCGAGTGCAGCATCGGCGTCTCGACTTCCATGAAGCCGTCATTTTCCATGAAGCGGCGGATGCCCGAAACGATGCGGCTGCGCTGCTGGAAGCGGAGCTTGGATTCCTCGTTGGTCATGATGTCGAGATGACGCTTGCGGTAGCGCAGCTCGATGTCGGACAGGCCGTGCCACTTCTCGGGCATCGGCAGCAGCGACTTGGTCAGCATCGTGATCTGCTGGGCATTGATCGTGAGTTCGCCGCGCTTGGTGCGACGCACGACGCCGGTCACGCCGATGATGTCGCCGATGTCGATCATCGGCAGCAGGGTACGGGCCTCTTCGGTCGTCACGTCCTTGTGGCTGAAGATCTGGATTTTGCCGGAGGCGTCATGGATATCCATGAACATGCCGGAATTGCGCGAGGAATAGACGCGGCCGGCGACGGTGACGACATCGGTCGTTTCGGTGTCCGGCTCAAGGCCCTCGTACTTCGTGGCCAGTTCGGCATTCGTCAGCGTGCGGTGGAAATGCGCGGGATAGACGTCGCCGATCTGCTCACGCAGCAGCTGCAGCTTCTGACGGCGGACTTCCGTTGCGTCTGAGGAAAGGGTGGATGTTTCGGTCTTGTCGTTCATGGTTCTAAGTCCGTTCAATTCTTCGGGCCGACGAGGGTCGCAACGGTCTGGGCTGCAAGCTTCAGCCGCTGGCGCACGACGGAGCGGCCGAGAATGGCCATGCTGTCGAATAGCGGTAGCGAGCGTGAGGAGCCTGACATGGCGACGAAGAGAGGTGCTACGATGACCTTCAGCTTCTTGCCCATGCGGTCGGCGATGGCGCGCAGCTCGGCTTCGATGGTCTCGACGTTCCATTCCAGGATCTTTTCGAGGTCCGGCTGCACGGTGTTCAGGATGTCAAGCAGTTCTTCCGGCGTCGACTTGATCTTGGCGAAGGCCGAGGGATCGAGGTTGAGGTCGGACTTGAACAGGAAGCCGGCGAGGTCGGGCAGTTCACCGAGCTTGGTGATGCGCGACTGCGACAGCTTCAGGCCTTCCTTCAGGCGGTCGTTTTCCATCGCCCAGGTCAGGACGCGGTGCTGGAATTCTTCTTCCGAGAGCTTCTCGCGGATCCAGCGGCCGTTCAGCCAGTCTAGCTTCTGGATGTCGAAGATCGCTCCGGCCTTGGAGAGATTTTCCGGGTCGAACTTTTCGGCAAGCTCGTCCATGGTCAGGAGCTCTTCGCCCTCGGCGATCTGGATGAAGAACAGGCCGAGGAAGTTCATCAGCGCCTCGGGAATATAGCCGAGAGCGGTGTAATAGGAAATCGAGGTCGGGTTCTTGCGTTTCGACAGTTTCGATTTGTCGGCATTGCGCATCAGCGACAGATGCATGAACACCGGTGGCTCGAGGCCGAGATAGCGATAGATCAGGATGTGCTTCGGCACCGAGGCGAGCCATTCCTCGCCGCGCGCCACATGGGTGATTTTCATCAGATGGTCGTCGACGACATTGGCCATGTGATAGGTCGGCATGCCGTCGGCCTTCAAGAGGACCTGCATGTCGACGGCATCCCACGGGATTTCGACATCACCGTAAACGCCGTCATGGAATTTGCAGGTACCTTCGGTCGGGATCTTCATGCGCACAACATGCGGCTCGCCGGCTGCAACGCGCGTGGTGACTTCCTCGGCCGAGAGGTTCAAACAGTGCCCGTCATACTTCGGCGGCAGGCCGGCGGCGCGCTGCGCCTCGCGCATCTTTTCCAGGCGCTCCGGCGTGCAGAAGCAGCGGAAACCGTGGCCGGCATCGACGATCTTCTCGACGTAAGGCTTATAGATGTCCTTGCGGTCGCTCTGACGGTAGGGGCCGTAGGGGCCACCGATATCGGGGCCTTCGGACCATTTGAGGCCACACCATTTCAGCGCGTCCAGCACCTTGGTCTCGAATTCCGGAGTGGAGCGGGTTGCGTCGGTGTCCTCGATGCGCAGGATGAACTCGCCGCCGTGTTTCTTGGCGAAGAGATAGTTGAACAGCGCGATATAGGCCGTGCCGACATGCGGCTCGCCGGTGGGGGAGGGTGCGATGCGGACGCGAACGCCTGAAGTGGTCATCTTGTTTGCCCGTCATAAAGGGCCGGGCCGCGCTCGGGACGAGCACCGTCCAGCCGAAGATGTGTGTCTGGATCAGGAAACCGGCCGGAAAAGGGCGTCTTGCCGCTTCTATTCCGCGTTTTCCATATGGCTGGCTTAGGCCATATTCAAGTGATGGCGTCAAGGGAAACTGCGTTGTGAGGCTTCCGCGATGGGGTGACCGGCATCGTGCCGCATCGATTTGAGCCGCTCTCACAATTTCATAGGTTCTCTTTACGCTTCCTAAGGCTACCGGAATAAAAGCGGACAAGCTGACGAATTTGATTTGCAATTTTCGAGGTAGTTGCGAAATAGGTCTTCAATCGTTCACCGCGAGGAAGCAATGAAGAAATTGATTTTGAGCCTTTTGTTGACAGCCGCCATGTTCGATGTCGCTGCAGCACAATCGACCATTACGCGTGACGGCTCGGCGAAGCTGATCGAATCCTATCGCGCCTATATCGGCAGCGACGACCTTTACAATTCCAAGGGCGAGCGACTGACGGCCCCCTGGCAGATCATCCGACAGGACCGAGCGAACTATCATGCCTATCGCCGTCGCGACCGTGGCGATCAGGGGGACAGCTTCTTTTCGCTGCCGACGAACCGCGCGAAGCTCGAAGAGATGCTGGCGAATGGCAATATCGCGAATGACGCCGGCAACCTCATCGTTCGCGGCAATGTCTGGGTGAAAGTCGATATCTACGGACGCGGCGATGTCGGCGAATATGTCGACATCCACGTTCAGGACTGATCGGACAGGGGCATTTCCAGGAAAAATACGTAGCGGTTTTCCGTCCGGAATGCGCGAAAACGTTCCAAAGCCGCACCCGTTTCAGGGTGCGGCTTTATCGCTCAACGGCCGCCGGATATCTTTTTCCGCCGGTTGCGCGCCAGCATGTTGAGCACCTCCACGAGCGCGGAGAAGGCCATGGCGGCGTAGATGTAGCCCTTCGGAACATGCACACCCATGCCTTCGGCGATCAGCGTCGTGCCGATCATCAGCAGGAACGCGAGCGCCAGCATGACGATGCTCGGGTTTTTCTCGATGAAATTGGCGAGCGGGTTTGCGGCGACCAGCATGACGGTGACGGCGGCGATCACGGCAATGAACATGATCGGCAGATGCGGCGTCATGCCGACGGCTGTAATGATGCTGTCGATCGAGAAGACGAGGTCGAGCAGCAGGATCTGACCGATGGCCGCGGCGAATGTCGTCGTTGTGGACTTGGCGATGAAATCCTCGCCCTGCTCCTGCGGGTCGACATTGTGATGGATTTCCTTCGTCGCTTTCCAGACGAGAAAGAGGCCGCCGCCGATCAGGATCATATCCTTCCACGAGAAGCCCTGGCCGAAGATCTCGAAGACGGGGTTCGTCAGCTGGACGATCCAGGCGACGGTCCCGAGCAGCGCGAGACGCATGCCAAGCGCAAGGCCGATGCCGATCTTGCGAGCTCGGTCGCGATGTTCGACGGGCAGCTTGTTGGTCAGGATCGAGATGAAGATGAGGTTATCGATACCGAGCACGACCTCCATAACCACCAGTGTGACAAGCGCAACCCACGCGCTCGGATCCTGTATAAGCCCAACGATGTCCATGGACGATTTCCCCTTGCCAGCTTTTTTATCGGCGCGGCCGATGCTGACCCCCAGCCTCAGCCTTCCAGAATGGCCGTAATGTAAGGAGTGCCGTCTTCGGTACAAGCGCCGCCGCCATTTTCGTGGCGGCAGCGCAGTGCTTATGCTTTCAGTGGGATCCAGATTTCGGTCACGCCCGTGCCGGTGCGCGGATCGAACCGATCATCATAGCGTTCCATCATGTCTGGCGTTCCGCCATGCTCGTGGCCCGATTGCGGAAGCCATTCGCCGAAGATCTGGTGCACCGTGGCCGTAATGCCTGAGATATGGCCGCGGTGGGTAAAGACAGCATAGCGTTGCTGCGGCAACCTCGTTGTCGTGAAGCCTTCGGGAAGATTGTCGGCTTCGCTGGCTTCGACGGCAGACATATAGCGAAAGCCTTCGGTGCCCTCATCCGCAGGCGTGCAGACGCCGTAGGCGACATTGCCCACCTGGCCGGGGATGTGGCCATAGTGCTGATTGAACTTCTGCCACAGCGAAGGGATCGCCTGCGTGGCTTCATGGGCGTAGGTTCCCGCAAAGCCGACAAGCAGCATTGCGGGATAGGTCTCGAAGCGTGGGGCTTCGAGCTTGGGGAAGCGGGTGTCGTCCATTCTGATCGGCTCCTGTAGAGCGAGGTTGCGAACGTGCCCCTGTTTGCGCAGGCTTTCCGGTGTCATGCCGAATTGCTCGCGAAAGGCACGGGTGAAGGCCTCGTGCGAGCCGTAGCCGGCATCGAGGGCAACCTGGAGAATGGTGGAAGAGTTGTCGATCAGCGCCAAAGCCGCGCCGCTGAGACGGCGGCCCCTGATATAGCCGCTGATCGAGTGGCCCGTCGTCATGCCGAAGACGCGCGACAGATGATAGCGCGAAAGCCCCGCCGTCGCGGCGATCTCATCGAGCGAAATGTCGGACGTGAAATGGCTTTCGATGAACCATATCGCTCTGCTGATCGCGCTCATGCTTAACTCCCCTAGTTGCCGGGCCAGTCATAAGCGCCTGGCCGGCGCGATGCTTGATCGCCATTGCGGAGTTGGGAGATGCTCCGCATTTCGGCAACCGAGTGCGCTGTCAGGTACGATCCCGCCGTTCGGTGCCGTAGGCTGCGAGGAAGACCCGCACGGCGCCGCGCACGACATAATCGATTTCGTCCGGGGAAGGGGGGACTTCCATGTCGCCAAACAGCCGCAGCTTGAAGTAGCCACCGCTGGCCATCTCAAGGAATTGGCGCGCGGCCAGATCGTAATCCTCTATCTCCACGGCGCCTGCGTCGGCCTTGCGCTCCAGAAAGCCGCGGAGCACGGTGCGCAGATTATCTGGGCCGGTGAAGAAGCGTTGACAGAGAGACGGCATGCGCTCGCGCACGCCAACGACCGTCCGCATGGCGCTGATGGTCTTGTCGGACGTGACGTGCGTCGCGAAAACCTTGCCGAATTCAAGAAGGCTGGACGAAATATCGGCGTTATCGACAAGAGCGGCACGCACGATTTCGACGAAATGCGCGCGTTCGCTATTTACGATGGCGGCGAACAGGTCTTCCTTATTGGCGAAATAGACGTACAAGGTGCCCTTGGAAACGCCGGCCTCACGAGTGACGTCGTTCATACTCGCCGCATCGAAGCCCATTTTCATAAAGACGCGTTTGGCGCCCTCGAGAATTTGATGGCGTTTGGCTGGGTCCTCGCCGGCGGCCCACCGTCCACCGGATGCAGGTGCGGGCGCGTTCAATACGACGGCATTTTGCGATTCGTGTTTCATCGTCTCCTTCTTCGATCCATTTTTTCTGAATCTTAAACAGATTCGCCAAATAAATCGAACCACGCGGTTCGATATCTCTTGATATGGAATCTAAAACGCTCTATGTCAATTGAACTGAACCGTTCGGTTCGATTATTTTTACCAAGATTTTCGGTGGTAGGGCAATGTCGTCAAGTCATGGAAACAATGTAGCGCGCATCGTGAATGAGCCCGCTGAAGCCGAAGCGGACGCTCGGGAGGCCGGTGCATCCGCAGATGCTCCTGTCGCCGAAACGCGCGGCAACCCCGCCCCCGCCCAGGCTGCGCCGGCATCTCCGGCCGCCGGCATCTCCGGCC
>NZ_JARWLA010000025.1:0-96915 GCF_047445805.1 Rhizobium sp. BR 314 | reverse complement strand
GTCTCCCAATCCCGGTCGCGATAGCCGTTACGCTGGGCCAGCCGGAAGCCATTCTTCTCGCCATAGGCCGCGCCGGTCTTCGTGCCGACCTCCAGCCCCATCAGCTTCTCGGCAGCAAAGCCGATCATCTCCCGCAGCAAATCGGCATCAGCGCTCTTCTCAACGAGTGAGCGCAGGTTCATCATGTCGTCGGTCATCGGTGGTGTCCCTCAGGTTGGCTCTAAGCAACCCGACCCTACCGGAAATCACCGATGGCTATGAAATCCAGCTACACCACTCCATGGGACACGATCCCGGTACGGCTTAGCCACACTTCTGGTGCGGCATTCCACACTCCGTTACCAGCCATGCGAAAACCGCCAATTGATAGACCGACGTCGTCGAAAACTATGCCGATGCCCGTTGGATGCTTCACCACACTGGAGAGGCATTGCGATCATTTCTGTCTCAGCTGAGCAGCAATCATGTCGCGACTGGCGTTATGGATCAGCAGCGTTTCGTAAAAAACCGTCAGAATGTTTTCCGCCAATTCCGTATCCAAGTGTTGCATACGAAGGACAGTCACCTTTCGCTCCTGCCGTGAAACCTGTTCTTCACTTTCGGCAATATGGCGATTTGCGATATCAAGGTCGGCTTGAGTGAATATCATTTTGGTTTCTCCCTGAGATCGGCATCCCTGGGAAGTGGCACTCGCACTGAAGCGCTTCCCTGTGTTCCGTCGGAACCCAGTTCATCGCGGTTCGGAAGAAACGAAGATGACGCTACACTGGTGGACGCTACCAGTGACGCTCGAAACGCGTCGGGTCGGTCAATATCTTACCATAGGTAGTGCGGACAAAGCAGCAGAATACATGTTCGAGGAGTGGCCGGGAAATGTCACGATGGATTTACTTCAATTAGCGCAACGCATTTCGGTCATTTGCTGCCGTCAATTTGCTTACCAATTGCGATTTCGACACCATTGCGGCATTCAGGATCGCCTACTGTCTGGCCATCATTTTGGCCGCAGGTCTCGCCTATGCGACCTAACAAGCTGAAAACATCTCGCAGAGTCTCTTCGTCCAAGGTCCGCAACTTTTCGATTGAGGCCAATAGCAGAACCGCTTTTGCTTCAGTCCCACCCCAGAGATGGGGTGCTGCTGGCGCGATAATTTCCTCCGGAGTGGCGTCCAGAACCTCACAGAGATGAATTAGCCGGCATACCGTCAGGCGGGAGATCTTATTTTCGTAGCGGCCGTAAACCTGTTCGCTCAGCCCAAGCAGGGGCGCAAGTTTCGATCGAGGCAGTTTTCGTCTGTCGCGGGCGCCGCGAAGACTGGTGCAGATCTGTTCTTCCAGTTCGGCGCTAAGCACAATTCGCCCATCAAAAGGCTTCCGATAGACAGGTTTGTCTATGCGTGGGTCAACGACCTGCTGTAAACCGAGTTCTTTAATCCATTGCTTCAAAGATGGACCTGCCATTGCTGAGACTGAGGGTTAACGCGCAAGATCTCTTTTATACGGAAAAACGTTAAGGTTAAAACCTGTAACGTTGCATTTTTGATCATTTTTGGCGCATCTTTCTATCAAGCGAATTCGTCAAACGTGCACTAATTTCGCATATTATTATTGTTTTTCAATACATAATTGAAATCGGCACTGGTTTCTCTTGGTGCAAGAAAAAACACAATCGCACCAAATTGGCTATCGCCAGGTTACGCACCGCACTGGCATGGCGTTCCCGACCGATCCGATATCGTGAGAAACGCATCAATGCGATGTCTAAAGCCTGTCGCCGTTTTTTTGATTCAGGTTCCCAAATCGATCGACTTATGATTCCTTCGTGATTGGAAGGAGAATGGTCATGGGAAAATGCCATCCGATCGAGTTGCGTTCCCGTGTTATTGCGTTTGTTGAAGAGGGGAATGGGCATCGCGAAGCGTCGCGGCATTTCCGGGTGTCGCCGCGGTTCGTGAACGAACTGGTTATTCTGAAGCGAGAGACAGGTTCTCTTTTGCCTCGAAGACAAGGCCATGTCGGCGGTGGAAAATTGACCGACCACAGCGGATGGTTGGCTGAGCGCATGGCCGAGAACGGCGAACTGACCCTGGACGAGTTATGTGTTGAGTTGGGGGAGCGCGGTGTCAATGTGCATCGTTCCACAATCGGCCGGATGCTGCATCGGCTCGGGCTGAGCCATAAAAAAAAGCCTACTGGCAAGCGAGCAGCTTCGTCCCGCAATCGCACAAGCACGCGATCTTTGGACGAACCGAAGAAAGCCGTTCTTTAATAAGGCATTGTCGCAGCTCACTTTTATCGATGAAACATCGACAAATACGAAGTTGACAAAGCGCTCCGGATGGTCGCCGAGAGGCCATCGTTACCGAAGCCACGCTCCGTTTGGGTCCTGGAAGACGCAAACGTTCATCGCCGGCCTGAGATCGCATTCCATGGTCGCACCGTGGATCGTCAATGCGCCGATGAACGCCGAGATATTCGAGACCTGGGTCGAAACACAGTTGGCTCCAACCCTATCGAAGGGCGATGTCGTCATTGCTGACAACGTTCGCTTCCATAAGAGCGAGAAGGCTGAACAACTCATCAAGAAGCGAGGCGCTTGGCTCCTGTTCCTGCCCGCCTATTCGCCAGATTTGAACCCGATCGAAATGGCCTTTTCAAAACTTAAGACGCTGTTGCGAAAGCGAGCAGCGAGAACCTTTGAGGCTCTCTCAGCGGCGCTCGGCGAGATCTGCGCTCTGTTCTCCATCGAAGAATGTAGAAATTATTTCAAAGCCGCAGGCTATGAGGCAGAATGAATGCGACAGGCTTTAGAATCTGTAGGGTGGTTTTCCTGTGGTTTTTGTTCACTGCGACCCCGAAGCGGCTCTCTGTCGCTTAGGTCTGATGATCGACATGCGGGAACGCGAGATAGGCCATCAGCCTCAGAGGGGATCGCCGAAACCCGTTCATAGATCGGCTCCTCCAGATCGTGTTTTTTTGAGGTCACAAGTCGGGACGGGCGATCGGGTTATCCAGCGCTCTCCACGCGTTACGCTTACTGAAAATTGCATACTCAGCTCAAAAAATGAGTCGACTGACATAATGCTTTCCATTTTTTTGCCGAAAAAACGCAAAATATATTTGGCTCACCTTCAAGCGTTCTCACTAAAGGTATCCTATGAAATACCAGCTCGATTCAACTGATTTCAGTACAAATCTTTAGAATTTCAGCCGACCCGGAAAGCTGTCCAGATTGCGAAACACGTGCCAAATCGGCGCGTACGGCAATTTACAACGCCCTATGAGAACAGCATATTGCGTCGCGCCGCCGCTATCTATGGTTGGTATCACAGCTCTCCCTTCTCCCTCATCTCTGTGGGCACGAGATCGCTTCAAATAGGAGGCTAAAGCAAATGAAAAATATCGTGTACGTGTTAGAGTCGGATACCGCCCGTTTTGGGGCGGTTGAGCTTCAGGATGGAAGCATTGCTCCGATCTATGACTTGATTGGTAGCAGGCTAATCGAGATGATCCGCTTTGACGATATGCACTCGCTGTTCGTAGATGAAGAAGCGTTGCGTGATGGGCTAACCGCCTTTACAATCTTTGATGGCTGTCCAAAGCCTCTGGCGGGGAAAATTGTCCTTGTGGGAGGCGACTGCGGACAACCTTATCGTGCCCCATTGATCACGATTGCGGATGCGGCGGCACGCTTCCGATGTTGCCGGCCGGTGCTCGATCCAGTCTTTGCCACGGCCGGCGATATGACGCCAAAGGGTCTTATAGTTGCCGGGGCACTGGCAAGCTTGCAAGTCCGCATTGATCGTCGCTCTCCCGTGCTCGAAGAGAGCGAAAATCGCGGTTTGATACAATAAATCCGACCGCCACGCTCGCGAAAGATCGCGCGGGCATGGCGGCAAAAGCTTAGGTATTCGGTTTCAACTCACTCACTCATTTGCCAGGCGGCAACCCCTTAATGAATTTGCTGCGGTGGCGCTGCCGCTAAATAGGCTGGCAGATCTCAGGGAACTCCGGAAAACGCGCGCACCGTTTGCAGGTCTGAGATGGCGATCCAACGCACCTCGGGTAATCATTGCTCCAGGAGATCAGATCTCAAAACCCAAAATGAGGGGATGGAGTTTACGTCGACCACGCACGGCACAATCCTCCCGCCTCTTGTGATAGCCCCCGGGTCGATGATGACCAGCTGGGAAAGCGGGCTGTCGCTATTCATCCAGCCATCCACGTTTCGCACGCTGATCCTCAACGTCAAGTACGGGAGGAGCATTGCGTTTTCGGTCAAGCGTCATTGGCTCCATGTCCGAGCATCGGCCAATTTGAGAATTTTGTCCGTAAGGCGAACCAAATTTGATCGGTCGAAACGGTATCGAAATGGCATTTAGACTTTCAAAACAATTAATAAAATCAATGCGTTAGTTTAGTCACTATCCCGCTGCGACCTCAAGTAGCAGCTCAAACTCGTACATATCTTGCGCCAAATTGATTTGTTGGGATATGCTTTTCGCGTATCGACCGCAAACATCCCGACGCGTGCGTCGGGTCTGAAATGGAGAGAAAAAACCGGCCAGAAAAAGAAAAACCGCTCCCGAAGCAATCCGGAAGCGGGTCTGTAAGAGAATAAATTAGCCAAAACCTTTGTCGCAGACCCTTCCTTCCTTGTCAACAAAAAACATCACTTTGGTGAACGGCGGAGCTTTGCCTGGTCCCGAACGGAGACGAGGACATGGAAGATATGACCACCTGCCAACGGCCGGTCGGCCGTAAGATAACGCCCCAAAGGGCTGAATTCCGGCGCTGGGCAAAATCGGCAGAAATCGGAATGGTGACGCGTGCCCAATTGGCTGTGCTTGCTCAAAATCTGACCTGCACAGGCCTGATAAATGGAACGGAAAGCCATCTGTTGCTAATATTGATCAACACCGCCCCCGCCGATACTTTCGATACGTCGGGGCGGCCAATCGTGTTCAAATCGAACCGACAATTGGCATTTGAGGTCGGGCGTTCGGCCGGCCGGGTCAGTCGAATGCTTTCCAAGCTTTTCGATCTGGGTTTGATCACGATGCAGGACAGTGGAAACTATAAGCGATATCCCGTCAGAAACAGCGATGGCGTCATAACGGATGGATGCGGGGTCGATCTTCGAATATTGGTCCTGCGATATGGCGAGCTTACTCGCCTCGTAAAAGACATCCGAGCGGAGAAGAGGGCGACCGAAGCTGCCTTGCGACGGTACCGAGGCGCCTTGCGCAATATCCGTTGTGCCCTCGCTGCTGTCGCTGATGTAAGTGCAACAATGCGCCAACGCATTGCCGACCGGGTCGAGCGCATCAGCAATTATATCGGAATTGCTGCCAAAGCATCCAACCGGATGCTGCGTCGTGCGACTGTCCTTCTTGAATGGTCTATGGACCGACTGATGCGGCTTGACCCGCGACCTCAAGACCAACTCGGCGCAGGGAAAACGACATGCGTGCCTGTCGAAAACGACATGCAGAAACAGACTACACCTCCTTATCAATCAAAACGTAGTAGTAATGTTCGAGAGGGTTCGGCTCATGTCGGACAATACAGTTTTCCAAAAGCCAGCGCCGCCAGCAGCTCGGCTTTTGAAGAAACCGCGACCCTTTGGCGAGGCTCAGTCAGCGAGCGAGAACCTCAGCGGCAGGCTCTAATCGCGCTTAAGGATGTCTTGCGGGCGGCCCCGGCCCTCGCGGAGCTTGGATGCACTCCCAAGAGCTTCCAGGAGTTTGTTCGGCTGACTCCGATGCTGTGCCGCTTCGTCGGGATCTCAGAGGATGCCCGCCGTGGCGCCGTGGAGGCAATGGGCGAACAGCAAGCAGCGGTGGCGGTGGCAGTTATTCTGGAAAAAGCAAATCGGCAGGAGGTCAGTTCGCCCGGCGGATATCTGCGCGCAATGGCCGAGCGCGCAGCCGCGGGCAGATTGTATCTTACCCGCTCGGTCTTCGGTCTGGCGGCTCGCCGCGACCTTGAGCAAAGCACTCGAATGGCCGGGCAAACTTAACTGGTGGGTCACGCTCTTAAGCGGTGCAGCGTTCTAGTCGACACTGTTCATGCGCCACGATCAAAGTGAGCGACGATGTCGGCGCATGCGGTGACCGACCGGAAAACGAGTGAGTGTGAGGTCCAGGATTCTATAGTTGTGGCGCTGGTTCCTTTAAAAAGATGATCATGAAAACCACTTTGCGGCGAGATCGCGGTGAAGACCGACGCTTTCCGTTGCCGGAGTGCCTACCAGACAGCCAAGCTTACCTGCGATTGATGTCTCATTAGCTCCCGTTATCTTGAGGCACCATACGCTTCAGCAGCCGAACGAGATCGCGCTTTGCCTCGCTCGGAAGGGTTCTGATAATTCGGTCCAGAGTGAGACGATCCTCGGCTTCCTCAGGCGTGCGCCCCCAAAGATGGGGCGCCGCTTCAAAGAGCATATCTATGGGCATAAAGCCGAGAATTTCACAGAGATGGATCATTCGGGTGACCGTCATCCTTGAAAACGCCCGCTCGTAACGTCCGTACACGGGTGTCGACAGACCGAGCATTGGCGCAAGATCCGCGCGAGCGAGGCCCTCGGCCTCGCGCGTTTTTTTTAAAAATGCGCTGATCAGTTCTTCCATATCTCCTAGCGTCGCAACTTTCCCGTCAAAACCGGGCTTGCGGTAGATCGGCTTGTCGACTTCCGGATCGGTGGTATCTACGAGGCCTCTCGCACTTTTGTAACTTTCTAGATCTTGCGTCACCGCCTGTCCCTACTTTTCAACAATCGCCGGTCAGCGTGGATCGCCGTGGACGGACTTGAACTGCTTGCCTTTGCCCCTTTGAGGTCGTCTTCTGTCCGTTCCGAGGGGAACATTGTCAGGTTATAACAACTTTAGAGAGCTTAGCCAATTTGCTTCAGTAATCCGATGCACGATGAAGTCAAATCACGGCTGCGAGATCGGCGATCTAATTTAATCAGCGACAAACGATTGCTCGCTGGGACCATTTTCAAACCACCACGATCCCCTTGAAATTCAGCGAGAATTCGCGAATACATCCTTCAAGCTCCTTTATGAAGTCAGCGGCAATCGTCATTGGTTCCGATGTGAACGGCCGAGCCAAGGGTCGGCGCATCTTCGTGTCCGCTTATATCCCATTTGGTTAGCAGGAAAAGTAGGACCGTACCCTGGTGATGATTTTCCCAGAGAGCCTTATCGGCTATCCCTCTCCGGTTGTTGCGTAAAACCAAGCGATTTGTGATGGCCGGCTTGCTCGCGCGAAGCGGACGGGATAGTGCCTGTCTTTAAATGACGGAACCGGTCGTCGAGCGCATCGTAAAGCTCGCAGAGCGTCAAAGCGAAAGGCTTACTGCGGCTTTCTGGGGGCTGGGCGGCAATCAGGGAAGCGCTCGTCTTCTCTGGTAGGTCTCGGCCATGCGGTGCCCGATTGACGCGTCAAGAATGCCCGGATTGAATCGGGGCTCGGCCTTGAACCCGACTGAATCGCGCGCCGGATCGGCATCCCCGCGCCACTGGCTTGACGATGCCGAGACGCTCAGCGGACGTGCGGCGAAGGCCGCTGAGGCTGCCGTTGAGGGCTGCGGCATCGTTCGTAACGACACCGCGCTGACCCTGCTCGCACACCGCATCGGCCTTCGAAATAGCAGGTGCGATCGATCTTGCCGGGACATGTTCCGGCTTCCGCTACGCTCGCGGACGGCGCTGTTCGCAGGCAGGGACGACAGGCCATGGTGGCGGCCAATAATCTCAGCCACCGGATCAATCCAGCCGAAGGGCGACCTCTTTTCTTTTCCAGACGCCGCCGGCGCCGGCGTCTTGAGGCCATTAGGCAATACGGAGAAGCCATTCTCGGTTTGGATCTCGCGGTGGACGACAGCCGCTACGATCTGATCTCCTTCCTGTTGGGGGCAGCACCTGGCCCCTCGCTCCAGGCATGGTGGCGGAGGGTTTCCTGATGATGATGCGGGACGGTCGTGCCGTTCAGGCCAATGCCCGAATGTCCGATGTCGTTACCAACGGGATCGGCATCGATCCACAAAACTCCTGCTGACAGGCTCTGAAGCGCGCCTGACGGAAGGTGACCGTCGTTTACGGGCCACGCCATCAGTTCCAGACAAGGACCTGAAACAAGTTGACGTGGGCCCGCAAGACAATGTCCCAGATGAAATGACACGCGGGCGCAAATCGCGATTTTCCGCCCGAAGGCCGCAACGTCCTGCATTGCACAGGTCGCGCCGAGCTAAGATAGTCCGGCAACATGGCCACAGAGCGAACGAAGTGCATCAGGCTTCCGAATGTCGACCATTCGCGCATGTCGCAGGCTGATTATGCTTTGTTCCTTCAACTCGCTCATGGCACGCGATACCGTCTCGATCGTCAAGGCGAGATAGTCCGCAATGTCCTGCCGCGACATGGCCAATCTAAACTGCCGAGTGCCTCCCAGGCGCTCGCAGAGATCCAACAAAAATGTGGCCACCCGTTCAATCGCAGACTGCCGTCCGATAAGCAGAAGGTGTTCCTGAGCACGTTCCATAGCTTCAAGAGCAAGTGCAAGGAGTTCCGGCAAATGCCGCTGCTGAGCAAGGCCCTGTTCAAACGCCACTATTCTTGTCAGGGCGAGCGCTTCGGCAAAGTAACGATGCTGAGAGCCAGCTTCGAAGCCGAACATTTCCCCCGCGACATGGAAGGAGACGACCTGCCTCCCCCCGTTGGAAAGGATGCGACATACCCGAACAGCTCCGGTAGAAACCCGATAGCACTTATCGGCGCTCCCGCCCTGGGCGTATATCTCTTGGCCGCGCTCATATGTGACGGCGATGTGCGCTCCCCCAATTTGCGGCCCCACAATTTTCGTCGGCGAGGTCCAAGGCTGTGCTGCGGGCATGAATTTCGACTGCATCTGGTATTCCCCATGTTCCGGGGCAAGATTGCCGGTTCTTATGGGAGCGATAAATTCGGTTTTATCACTAAGGGTAAACACTTAACCGGCATCTCGTGCGAATTGCCGGCGATTTATTCCGATCCCTTTCGAAGGGTGTTCATCACTAGAGGCAGCAGCTTGTCGTCGTCATAAGAAATCGTGGCGCCGCCCGGTCAGAAAATAATGCGGGCGAGTCTTTCGGCAAAGACGTCTCGACGCGCAGGATGGGCCCGCTAAGTCCGCGAAAGCGCCTCCAAAGTTGCCTTCGATTATATAATCCCGTCATCGAGCAATGACGATCAATTTAGAGTTTTTGGGAAAACAGATGCCATGACGACCCTTCCCGTTCGCAAGGTTACGGCAGGACCCCGAATGCGGCGAGATCAACACTACGAAGCTAGAAGGGCCCCATCTCCACCGCAACAGCCATACGAACCAGATGCGGGATGCTTTTTGCTCTCATTTTCGACATGACGCGGGCGCGATGAACCTCCACCGTGCGGCGGCTAATATTCAGATCATGTGCAATCGACTTGTTCGGAAGGCCGACCACGACGGCAAGAAGCACTTGGCGCTCCCTCTCGCTCAAGGTTTCGATGCGCGCTTGAATGGCAAGGCTCTCGTCGACGTTAGCGCCATTAACATGTAAATGGTCCGACGCTCGTTCGATCGCCTCAATGATAACGGCGTCTTCGCAGGGTTTCTCTATGAAGTCGACCGCACCGGCTTTCATCGCCTCAACTGCCACCGGCACATCGCCATGTCCGCTGATCACGATTGACGGAATTGAGATCTTTTTCACGCTAAGCTGACGGATGAGATCTATACCTGACATCTCTGGCATTCTGAGATCCGTAACAAGAATTCCGTTGTGGATGCCCGGCGCAAAGGAAAGAAACAAGGCTCCCGATTGATGCACCTTGACGGCATAGCCGTTCATGGTCAGCATGAAGGCAAACGATTTGCGCGCCGGCTCTTCATCATCGACAATATGGATCGTATAGTCAGTCGGTTTCACACGTTTGTCCTTCCGTATAGGCGGGAAGCGTGAACTGGAAAGTAGCTCCGCCAGCCGCGTTTCTTGAGACCGTCATTTCACCTCCATGGGCCTCGACAATACGTTTCGAGATCGCAAGGCCGACACCCATTCCACTTGGCTTTGTCGTGACGAATGGCTCGAAGAGCTCCGCGGCAATTTCTTCCGGAATGCCTTTGCCGGTGTCTTCCACGATAACGGCGACTTCATCCTCCTGCGTGGGCATCGTGCGGATCGTAAGCTCACGATGCTCGACGTGGCGCATAGCTTCTATGGCGTTTCGCATCAAATTAATGATGACCTGTTCGACCTGAACACGATCGACCATCACCATCTCGGCGCCGGGCACGTATTCGAAGACAGTCCTGACGCCTTTTTCTCGGGAACCTACAAGCGCAAGGACGCCTGCTTCCTCCACCAGCGTGCGGATATTTTCGAGGCCCTTTTCCGTTTCACCTGTCGTGACGAACTCTCTGAGATGTTTGATAATTTTTGCCGCTCTAAGGGACTGACGTTCAATCTCCTGCAAAGCGTTTCTCATGACCGTTGGGACATTGTTGTCCATGTCGCTCAAGAGCTTCGTACACCCGAAAGCGTAATTTGCGATCGCCGACAGCGGTTCGTTCAGCTCATGCGCAAGGGCGGATGCCATTTCGCCCATTTCGCTCAGGCGGGCCAATCTTGCCAATTCCGCCTGGATCCGCTGCTGGTGAGCAGCAGCCTCTTCCCGCTCCGTAAGGTCTCTTAGGAAGCCGATGAAAAATAAGCCACCACCCGATTCCAGCTGGCTCGCGGTTAACTTGAGGGGAAACGTCGATCCGTTCTTCCTGCGTCCGACAACTGCTTGATCTGCGAGAACGCGCTTTTCGCCCCTTCCAAGTTGCCGTTGCATATGGCTGCCGTGGACGGCGCGAAAAGGATCAGGCATCAGCAGTCGCAGGTTCGCGCCAACGAGCTCTTGTTCTGCATACCCGAACTGCCGCAAGACGGCGGCGTTGAAGGACACAATTTTACCGTCGCGGGTCGTGATCACCATCGCATCGGGCACTTTGTCCAATATCGATGTCAGATGCGCAGTGGGGGCAATCTCACTCTCGATGATGGCATGTCTCGTCGCCTGCAACACCTCTCCCAGACAAGCAATCAGAAGCACCGCAACGCCAAAGGAAACCAGTTCAAAGACCGTCGCGTAAGCCGCATCGCTCAGCCGCTGAACAAGGACATCAGCGCCAAGCGACATGCCCGCCGCTAGAGAAATCGGCTTTCCGCCGCCGATGATTGCGACCACGAGAATAGCGGGAATGAACGGCAATAGGGTAAGATCGTCGCTGGTGAACTGCGACAGGGCCAATCTCAGTGCGAGGACGCCGAATGGAGCAGCGGCGGCGACACTATAGGCGACGATCGGTCTGCCCCGCCACCGGACAAGCATCCAAGCGAGCCCGCCAGCGCCTTGTGAATGCATTTTGTGATCCACCAGGGAAAAAGGTACTGTCATCATGCCGAGCATCTCGCTGGCAGATCAAAACTAAGCTGAACTCTTTTCATCGAGTATGCTGCGCCTCCTTTGCCTCGGCGCCGCGATTTTGAAAATAATTCAAAGAAATCCGTCGCGCTCTTTGTTGAAGATCAAAGAGCCATGCAAAGCGTGTGCCTAGAATGGCCGCATTCTAGCCAGTACTCCGTAGAAGGATTTCGCATGCAATCGGCACTTATTGAAAAATACGGCGATGAGCGCCTACCCCGCTACACTAGCTATCCGACATCGCCGTGTTTCTCCCCCAACGTTGACGATAGCACTTATGAGAATTGGCTTAGCGCTGTCTCGCTGGAGAAAGCGGCATCGCTTTACGTGCACATCCCGTTTTGTCCGTCGATATGCTGGTATTGCGGATGTCACACCACGAATGCGCGCAATAGCCGACCGATCGTCGACTACCTGCGAATGCTGCGCGAGGAAGTACGCCTCGTGTCCGCAAGGACCGGGGCGCCGGTTAGGATCGACCATCTGCATTTTGGTGGAGGAACGCCAACGACCATCGGGCCGAAGAAAATGTTTGAGCTTATTGAGCTTCTGCACAAGCAGTTCGAGTTCACCGGTTCGGCCCAAATCGCGTTGGAGATCGATCCGAGGACGCTAGATCAGGAGATGGCGACGGTTCTCGGGGAAGTAGGGGTGCACCGTGCTAGTATCGGGGTACAGACCTTTGATCCGACGGTCCAAAGGGCGATCAACCGCACCCAAAGTAAAGAACAGACAATGGAGGCGGTTTTTAAGCTGCGCCGGGCGCGCATCGCCAGCATCAATTTCGATCTTATGTATGGCCTGCCAAACCAGACGGTTCAATCCTGCATCGAAACGGCCAAGGCAGCGATCGAGATGCGGCCGGACCGTTTCGCAGTCTTCGGTTATGCGCATGTACCTTCCTTCAAGAAGCATCAACGGCTAATCGACGAAGCCGCTCTCGCCAATGCGCAAAGCCGTATTTCCCAGGCAAAGGCAATTTCGGAACACCTTGTTGCGGCAGGCTACCGCCGCATCGGGATCGATCATTTCGCCAGGCCGCACGACAGTTTAGCAACCGCGCAGACAGACGGGCAATTGCATCGCAACTTTCAGGGCTATACGACCGATGCTTGTGAGGCACTTATCGGCTTGGGTTCGTCAGCTATTGGCCGCATGCCAGGCGGCTATGTTCAAAACGAGGTACTTCCCAATCGTTACGGAAAGCGGATCGCATCCGGCCGCTTGGCCACAACGAAAGGCTGGCGCTTGTCGGCCGAAGATCGCCTGCGGGCAAGTATCATCGAACGCCTGATGTGCGACTTGCAGGTCGACGTCCCGGCGTTGGCCGTCACATACGGTTTTGACCCACACGCGCTTCTTAACGGCAACCCCAGGCTCTCGATGCTCGAGAGCGACGGAATAATCGAAAACGCGGGCGGCATCATTCGTTTGCGAGAAGACGGGCGCTTCCTGATCCGCGCCGTTGCAGCAGCTTTCGATGCCTATGTGAGGGAATCGGGGCGCCATTATAGCAAGACGGCCTGAGGTTTCTCTTTGCAACAATGCAACGGGAGCCCTTCGGCATGTTATACCGCCGGCAAACCATCTCGTCTTAAGCGACTTGCCGGCCGGCTGGATGAAGAGTTGTTAACAGCCATCTTGCGGGATACCACAGATGAACGCAGATGGAACTCAATACTAATTGGCCGCAGCTCTTCGAGCGAGAGCCATAACGTAGTCATCTGCGATGTCGGCCAAGGTCAAAGCGACCTCCGGCTCCTTCCAACCGGCAGCGACGGCCGTCAGCACGAATTCACGGAATGCCACGGAAAGCACCTCCTCGCCCTCGATGACGCGATATGGATTATTCGCGGCATGTTGAGGGGCGCTGATCTGTATTGTTGTGGGTAGATGAGGTTCCATGAGACGTCCCCTGAAGGTTGACTTGTTGTAGACCTGTCCTGCATTTCTCTCTTAACTGCACTGCGATTATGCTTATTTTCTAAAAGATTAACCGTGACGTGTCGTTAGCCACGCATCCCGAATTTTGCCGCAGCGTCCATTTTGTTTGCTGGTTCAAAATTTTTTCGTTTCAGGCATGGGTGCAGTGTCTCGGCGCTTCGGCTCCCAATGCGCGATGTTGTTTAGGGCACCTCTAGGCCTCTTTACTCCGATCCATCGCCTGGTTCAGCTTAGGATTCGCATGCAATAGAGTATCCCTCACCACTGCAGCACTATCCGCCCCGTTCTCGAAGACCGGCGACGCGTTCCACAGTCAGCCGACGATCACCACAAGCGCTATGCTGCCGATTCGCGCCTTCGATCCCCGATGCGATCAAGACTCTGCGGCGCGCGTGACCGCATGGGCTAGGACGGCTGGCGAGGGATAGCGGGCGGTGCCGAGCAGCAGGGTGACCCAATCTGGCTTCCATAGAGATCGAGCACGATCAGCCTCCTTGCATGGGTGTCAGTATCTCGATCCTGTCATAGTCGGCGAAAATATGTTCGTCGCGATCTTCGCGATGAACCAGTTCGCCGTTGGCGGCTGTTGCCAGCCAGTCGCCTTCATGGTCGAGTGCGGCCAAAAGCTGCGAAAGCGTCTTAGCGGCGATGGACTGCGTTTCGCCATTGATGATCAGGTGCATTGGAAACTCCTTTGCTTCGTCCGATCGGAAAAGACGAGATCGGCCGCTTCGGCCGCCATTGTGGGCGCCAGCAGAAAACCGTGGCGATAAAGGCCGTTCACGTGGATGACTCTGCCGTCCCGCATCACGCGCGGAAAATTGTCGGGAAAGGCCGGGCGGATGCCGGCGCCAGTTTCGACCACGGTGGCGTCCGCAAAGGCCGGATGCAGTGTATAGGCTGCGTTCAGCAGTTCCATCGTCGAGCGTGCGGTGATCGCCCCGTCGAATTCCGTCTCGATCATCGTCGCCCCGACCATAAACAGGCCTTCGCCGCGAGGGACGACATAGACGGGAAAGCGAGGATGCAGCAGGCGGATAGGCCTGGCGAGCATGACCTCCTCTGTATGCAGATAGAGCATTTCGCCGCGCACGCCGCGCAGATCGCGACTTTGCCCGATGCGGGCAGCACCGGTGCAATCAACGATATCTGGGAAATCGTCTTCGCTCACATCATCGCTAGTAAAGACGACGCCTGCTGCCGACAGCAGCTCTTTCAACGTCCGTAGCGCCTGACGGGGGTTCAGATGAGCTTCATGTTGGAAGAACAGACCCCTGCGAAAACGCTGTGCAAGGGCGGGATCCAGCTCGGCTATGCCATCTTCGTCCAACCATTCATACCCAGACGTACGGGCCGCAAAGCGGCCGAGTTCGCCCGAATCCCGCTGAGGTGCGGCGACCAGTGTCCCTTTATGAATGACTTGGCCGGGCAGGACGGCATCCCACCATTCCACGGCCATTTTCCCCAACGTCATTACTCTCTCGTCGGCGTTTACCCGCTCGCACCAGGGCGCCAGCATGCCGCCGGCGAGCCAGGATGCAGAGCGCCCGAATCCAAGATGCGGGTCGGAGACTGTTACGTGAGCGCCGCGCGCGCACAGTTGACGTGCTACTGTTAGGCCGGCAATTCCGGCGCCCTTAACGAGAACCCGCAATGTCATGCTCCCATAGGCATATAGAGATCGCCCCCTTACGGGCATTTGCGACTACGTAATCCAGCCCCTCCTTTTGCGCCTCGGCGTCGATGTCGTGCGATATTCGTACGAGCAGAATTCGGGCCGCACCTGGATACGAGGCTCAAGTGAACTCTTTGGGTGCTCGGCGGTGCTGTGACTTGCTTGCGAATTTGTCCATTTCTCAAGTTACTCCACTTCGAGTTGACCTTGATCTTCTCATAAAGTTGATGACCAAGTCGGCATGCACGTACCCAGCATCACTAACGCCAACGCCATCCAAACGCTGGTCGAGCCTTGGATGACGCAAGTCGCTAAACACCAAGCGATTTTATGAGGGCCTAGAAACGATAGGTTACGCCCGCGCCAAGCAGCCATGGATCGAGCCTGGCCTTGCCGCTGACGTTGGCCCCGCCGACGTTGGCGTCGAAATCAGGCCTTAGGAAGATCTTTTTGGCGTCGACGTTCACACCCCAGTGATCGTCGATCATATAGTCGAAGCCGGCCTGGAGCGCGACACCGAAGGAGTTCTTGACATCAAGGCTGCGAGCACTTTTTCCCGACTGGTTGTAAAACAGCGTATAGTTGAGGCCGGCGCCGACATATGGCCGAAAAGCGCCAAGGTCGGTGAAATGGTATTGTAGGGTGAGCGTTGGCGGCAGCAGCCAAGTCTTGCCGATCTCGCCGAGCGCTGAAATCGAGCCGCCGCCATGCACCTTAGCGTAGGTTGTGCCCAGGATGAGTTCAGCGGCGATATTCTCGGTGAAGAAATACGAGATGTCGAATTCCGGCACGACCGTGTCCGAAAAGGAAAGATCCGAACCCGGCAAGCCGTCGACGCGCCCAGAGTCAGTAGTGATCACACCAAGCGCGCGCAGCCGCATCTGCCATGGGTTTCTGTTGGCTGCCGCGGGAATGGGAGCCCTACTTGGTGGTGTCGTCAGATCGGCAGCGTGCGCGGTGCTCACGATACCCAATATTGCAGTAGCGATGATGACCCGTATGATGTCCTTGGAAGTCATTCTTGTCTCCTTCGATCTGAAATTCGTGAATCGAGGAGCAGTAACATCGGCTGGCACGTCAGGATTTGAGGCGGCTCAACTAAAGAAAATTGGACTGCCTGTCGCAGACAAACCCTGGCCTTGTGTGGCAATTTCGCAACGTTTCAGTCACTTGAATGACGTTTGGCATGAGACGTGTTGGATTATCCGGGCAGAAAGCCTCGCGCAATTCAACGCGGTTTCGAATCATCATTTCGGAAAAACCTCTTCGTGTAAGACCGTCTGTGGATTCCAGGCAGTTGGGAATTTAGCAGTTTCGTCGGGTCATCTGCACTGGCGCTTGTCGATTGTTGCGCCCCCTCGGGCGCATTATCCTCACTCACTAAGATGCGCCACGAAGCCCCTTCCAAATCATCATACTGTCCGCTCTTTAGCGACCACAGAAAGCCTCCCAGCCCGAGCGTACCCATGAACAATGCCAGCGGGATCAAATAGATCAGCATATTCATATGGACCCTCCTGCTGAGGCTGCATGTTTGCCATCATGCCTAAGTTGCTCCCGCCGATTCCAGTGGTTGAGTCGCAATGCATTCGTCACGACGATCAGCGAAGACGACGACATGGCGACGGCGGCGATAAGCGGCGTCGCATAGCCCGCGATAGCGATGGGAACAGCGAGCACATTGTAACCGATGGCAAGGGCGAAGTTCTGACGGATCAAAGCTGCCGCGCGCCGCGCGACGCAGATCGCCTCCGGAACCGCGTCGAGACGGTCATTCAGGAAAACCAGGTCTGCCGCCTGTCGGCCAATGTCGGACGCAGTCGCGGGAGCCATCGACACATGCGCCGCCGTAAGTGCCGGCGCATCGTTGATGCCGTCACCAACCATCATGACCTTGTTGCCCGCCTCGGCCAAGCGTGTGCACTCTTCCACTTTCTGTTTCGGATCCAATTCCGCAATCCAGCGATCCACATGCAATAGCCGCGCTGTCGACTCGACGACGGCTTGCCGATCGCCAGACAGGATCATCGTCTGCAGCCCTGCAAGACCGAGCTGACGAATGGCTACGGCTACTCCGGGGCGAAGCGTGTCTTCGAAATAGAATCGGGCAAGTGCGATACCGTTCCTCGACAGAACGACCTCGGAGAGCGAGTCATCCGCTTCTTTTTCTTCTCGGGGCGGGATCGAACAAGCGAACTCCATATGGCCGAGACGATATAGCCCCCTGGCGGTTTCGACTTCCAGGCCCGCGCCCGGTATCTCGACGACGCTGTCGAACCGTTGCCCCTTGCCGCCGGCACTCCGCAGCAACGCCTGAGAGAGCGGATGGCGGGAATGCGCAGCAATTCCGGCCGCGATCGCCCTTTCCTCCGACCCCACATCCACCATCTCGACGAGCCGCGGCTGGCCCATCGTCAACGTGCCGGTCTTGTCAAACGCGACGGCATCGATTTCCGCGAGACGCTCCAAAGCGGAGCCGTCCTTGATCATGATGCCGCGGCGAAACAGGTTGCCTGCGGCAACAACCTGGACGACCGGCACTGCTAGACCAAGCGCGCAAGGACAAGTGATGATCAGCACCGCGACGGCGACAAGCATGGCATGCTTCCAATCTCCACCAAGGGAGCCCCAGGCAAGAAAGGAAAGCAGCGCAAGTAAATGAACCGCCGGAGCGTAAAGGCCGGCTGCACGATCCGCGACCCTGCGATAGCGCGCCCTGCCTCCTTCTGCTGCCTCCATAAGGTTGATGGTTTCCGCAAGCAGCGAGTTTTGCGCCGTCTTCGTCGCGCGAATGGTCAATGACGCCATGAGGTTCATCGCACCAGATCTCACCTCCGCGCTGTTCGCGACAGCAACTGGTATACTTTCGCCCGTGACAATAGAGAGATCCAGCTCGCTCGTACCTGCGGTCACGGCGCCGTCGACGGGGATGCGTTCGCCGGCAGCGATGAAAACATGATCACCGATGCTGATATCTTCAATCGCGGTGTAGCGCTTGCTCCCATCGGCAGCTATCACCAGCGCGCCGCGTGGCGCAAGTCTCGCCAGGCTGTTGACCGCGGCTCGCGCCTTTTGCCGCATGATGTGGTCGAGCGTGCGGCCAATGAGCAGGAAGAACAGCAGCGACACGGAGGCGTCAAACCATGCATGCTCTCCGTGATGGATCGTCTCCCACAACGATACGGCATAGGAGAGCGTGACAGCGAGCGAAATCGGCACATCCATGTTGGTGCGCCCATTCTTCAAGGCATTCCAAGCCGATCGAAAAAAGAAACGGCCGCCATAAATTAGGGCCGGCGCTGTAATCATCGCGGAAATCCAATGAAACAGGTCTCGCGTTGCTGCATCTGCACCGGACCAGACCGATACCGAGAGCAGCATGATATTGGCTGCGGCAAAGCCGCAGACACCAACGGCCAAGAGCAATTGATTGCGCAGACTATTCGTCTGGGGCGCGGCGGGAGTGAAAATATGCGCCCGGTACCCGGCTTCGGTGATCGCGGACAGAATACCCGACGGATCGACGACAGCATTATCAAGGTGCTCGACATAGGTGCAACTGACCCGCCGCGCAGTCAGGTTGACCCGGGCGCGCGTTACATAGGGTAACCTGCATAAGGACCGTTCAATGGTCGAAATGCAAGCGCCACAGTGCATATCGGGAACGCTGAGGTCCAATTGACGAAGGCCCTCCCCCAGCGGATGGCTGGCGAGGACGATCTCCTCGGCACTGGCGCAGCTATTGCTCGTTGTCATGACGCTTTCCGCGTCCATCGTGCAGCAGGTCATTGTCCAAACTCCGCCGTGTCGATGCGCCTAGCCTCATGCATTACCGTGACACCGTCTCTGCGCGAGACGGTTTCCACGATCCAGTCGCCTCCCTCAATGCGATGTTTCGCTTCGAAATGGCCTTCGCTTGTCTTCGTCAGTGCAAGCGCGAAGTCCTCCCGGTCGCCCACGGGCCTTCTGAACGTCAGCGTCACGTCGTCAACCACCGCCGGCGACCCGTCACGGTTATGAATATCGTACTGAATGACATCGCGGCGCAGTAACAGATCGCCCGAAATGCCGCTGCTCGCCATAGCACGCATGGCGGCGGCCTTGCCGTTGAATTCCTGGCTTGCCACATAGGTATTTTCCACCACAAGCCCGCTCCAGCTCGTGGAAGCGAGAACTGCCATCGTCACGTTCACTCCGATCACCACGGCGAAGAACGCAACAATGACGATCAGCATATGGCGGCCGGTGAAGGGACCTCCGGTGATAACTTGGCTTCTCATTTCGGCGCTCCCGGCACGTTGAAGGCGGCCCGGTGCGTAGCCCGATCCGCATGATTTTCGTCCTCTATGACGAACAGGAATTCCTTGATTGTTTCCGGCTTGGCCTTTTGCGTGACGAACACTTTGAGCGAGGTGGCCGCGTCCGGATCCACATCGACAGTGAAGTGCCGGCCTTCCTCCTTCGAGAGTTCGGGGATCTTCATCGTCGCTCCCTCCGCGCCGTCCAGTCGGATATCGATTCTCCTCGGCATCGGCACCATATTGAGCACGCGAAGCGTATAGCCGTTGCGGATCGATCCATCGGACTCCAGGACATATTGCGGATTGCGGTCGTGAACCACGTTCAGTTCCAGCCGCTCCCGGAGCGCCAAATGCACGAGCATCGCCACCCCGATCGCTGCCCAAACAGCCGCATAGAAAAGAACGCGCGGCCTGAAGATCACGCGCCAGTTGAAGTGCTGGATATTCTCGATGAAGTCGCCATCGGCGTTTCGCACGAGATGCGGTTGCACAGGGCTCGCGCCACCATTCGTCGCCAGGTTCATGTTCGCGGCATACTCGCTTAGCGTCGCATAGGAGATCACGCCGCGTGGCTTATCGAGCTTATTCATCACACCGTCGCAGGCGTCGATGCACAAGGCGCAGGTGATGCATTCCATTTGCTGACCGTCGCGGATATCTATCCCCATCGGACAGACGGCAACGCAAGCGTTGCAGTCCACGCAATCGCCGGTAGCCAGGCCCGCCGCTTGGGCTTTTTTGGCGTGACGGGAGCGCGGCTCACCGCGCCAGTCGTTGTAGGTCACGACGAGGGAATTTTCGTCCAGCATCGCGCCCTGGATGCGGGGCCACGGACACATGTAGGTGCAGACCTGTTCCCTCATCAGCCCGCCAAGAATGTAAGTGGTCGAGGTGAGAAGGGCGACCGTGGCATAGGCGACGGCCGGCGCCTGGCCCTTGAATAAGGCAACAGCAAGGGATGGCGCATCCGCGAAATAGAAGATCCATACGCCGCCTGTGAGGACGCCGATAAGAACCCATATGCCATGTATGGCGACCCGCTTTGCAATCTTGTCCGGTGTCCAGGGACTCGCATCGAGTTTCATGCGCGCGTTGCGATCACCTTCGATCGCGCGTTCCACGACAAGGAAGACATCGACCCATACCGTCTGTGGACAGGCATAACCACACCATGCCCGCCCCACCGCCGACGTTACGAGAAACAGGCCAAAGCCAGCCATGACAAGCAGACCGGCCACATAGAAGAACTCCTGTGGCCATATCTCGATGAAAAAGAAGAAGAAGCGACGAGAGGCGAGGTCGATGAGAATCGCCTGGTCGGGCGCATATGGACCTCGGTCCCAGCGAATCCACGGAGAAAGATGGTAGATGCCGAGCGTGATCAGCATGATGATCCATTTGAATCGCCGGAACCGACCCTGCGCTCGCTTTGGAAACACTTTCTTTCGCGCGGCATAAAGCGGCTGACGGTTGCGCCGGACACCAACGTCGTCGGCGCCTGTCCGTTCGATGCGATCGTCACCTGTCATGGGAGCTATGGTGAGGATCATCGCATACCATCCTGTTGATGATCCTCATCCTGCATTTGACGAACCAAGCGTTCTCGACGCAAGTCCGGGAGAGAAAAAGCAAGCCTATCGGCTCAATCAAAAGGAGAGCCACACTCCGGGAGGGGGGTGTGGCCCGGAGGAACTACGAGCCACAGCACGAAGGGACGTCCTCCAGGCCCGGAGAATAGCAGCTTGCTAGCTTGCGATCGTTGAGTGAAATCAAAACGCTGCTAACTTTTTCAGTTCTACGAGCAAGTTTTCTGGCTGTCCGAACGCAACCGCATTGCGTAGAGAGACAAGATCGTGATCGACTGCTGACCGTATCGCCATCAGGCCATAAAGATTGTGATGCACGTGAATTCGTGATTTTTCTTTTCTATTTTCCACCGCCCAAGGAATGAACAAACACCGTCAACTCCTTCACGGTGGTTTCGCCCAGCCGGGCAGACCAAGCTGGCATAACGCCGTGTTTGGGCAGGGTCACCTGGCGGATGATCGCTTGCTCCCCTCGCCCCTTAAGCCAGATCGCGTCGGCGAGATTTGGTGCGCCAAACTCCTGTTTTCCCCTGTCGTCTTCGCCATGACAGACGGCGCAATTGTCGAGGAATACCTGCTTGCCGGCGTCGGCCGCTGCCGGATCGGAAACTGTGTTGGTCAAGGCCCAAATGTAAGCGGCTACCTGGCGTATCTGGGTGCGTTCGAGTACATCACCGAAGGCGGGCATCTCAGAGACATGCGTCTCGGGATCGGCATCGAAGCGGATGCCATGAGCGATTGTCTGTTGAATGGCGGGAAGACTGCCGCCCCATAGCCAATCGTCGTCGTTTAGATTGGGAAACCCCGGAGCGCCGGTGGCACCGGAGCCATGACACGGCGCGCAATTGACCTTGAAGGCCGAGGCGCCGCCTGCAATTGCAAACTCACGCAGCGTTGGGTCGGCATCGATTTCTTCAACGGATTTCGCGGCGATCAGAACATCGAGGCGAGCCTGCTCAATCTTGGCGTTGTTCATTTCGTGCTGCAGTTCAGCCCGGCTTGAGAACCCGATCAGTCCTTTGGTGGTATCCCTGATCAGGGGTATGGAGGGATAGGCGATGGCATAGCCGACGGCCCAGAGGATCGTGGCATAGAATGTCCACACCCACCATCGGGGCATGGGATTGTTGAGTTCGCGGATGCCGTCCCACTCATGGCCCGTTGTTTCGACGCCGCTGAGTTCGTCTATAGGTTTGTCCGACATCTCAATCGTCCTTTAAAGGTATGTCAGCGGCTTCGTTGGCGCCTTTTTTGCTGCCTGGCCGGAGCGTGAAGGCTATAGCCCCCACGAAAAACAAGGCCAGTGCGAGGAGCCCCCAACTGTCGGCGAAGTGACGCATTGCAGTGTATGTTTCCACGGAGGCACCTCAGCGATAGCCGGTGGCATCGTCGTAAGTCGAGAAATCAACCAGCGTTCCGAGCATTTGCAGATATGCGACGAGCGCGTCCACCTCGGTCAGCCTGGCGGCATCGCCATCGAAATCGCCGACCTTCGCTTTCGGATATCGCGCCAGCAGATCCGTCGTATTTGCGTTTGGATCGGCTTGCGCCCGCATGTCGGCTTCCGCATTCGCCAGCATGTCTTGGCTATAGGGTACGCCGACATCCTCGTTCGCCTTGAGATCCATGCCGATATCCTTAACCGTGACCTCCCTCTCCTTGAGAAAGGCGTAAGTAGGCATGATCGACTCCGGCACCACCTCGCGCGGGTTGGACAGATGCTGGACGTGCCACTCATTGGAATAACGACCGCCGACACGCGCCAGATCCGGTCCCGTGCGCTTCGAGCCCCACTGGAACGGATGGTCATACATGGACTCGGCGGCGAGCGAATAATGGCCGTAACGCTCCACTTCGTCGCGGAACGGTCGGATCATCTGGCTATGGCAGAGATAGCAGCCTTCGCGGATGTAGATATTGCGCCCGGCCAGCTCGAGAGGCGTGTACGGGCGCATGCCTTCCACCTTCTCGATCGTGTTCTGGAGATAGAACAGCGGCGCGATCTCGACGATGCCGCCAATGCTGACCACCAACAGCGACCCGACAAGCAGAAGGGTAGCATTTTTCTCGATGATCTGGTGTTTGGCGAGTATTGACATGTTTCTCTCACTCGGCGGCCTTGGCGATGAAAGCGCTGGGGATCGCGGCTTCGTCGCGCTGGCGGCCCCGGATGGTCATTGCGACGTTCCAGGCCATGATCACTCCCCCTGCCAGATAGAGAGCACCACCGACGGCGCGCAGAAGATAATAGGGGAACATCGCAGCCACGGTCTCTGCGAAGGAATAGACGAGGAAACCCTGACTATTGTATTCGCGCCACATCAGGCCTTGCTGGATGCCGGCGACCCACAGCACCGCGGCGTAGATAACGATGCCCAGCGTGGCGAGCCAGAAATGCCAGTTGACCATACGGAGGCTGTAAAGCCGCTCGCGCCCCCAGAGCTTTGGCGTCAGGTAGTAGATGGCGCCGAACGTGATCATGCCGACCCAGCCGAGCGCGCCGGAATGAACGTGACCGATGGTCCATTCGGTATAGTGACTGAGCGAGTTGACCGTCTTGACCGACATCATCGGGCCTTCGAAGGTCGACATGCCATAAAAGGCGATCGCGACGATCATCATGCGGATGATCGGGTCGGTACGGATCTTGTCCCAGGCGCCCGAAAGAGTCATCAGACCGTTGATCATGCCGCCCCAGGAAGGCATCCACAGCATCACCGAGAAGACCATGCCCAAAGTCTGCGCCCAATCGGGCAATGCCGTGTAATGCAGATGATGCGGACCAGCCCAGATGTACATGAAGATCAGGGCCCAGAAATGGATGATCGACAGGCGATAGGAATAGATTGGGCGGTTCGCCTGCTTCGGTACGAAATAGTACATCATGCCAAGGAAGCCGGCGGTCAGGAAAAAGCCGACGGCGTTGTGGCCGTACCACCATTGTGTCAGGGCACCCTGCACGCCCGAAAATAGCGAATAGCTCTTTGAGCCAAGGAAAGACACCGGCATCGCGAGATTGTTGACGACATGCAGCACGGCGATGGTGACGATGAAACTCAGATAGAACCAGTTCGCGACATAGATGTGCGGCTCCTTGCGCTTCAGGATCGTTCCCAAAAAGGTGACAAGATAGGCGACCCAGACAATGGTGAGCCAGATGTCGACATACCATTCGGGCTCGGCATATTCGCGAGCCTGCGTGATCCCGAGAACATAGCCGGTCGCGGCCATGACGATGAAAAGTTGATATCCCCAGAACACGAACCAACCGAGATTGCCGCCGAAGAGCCGGGCTCGGCAGGTGCGCTGGACGACGTAAAAGGAGGTCATTATCAACCCGTTGCCGCCGAAGGCGAAGATGACGGCAGAGGTATGAAGTGGGCGCAAGCGACCAAAATTGAAATACGGCGCGACGTTCAGATCCGGATAGGCAAGTTGCAGGGCGATCACGACACCGATCAGGAAGCCGATCACCCCCCAAAAGACGGTGGCAATCAATCCATAGCGGATGACCTCGTCAAAATAGGCTCCGTTTTTGGGTTTGGCGCTCACTGTCACGGGGGAAAAATCAATTCGCCGCAGAAGCAGTACCGTGCCCGCTAGCAAACAGAAGAACAGTATCCCCATGTGGGTTGCAAAAAGCTGGTCATGAGCGACCCCCGCGCCGACCAGTGCCAAAAAAGCCCCGACCGCAACCAGCATGGTTTCAGCGGTGTAATTCATGTCATGCTTCCCGATGTACAGACGACCACGCCAAAGGCGGCCGCCTTTCTCGCCACTTTTGGGAACTATTCGCACGTGACGGGCACTCAGTCCTTGATCTCTCTCAACGAACGCCGCGATTTTGTTTGATGATCACCTGATTGCATCCAACTGCGCTTTGATCACCCGCGGATGAGGCGCCCCTCGAGTGCCGCAGCGACTTCGTCCGCGCGCGGATGGACACCGGCGCGCGGGCTTGACGTAGAAATTGATCAAAGATTGCTCGATCTCAAGGAATGTCAGCCCGTTCGCGCCTAAAGCTTCGGGCGGACAATTAATCGGGCTATCGCGAAAGGAGATCAGAAATGGGTTTGAAAATCTGTCCGATCGTCGCAACGGCGATGCTGACCGCATCAGCGATGCCACTGATGGCGGCGGACCACCAAATCCGGATGTTGAACAGGGGCACGGACGGCGCAATGGTTTTTGAGCCAGGTTTCACGAAGATCGCACCAGGCGACACGGTGACGTTTATTCCGGTTGATAAGGGACACAATGTCGAAACGTTCAAAGGTTTGATCCCAAAAGGCGCACCGGAGTTCAAATCTAAAGCGAACGAGGAATATCGCGCAAAACTCGATATGCCCGGGGCCTATGTGGTGAAATGCACGCCGCATATGAGCTTGGGCATGGTGGCCCTCATTCAAGTTGGCGACAGCCCCACCAATCTCGATGCCATCAAGACTGCAACCGTTCCAAATCTCGTGCGCAAGCGCCTTGACGCCGACCTCGCGCAGATTGCCGAATAGTGCCGGCCGCAGGAGAAAGGAGCATGCAATCATTTGCAAATTCCTTGAGGGAAGCCATCGGCAAAGGCGACCTCAAGGCGTATGTATACAGCTACCCCCCAAAACGGACATATAAAGAGCTTGAAAACATTCGATTGAGCGATGTGTGGGATTCAAACGACCAGGCGCCGGTAGCGTTATACATACATGTGCCATTTTGCCGATATAGGTGCACCTATTGCACGCTCTTTCTGACCACGCGGCACACGGAGGATCTTATTCGACGTTATGTCGAAAAGATCTGCTGGCAGATAAGCCTTTATGCAACATTTGCCGGTCACAGATCTGTCGCATCGGTCTATATCGGCGGCGGAACCCCAACTCTCCTGCCCATCGATCGGCTGGCCCAGATTTTCTCTTCCGTTCGAGATGGCTTTCCAAATATCGACCGTTCGACCGAGGTGTGCGTCGAAGGATCTCCCGACACTGTGTCGGGGGAACTGCTGGATTTTTTGAAGAACCAAGGCGTGAACCGGATCAGCATGGGAATCCAAACGATGGATTCCGTCGAACTGAGAGCGTCCGGCCGCCCATATCAGGTTTCTGTGTCGATTTCGTCCATTGAAGCAGTTCGCAAGCGTTTCGATAACTTCAATCTCGACTTGATCTACGGCCTCTTCCGTCAAACGCCGGAAAGTTGGAAGCGCTCGCTGGAGCAGATTTTGTCCTTTCGGCCAACAACCGTTTCGCTTTATCCGGCGATCAGCCGGCCGCTCACTGCTATGCAAAAGCAGCAGCGATCTCGACCGCAAGAATATGTGGAAGACCGCCTCAAATATGAGATCTACGACAGCAATGTCGATTTTATGCAGGACAATGAGTATCGACAGGAATCTTTCACCCGTTTTACCTGCCTTCCAGAAGGCACCAGCGCCTACGGCCAGGAAACCTCTGACTTCCTCGGTGTTCCGATGATAGGCATCGGAGCAGGCGCGCGAAGTTATAACGGGAAATATCACTACAGCCTCGACTATGCCGTCGCGCTGAAGAATGTCGGCAAAGCCATCGACGATTATATACATCTCGAGATGACTAGTCGGAATTTGCTGAAATACGGAGTTATATTAGACGAATCCGAAGAACGGTTGAGATATTTTATACTTAACCTTACGCTCAACCAGCTTTCAGAAGCAGATTATTCACGACGATTCGGACGGGACCTCCGCGCCGATTTTTTGGAGGTGATAGATGCTCTGGAAGTCGAAGGCTGCATCGATTTGCGGGGCGATGGCGCCATTGCTCTGACCCGGAAAGGTTACAAGTACAGCAACCTGATAGCGCATCATCTCTTCTCGGACCACGTGAAAATCCGTGAAGAAAGGTACGTTCCTAAATGAAAAACAGCGAGCGGTTTTGGGAACGAGGCTATTCGGATCCCAACGTCTGGACGATGGGCGGGCCAAGCGTCGAAGTCTATGAGATAGAACAGCAACTGCCAAGAAACGCAATGGTCGTCGACCTAGGATGCGGCGAAGGCAGGAACGCTCTCTTTCTTGCATTCAGGGGGCATGCGGTAACTGCATTGGAACCGTCATCGAGCGCGGTCAGAAAACTGCGATCGGTTGCAGACGAACATTCGTTGAATATCGATGTGATCGAAGGGAGAATCGAGGATTTCGTCCCTGATGAGAGATACGACCTGGCTTTGGCACACTCGTCGTTGCACTTTGTGACCAAGGATGTGTGGGTTCCGTTGATCAACGAGTTGAGACAACGGACCAACGAGGGTGGATTTCACAATTTTACATCGATCATCGGGACTTCCCGGTATCCGGTCCCGTACGAGTGCCGGCACGCGAATTCATTTGATCGGGGCGATCTCGACTCACTCTATGCAGACTGGCAGGTACTACGCTCTGATTTTTACGCGAAATGGGATTCCCATCCCGGGATTGCGACGCATGTCCACGCCGTAGAAAAGTTCCTCTCTAGAAAGGCAGGACCCGACGGCCCTTTGCCATTCACCAAAGTCGACCTGTCGAACAGCGACGCTCTGCCTGGCGATTTGTTCGAAAAGATCCCGCTCGGGATCCACGTTGAGGACCTCAGACTGTTATGCAACCGGCCGACGACGGTCAATCGGATCGAAATGCCCGGACTGAACCTTACCTCGCCAATCGAACTGACCCGCGGCTATGCTGTTGAAGAGTGGTTCTTTGGCAAGCATGCGCTTCAATTCACGCAAGGCGTGCTGACGGGCAAGTACGAGTACTTTACGCAGCCGATCTCGTTGCAAACTGTTCCCAGGGCGTCCAATCGGTATGAGGCAGGAGCCCATCTCGGCCCGCAAAAAACTGATTGAAGTCAGGGCATACGAGGACTGATGAGAGCATCGGGCAGAGCTGGTGGAAAAGAGACCGCGCAAGCGCCGGCCAATCCAGCGCAGTTGGCGGTATGAATCGAATTCTCGTACTCACTACTGCTGTGTTTATCACCGGATTGGCCGAGAACGTTTTCATCGGGGTGCTGCCGAATGTAGCCGGCAGCCTTGGAGTAGGCGAGTCCGAAGCAAGTATCCTCATTTCAGTGTTCTCGGTCACCTACGCGTTCTTCGCGCCGATAGCTACACTGATTTCCTATCGCTTCGATGTAAAACCGACGCTCCTCGCGGCCATGTCAATCTTTGCAGGGAGCAATGTGCCGGTTGTGATCGGTGGATCGGGGCTGCTCCCAATAAGCGCCTCGAGGATCATCACGGCTATGGCTTGCGCGCAGATATCGGTATGCGCCGTCGGTTGTGCAGTTCAGATCGTCTCGGAAAGATATCGAGCTCGTGCCATAGCCTCCGTGTACCTTGGAATAAGCGGCTCGCTTTTTTTGGGGGTACCTCTGGGCGTGTGGATTACACATTTGATTGGTTGGCGCCGCCGTAGGCCTTGCAATGATTGGCCTATCTGTCGTCGCTATATGGCTTGTAATCGTCGTGCTACCGAATGTCGGGTCGCCGAGCAAGCGCTCGCCTTTTGGCAAACTGTATCTAGCTCATTTCCGGGATCGCAATCAGATGATGGCGCAGCGTGTTTCTATTTTGTTCATTGCAGGTCATTTCACCCTCTTCAGTTATTTGACCTCTTACGCCGCGAGCAAGGGGTTCTTCGGGCCACACTGGGAGGCCTTTCTTTACGCCGTTTTCGGGTCGTCGGGCATGGCGGGGGGCGTGCTGGCCGGTATTCTTTCTGACCTCGCAGGTCGTCGGCTCGCGCTGGTCGCGAGCCCTGCAATCTATCTCGTCACAACGTTGCTGCTATGCGTGTCAGAAAGCAGCATCTTTTTTTCGCCAGCCTTTCAATTTGGGGATGCGCGAGCTGGTCGATTTCGCCGATCGTCCAGAGCGATATTGCGGATCTCGGCCGAAGCCCGAGCGACATTATAATCGGTGCGAATGTCACCGCAATGCACGTGGGCGTTGCCGGCGGTACCGTAGTCGGCGGCAGGCTTATTGCAAATTATGACTTGTCGGTGCTGCCGATCGGGGCGGCAGGCCTAGCTGCGATGGCTTTGGCCGCGGCGATCTTGTCGGTCAGAACCTCGCATTGATACTGCGGTGCTGGTCCGTAGTCGCGCGCCCCTACTCGTCGTTATTCTTACGAGCGGGCGTAGAACCATGGCTCCCAGACTCGGCATTGCGCCTCAATCCGAGCAAGCAAGGAACTATGAAGTTCTAAAATTTTGCATTGCAGCATCACATTGATCTGGGGACCTACGATCAAGCGCTCGCGCTCACTGGATGTCTGGAATGACTACAGCGACAAGCTGTCGTCAATGACTGAGCATGCTCGTATTAGTGCGAAATAAACGAGGCGATCGACGTCTTGGCATCCTCTTTGCGTATCACACTTCCATCTCGCAGTTGCGAAATGATTGCGGATTCCGACGATCGCGCGCGCCCTGCTTCCATCCACCCCGACAATGAGGACTTGCTATGGGTGATCTACTAAAAGGAATCTCGAACTTCCGCGGTGCCGTGTTCCCGAACTACCAGGCACTTTACCGCAAGCTTGCGCAAGAGGGACAGCAGCCGCACGCCTTGATGATTTCGTGCGCCGACAGTCGAGTCTTGCCCGAAACCATTACCCAGTCAGGACCAGGTGAGCTGTTCGTATGCCGCAATGCCGGAAATATCGTTCCACCATTTTCAACCGCAAACGGTGGCGTTTCGTCAGCAATAGAATATGCCGTCGTAGCTCTCGCGGTTCGAGACATCATCGTTTGTGGCCATTCCGATTGTGGCGCGATGAAAGGGCTCTGCCGTCCCGAATTGCTAAAGTCCATGCCCAACGTCGCCGCTTGGCTAAAGCATGGTTACGCTGCGCATTCGATCGTTTGCCAAGCCTATCCGGCCGACCTTTCCGAACGTCAAAAGGTCCGCGCTATCGCTATGGAGAACGTCATTGTTCAGCTTGACCACCTGCGCACACATCCTTCCGTTGCAGCAAGGCTTGCGACCAATGACATGACGCTGCACGGGTGGTTTTTCGATATCGAAACGGGAGAGGTGGAGGTTTACGACGGGTCGGCCGCCCGCTTCACAAAGATACGCGAGGACGGGCCGTTACCGGTCGCCGTTACCGGTCGCGATCGGCCGCAAGTCCTAGCCGCAGTTGCAGCGGAGTAGTGCCATGACCAATAACAGCTTCGCTTTTTCGCGCGATTTCGCCTCGTCGCTTGTCGTCTTTTTCGTTGCTATCCCGCTTTGCCTTGGAATTGCAGTTGCCTCTGGCGTGCCTGTTGCCATGGGCCTGATATCAGGCATCGTCGGCGGCATTGTCGTGGGCTTGCTGGCGGGTTCGCCCCTGCAAGTATCGGGCCCTGCCGCTGGTCTGGCGGTCATCGTCTTCGGCTTTGTCGAACAATATGGAGTGGCCATGCTCGGGCCGGTCCTGATCGTTGCTGGGCTTTTGCAGATCCTTGCCGCGTTCCTGAAGATCGGATCATGGTTTCGGGCAATCTCGCCCGCTGTCGTTCACGGTATGCTCGCCGGTATCGGCATTCTGATCATCCTCGGACAAATACACGTTTTGATGGGGGCCAAACCGGCTGCGGGGGGCATTGAAAACGTCGTGGCGATGGAACGAACATTCGGACATCTTTGGGGAGGCGGCATGACGAGCGAATCCGTCGACTTGCTTATAGGGCTGATTTCCTTGCTCGCGATGATCGGCTGGGAAAAATTCAGGCCCAACCGGCTGAGGCTGGTCCCGAGTGCGCTGGTAGGCGTTGCCATCGGAACTACATTAACGGCTGCATTGCGGCTACCGATTGCCAGGGTCGAGGTTCCTGCATCTCTAGCAAACAGCATTTCATTGCCGACAGTGGAAAGTTTCGCGAATATGGCTCAGCCTGGAATCGTCGTCACATCGCTGGTGATTGCGGTCATCGCCAGTGCGGAATCATTGCTGTCGTCTGCGGCTGTCGACCGGATGCATGACGGCGCCAGCACACGCTTCAACAAGGAGCTTTTTGCACAAGGTATTGGCAACGGGCTCTGCGGACTGCTCGGTGGTCTGCCGATCACTGGTGTTATCGTACGCTCCTCGGCAAATATCCAAGCCGGGGCGCGTACACGGGCATCGGCTGTCCTGCATGGCGTCTGGATTCTTGGCCTTACGGTGTTGCTGCCGCAATTGCTTTCCATGGTGCCGCTGACGGCCCTGGCCGCAATACTGCTCGTGACGGGTTGGCGGCTGATCAGCCTTCATCACGTGCGCGATCTCTTCGATCATCATGGTTGGCTTCCCGTGGGCATCTGGATTGCGACTGTTGCGATGGTCGTACTGCAAGACCTGCTCGTGGGTGTTGCTCTAGGTTTGACGCTCTCGATTTTCGAGATCCTTCCTTATCTGCGGCGCAAGCTTGCTATCGATCGAATGGAAGATGCTGAGACGGTTCATCTGACGCTTGGTGGCGTTGCGACTTGCAGGGATGTTCCCGCGCTCCTTAATACTTTGGAATCGCTTCCAGCTGGTTGCACAGTCCGGATCGCCAGCAGCGATTTGCACTATGTGGACCATATCTGCGCAGAGACCTTACGCGACTGGCTTAAGCGGCAGAAAAAATTAGGTCGCACGGTCGATATTCAGCATCCACCCGCCGGCCGCCATCCGCGGCTGGTGCCAATCTTCAAGCGATTGACCGCCGAGACCGCCGACCCGACAGGATAAGTGGCAGGGACTGCTGAACAGCGGATGGGCGAAGACATTCTCAGCCATCCGGACCTTCTGCCGTGATCAACCGCCTCGCAAATTATAATTTAGAGAACCTTGCATGTTTCTCCTTAGATTTTGAGGTCCGTCCGCTGGCCAGCTTAAAAGGAGCGACCGTCGTGTCTGGCTTCGAAATGGCGTGCTGAACGTCGCATTGTTAGGCCGGCCCGCGGTTCGTTTTTGAGCCTTTGCAAGATAGCGAAGGAACAGCTCCGGTGCTTGATTGGCAGCCGGCCGTGTGGTGTTTCTGACAATTCGTGGTTCTTCCTACAAACTCGCCAATACGAACCAGGAACCCGGTGGCGCATCTGCCACTTTCTTGAGTTACACGAGCAGGTCTTCGGAAAAGGCGATCAGGGGACGACGCATCGGCAGCATGGCGCACTGGCGTCTCGCAGCTTCTTATCCGGCGGAAACTCTTCATCATATTTGATCAAGACCATTTACGCCCTCGCCGGGCAATCGCGAGCGCCGTGCCTTTTTGACTACTACATAGGCGATTGCGAGCAATACGAACCACAGCGGCGTAACCTTCAAGGCGATAGCCGTGTCCGGCTTCTGCGCCAAAGCCCACAAGATAAAGGTGAAGAAGCCGAAGACCATCGCGACAGCGGCACGTCCGCCGGGCATTTTGAAGGTCGATTTTTCGTGTAAGTCAGGCCGCTTGCGGCGATATTGCAGGTAAGATGCAAGGATGATCGACCAAATAAAGATGATAAGCACTGCAGAAACCGTCGTGACGATCGTGAAAGCCTCGATGACATTGTCTCCGGAATAAAGCAGGCCGATCCCCGCCAGCAGAAAGACGCACGAGAAGAACAAGGCATTTACCGGGACCTTCCTTCGGTTCAACTTGCCGAATAAGCCCGGCGCCAGCCGGAGGGTCGCAAGTCCGTAGACCATGCGCGATGTTGAATATATGCCTGAGTTGGCACTTGATGCCGCCGAGGTCAGTACGACGAAATTCACCACATGGGCGGCAATACCGAGGCCGGCAAGCGAAAACATAGCGACAAAGGGGCTCGAATTCGGATCGACTTGATTCCATGGAATGACCGTGAGGATGACGAACAGGGCACCGAGATAGAAGAGTGCCACACGGACCGGAATCGAGTTGATTGCCTTCGGCAGGTTGCGGGTCGAGTCTTTGGTCTCTGCCGCGGTCATTCCAACGAGTTCGATACCCGCAAAGGCAAACACAGCAATTTGGAAACCGGCAACGAAGCCGTGGAAGCCGTTCGGAAAGAAGCCGCCATGCAGCCATAGATGCGAGACCGATGCCCTGCTTCCATCGGGCAGTGTGAGGCCTGTGGAAAGCATGTAAGCACCGGTAACGATAAGCGACACGATGGTGACGATCTTGATGAGCGCAAACCAGAATTCGATTTCACCGAAATTGCGTACGGTCGGCAGGTTGAGGGCGAGAAGCGTGAATATAAGACCAAGCGCCGGTATCCAGAGCGCCATATCTGGGATCCAAAATGACACGTAGCTGGAGACGGCCACGACGTCGGCCACCCCGGTCACAATCCAGGAGAGCCAGTAGGTCCAGCCGGTGAAAAATTGCGCCCAGGGGCCGAGATAATCCCCGGCGAAATCCGCAAACGAACGATAGTCCGGATTGGATAGCAGGATTTCTCCAAGCGCACGCATGACGAAGAACAGCATGAAGCCGATGATCGCATAGACGAGCAAAATCGAGGGCCCGGCGAGCGAAATGGTCTTTCCTGATCCCATGAAAAGACCGGTTCCAATTGCGCCTCCGATGGCTATAAGCTGGAGGTGCCGGTTGGACAGATGACGTGCAAGATGATCATCCTCTTTTCGATGAGAATCTACGGAGTTCCGTGGTGCTACATTCATTGACTACCTCTCGTCCTTCATGATCGACGCGCCGATGATCGGCCAAACCTCACGGGCGCCAGCAGACAACATCATCCAAGTCAGAGAGCCACTGGCACAGCTCGCGCCAAGACGACTAAGATCCGACGTTCAGCACGGAATCATTAACAGGCAAGGCGAGGAAAACGCCCGGTTCTATACCCGCTTGAATGCCACGACGGCATTCGTGCCACCCATGGCGAAGGCGTTGCTCAGCGCTACGTGTACCTTCCGCTCGCGCGGCACATTGGGAGTAAAGTCGAGATCGCAAGCGGGATCCGGCTCGCGGTGATTGGCGGTCGGCGGCACGACGCCCTCGCGCAGAGCCATCACACAGGCGATCATCTCGAGCGCGCTCGACGCGCCGAGGCAATGCCCATGCACGGATTTGGTTGAAGAGACGGACATTGAGTGGGCATGATGCCGGAAGACACGTTTGATCGCTTCAGTTTCGATCTGATCGTTGGCTCTGGTACCAGTGCCATGCGCATTTACATAATCCACGTCCTCAGCATTCAGCTCAGCATCTAAAAGGCAGGCTCGCATCGCTGCCACTGGCCCTTCGACGGAAGGCGCAACGATGTCGAACGCATCGGCGGAATGACCAGCGCCGGCGATTTCAGCAAGAATTGGGGCACCGCGCCGTGCGGCATGTTGATAGCTTTCCAATACCGCGATGGCCGCACCCTCGCCTAATACCACGCCTCTTCTGTCGGCCGAGAAGGGGCGGCAGGTATCGGGTGCAAGTATACGCAGTGCTTCCCAAGACTTCAGCACGCCCCACACAAGCGGGGCATCGCTGCCGCCAGCAAGCATGACGTCGGCGCGGCCAGGTCTAATCTGATCCACCGCCGAGGCGATGGCATGGTTGGCCGAGGCACAGGCTGACGTGACGCCGAAAACCGGCCCCCTCAAGCCAAGGCTCATGCTGACGTGAGCGGCGGCAGCACTCGGCATAACCTTGGGTGCAGTAAGGATGGCAGCCCGGCGAGCGCCATCTAAAAGAAGAGCACGATAGTTTGCTTCGACCGCTTCCCAGCCGCAGACGCCGACACCTACTGTCGCACCGATGCGATAGGTATTTCCTTCGTCGATGGAGAGTTCGGCATGTCTTGCGGCTTCGCGTGCGGCAATCACGGCAAGCAAGCTGAAGCGGTCCATTGAATTGGATTGCTTCGAATTTAGGCCATGCTCCGGTAGCGTCTTGATCTCGGCGCCGATCATGCCCTTCAACTCGTGAAGTTCTGAATTGGCAATTGGGCCGATAGCTGAACGCCCTTCGCGCATTGCGTCCCAGATGGAGGCGTGGTTGGTTCCGAGCCCGCATAGGCCGCCTATTCCAGTGATAACGACGCGCCTGTCCATTCAAGCCTCCCTTGCTATCAAAGCGCGGACGGCTTCAATGAGATCGCCAACACTTTTAAGATTTGCCCAAGCTTCGGCGGTGTTAAACTCGATGCCGATGTCATAGGCTTGCTCTAGATCCCAGAGGATATCCGCCAGTGTTATCGAATCGATATCGAGCGAGCTCAGTTCGGTCTCAGTCGTTATTTCGTCGTCGCTCAAGGAGGGATCTTTGTCGGTGCCGTGCGCAGCAGCGTTTTTCTTGATCATGGCGATGACGTTATCTGCGATTTGATCTGGCATATTGTCTCCTATCGATTTTTGTTACGACGCATAGGTGGCACCAGGGCGCCTGCCTCTTCCCTCGAAATGGAAGGAGTGCATTGGCCAAACACGCTCTAACGAGCGGCCCTGATCAGCCTCTCAGCAAGATTTGTCTGGCGAGCGATGATCTCAGATCCTTCATAGGAAAGGTGACCGCTATCTCGGTAAAGGAATTTGCCGTCAATCTCGGTTTTGCATGTTGTGCCGTCGCAGAGAAAGTCGTGGTAGGAAACGACTTCTACGTCGGCCTTGAGCGCCACTTCGTTTAACAGCTCGAGGGTACGGGCGCGTCTGCGACGGTATTCACTGACATCTATTTTGCAGTCGCTGTAGCGCCCAAGCATAATGCTTCCCCTCGCCTTCCTCTCCAGGCAATCGCCAATGTCGAAGTTTCCGACTGGCGGAGGAGCAACCACAACCACGCGCTTGCCTAACGCGCGAACACCTTCGACGAGGGCCTTAATCCCCTCAATGGTTATATATTGCGAGACCTTGGCATCGGTGAAAGTCTCACCGTTCCTCTTAAGCACCATATATTCATTCGATACAGGCGTATCGAAAGGGCTTGAAATAGCCACCGTACTGATCTCCGGCCGATTTTTCAAAACGGCCAAAACACGGTCATTGAAGTCAATGCAATCCTCGCCGAAGGCACGAGAAAAGGGTGACGCTAACTCCTTTGAAACCGCAGCAACGCCGATGGCCGGGAAGCATCCGCTCATTGTGAGCTGAGCTAGTCCGCCTTCGCCGATTGTTTTGGCTAAGCCGGGAACCAGCGCCATGGCAAATGAATCGCCCCAGACCAGCAATTCTGGTCTGTTTGTGGTCTGGCAGCTCTTGGGGACGTCCTGAGGAGGCGGACCGGGTTTGAAATCACACGCTCTCGCGAGACCGTAGTTGATCCGCCGGATGGTGGCAAAATCAAACTTGTTCTCGGTTGTGGCTATGGCAACGGAGGGCGAGAAGGCGAGAAGGACCGATGCGGCCGCCAATCCTGAGACCAGCCGGAGACGAGACATGACGTACCCCCGTCGGAATGGCTCCTCCACGAACGAGTAAAGCGCCCAGCTTCCAACAAATGAGAAAGCAACGGCCGCATAGATCGCAAGCGCCGGAGGCTCCGCCAGCCAAACAGCTCTCATATAGACAAGCACGGGCCAGTGGATCAAATAGAGCGAGTAAGAGATGTCGCCAATCCTCGCCATGCCTCGCACGACAATGTTGTCCCGGGTGCGCGCAAGCAGGAAGGTCAGAGTTGCCAAGCAAATCAAAGCGGCATCCACGACTGGATGAGCGAAACCCATCGGGGCAAGGAGGAGAAGCGCGAGTGCTGGGAAACGTAACTTCACAAGCACGGCAGACACCACTGGCATCGTTGGAAGCAATGCGCCAAGTGAACCAATGGACATTTCCCAAGATCGGGTCGGCAGAAGATAAAACACAGCAGATGGGTTCTGGGCGACCAGATAAAAACATAGCGCAAGGCTAGCGACAAGGAACGCCGCTATTCCGATGAGCCACCATCTCCTCGGCGCCAAAGCCAAGAAGAGAGGCAGCAGCAGGTAGTACTGTTCTTCGACGGAGAGCGACCAAAAATGCAGGAGGGGCATCGTTTCGGCGGCGGGGCCGAAATAGTCCACTTGGTACCAAGGAACGATGTTACTGGAAAATGTGAGGGCCCCTATGACCTGATTGCGGAACTCCTGCAGCCCCACGTCCGAAAGCAAAAACGGCGAGGCGACCGTCGTAAGCGCAATGACGATGTAGGCCGCCGGCAATAGACGCTTCGCACGTCGGTAATAGAACTCCGAAAAGCTGAAGCGCGATTGCTCAAGCTGCGTCCGGACCAGCTTGGTGATCAGAAAGCCGGAAATTACGAAAAATACGTCAACGCCAAGATAGCCAGCTGTAAACGGCCCAATACGTGCATGATAGAGGACGACCAGCAAAACAGCCAAGCCACGCAACGCTTGGATATCGGTTCGAATTTCACGCGGCATTGGAGGGACCTGATGTAATTCTCTACTAATTAGATTCGCGATCGTTTGGCCGCAGGGTGGCTTTTAGGTTTCCCCAAGCAAGCCCGCGCTTGGATCAACTCTGATGTTGACCATGAACGCGCTGCTGCCTAGGTGCACTCGACGTATGCGGCGCATTGGCAACCCAGAAGCGTCATAGCTCCGGTCCATTGCGATCGATCATCGAACCAGAAGGCCAATCGGACATTGATCGTCCAATCGGTAGAACGACGACAAGTGCGTCATCGATGCGTGTGGGCGGCTTATCGAGGCGCGGCTCTTGTAAGGTGGACCGCACGCGAACGTGCGGAAAAACCGTCACAGGACCGTAACGGCCGAACCTCCGGATATGTCTTTGCAACTCCGGCCGAACCGTGCCGAATGCAAACGGAACGGCGAGATCCTGGAGTGTTGGAAGCATGGCTCGGATTGAATGGCTTATTCCGAGTCTTTCAAGATCGGTGCGTATCCCGTACAATCCCAACTCAGCCACCGGCAGGTCTATTCCGTCAACTTTAATGAAGCGGCGTAGCAGTCCCAGATGAGCGGCGATCCCGTCAACGTCATAGCCGATGAGGCGAAGTTCGGGTCTCGCTCCGGCCCAGCTTCGACTTCCCTCGAATGGTTTTGCATTAAAGGCCCCGGTTGGTCCATAGGTCGCTCGAAAGAACTTGGCGAGTTCGACATGATCGGCGAGTTCCAGCTCGTTTTCCCAGCATAGTCTCCACCGCATTTGAGAGCACATGCAAAGATCTCCTCTTCCGAGTGTTTTTTGAAGCAGCTGTGCGATGAAAGGCACCGGGTTGAGGGCGCCTAAAAGGCATTCGTCTGCCGCCGGCTGTAGCCCTCATGCCCATAGGATCGCTCGTGGCGCTGGGTTCCTTACTGTTCGGCTTTGCAACCAAATACTTGTCCATTCGCGAACCGCTTGCGATAGCCATCAATGTATTTGATAGTAATCAAACGATGTTCCTTTTTAATGGATCATAACGCTTAATTCGTAAAATCGATTATTTGGATGTGGCGCATCCATGCGATGAATGGATTGCATCCGATAAGTGCGACTAAAGTCCTTATTGAACTCAATGGGCCAACAACGGAGCGTCCGCTTGCACTGTGAGAAAGACTGCTCACACTTATTCGAATCATCATAGTGCTGGATGGCGATGGCCAGCAGTGCCGGCCATTTCGGGAATGGAGGTGTAAAGCGCTCTGCATAAATGGATAGGACGAAAAATGGAAGAAAGCATTGGGATCGACAACCGGGGTGACTTTGGTATCTGGGCTATTGAAGTTGCCAAGCAGATTGTCGGCGAACAGGGTTTTGATCTCGCCAAAGGCTGCGCGTGATGGAACTGAAGACGCAGTCCGGCAAGCAGGCAATGCTCTCGGGCAGGCTATCACCACTGCGCTCATGGACGTCTACGACGGCCTCCTTGAAGGCGCGCGAGACTAAGCCCTCGCAACATTGACGGTGTAGCAATTCGCTCCGGAATGCCCCGTCCGAGCACAGCTGCCTTCACGAATCATCTTCAGCAACGCTGATTAAGAAATTAAGAACGTCGTCGGCTTGGTTCTCTTGTCCCGGGATGAGCTTCGGTCGGCAGCACAGGACGGGCGAACAATGGGATCGAAAGCGGCATACGGCTCGCGATGCAGGCTGTGATCCACTCTGGTGTTCGCCGGCTGCGGCGTGGTTGATACCATGACACCGATTGCTGATGGGTCGGCCGAGGGAATTGCCCCCCTGCATTCTTGCCAATCATTGCGCTCGATCGACAGGCGCCCTGTCATTCCACGTGGCAAGCAATGACGGGGCGGGTGCGCTGACGCGGGTGGCAGTGGTGCGCCAGCGACAGGGCGCCCGGTCTATACCAGACAATCGGTCCGGGAGGAATCCTGTTCGCGAAAAATGAAGATGGTCATAGAGGAGGCATGCAATGATCCGAAAAGACATCGATATCGCTCAATGACACGGGAGAGCGGGGCAGTTAAGGAGACTGCCTGAGGCGCGCACGGCAAGCCGCCACACGCATCCAATCATCTGTCGCGCGAGAGATCATCTGCGCAAGATTGAATGGCCCACCACAGTTTGTGGTTGCCGGCGAGAGCGGGGCTGCATACCCCTGACGCGCTTTCTCGTGTGAGAAGGGCTTTCCCCGTAACTTGCCTTGTACATCGCCGAGAACCGTCCGAAGTGAAGAAATCCCCATTTCAAGCAAATTTCCCTCGTTGTATGCCCGTTCGCCGGATCAAGTAACTCCACCCGCGCCGCCCGCAAACGAAGCATGGCCAAATACGCGGCCGGCGTGGTCTCCCGGAAGGCACGGAACCCGAGTTGCAATGCGCGTGTCGACACCCCCGCGGCTTTCGCGACCATCGGCATTCTGATCGGCTGGCTGATATTGGCTTCCATATATTCAATCGCGCGCCGGACATGCCTGGGGGCTATCATGTAGGGCTTCCTGTCGAGCAGGTGCGAAAGCTTGTGCGGGACAAAGCGTACTATCAGGTCGGCCAAAGCTTGAGTGACGTGCGCCATTGCGATTGGGGATCGAACTGAGGGATCGCGCAACCCACGAATGACGGTCTCCGCGAGAGAGCCGATCATTTGACCGGCCGACGTCGACGTTTCCAATTCCGGCAGAAGGTCCAATGATCCACTGAATGGCGTCTCGAACGTTTGATCAAGCGTCTGCAGAATCACATTCCAGTCGAGCAAAAGCTCGTCAATGACGTTCGATCGGCCATACATCACAACGCTCTCTGGCTCAAGATTGTTGTATAGGAGCAACTTACCGGGTCGAGCGGTGGCTTCGCGCGAGGCGTAGGTCACTCCCATGCCTCCGCTACGCGGTAGCACAATCGACAAATGCTGCACAGCGTTGATGGTAGGCTGGATTTGAAACTCAAACTCGTGTTGATGAAAACCCTTGATCACGGTGGCATAGTCACAGGTCGAAAAATCCAGACTCCACTGGAAGTCATCGACAGGGCTGACCAGCGCGGCTTTATACTCACCAAAGGCAGTACCGAGTGTTTCGATCATGCCATCAAATGACGATCCACCACGCTTAAATGTCAAATGGGGGCTGCTGCTTTGAAACATCCGATACGCCTGTTCGTGGTTGCAATTGGGATACTACACTCTTGGCGAGCCTATTTGCGGTTAGTCGCCGCGGTAACGAATTCAGCTCATAGTCCCATGAAGCCCTGGAAGTCCATCCGCACCTCGTCGTCGTAATAGGCCCAAATCCGCCCAGTAATCTTGTGGGCGGCACCCACTCAAAGACGTTCAGTTTCATTTCGGTCTCCTAAATGTCACTTTCGCGACACATCGAAGGACTTGCTACGCGGCCCGCCTCCTGCAGAATTATCTCACGCATCCAGGTGCTCGCCGGATCGTTTTCATGCGAGGCTGGCCACTGGATGCCCTCGGTGAACGCCGGAAGAGGTATTGGACTTTCCACAATTCGCAAGGGCATAGATGGTGCGAGATGCTTCACCAGTCGCAGAGGCAGAATTGCGAGCCTGTCGGTGCCCAATAGCGCTGCGGGCACCATCCCGAAGCTCTGAACGGCAACTTCGACACGCCTTTTGACACCTCGTTCCGATAAATAAAAGTCCTCAAGCGACTGCTGTTGACCAACCCCAGACTTAGCTGTGACGTGGCCCATCGCCATATACTCTCTGACCGTAAGTTGACCAGATAGTTTCGTATTCGTCGTACAGCCAACGGACACGAACTTTTCGTCGAACAGCTTCGCTCTGGGATGTGCGCTTGACATAAACAATTCCGGAAGAATTAGAAAATCGGCTTTGCCCCGCCGCAGAAGCTGGTCCGGATTATCTGGGAGCGGAATTAACTCGAAACTGACAGCGGGAGCTTCCCTTGCCAGACGCTTTATGATTTTCCGGAAGAATACTGTCGTCATGAAATCACAAAGCGCGATCGTAAAGTGTCGCTCCGGTTCGTCTAATGCGAAGCTATCTGCAGAAATAATGTTGAGTTGAATGTGCTGTAGTGTCTCTCGGACCGCGGAGGCGAGGCTTTCCGCACGTGGCGTCAGGATAAGTTTCCGGTTCTGCATCGTAAACAGGTCATCGCCGAAATAGTCGCGCAGCCGGCGGACGGCGGCACTCATTGCAGGCTGACTGAGATTGATGCTGCGCGCCGCTGCCGAAACGTTGCGTTCCGTCATCAAAGCGTCAAATGCGACGAGAAGATTAAGATCAAGACCCTTGAAACGCATACCGATTTAGCCCCAGAATTATCGTGAGGGTTGAAAAGAACAGTAGTGTTCCGATGTTTGCGGGCAGATCTGACGTCGTGACCTTTCAAAGCAAGATCAATCATTATCGCAAAGACTATTGAGTGCGTAATACGGATATCTTAGGATTGAATTGACCAGTTTTGATTGTAGGCAACCTCACATTCTGGACATTATGGCCTACTGCCTGCCGTTGCATTTTTCACAGTCTCCAGGGTGTTGAGTTTGGCTTCGTCCAGTTTTTTCTGACGGCACTTTGATGGTGCCGCATGGTTTCAACGCCCAACTTCTTGCGTGTCAGATGCTGGACAGGACGGGACCGAACTGGCACATCGTTAATTTCAGTGGGCGAACTTGCCTGGAACGCGGCTTCGAACGAGCTACTGGAAGACATGTCGACACCGTGCTTCAAAAGGGATTCGGGCACGCCGTGCCTCCTGACTGCGACGTGTCTGCCCGGTCGGGTTCAGCTTGCGTTCCAGCAAAATCGCGCAGCAACACCCGGAAGCGCCGAGAGCCCGATCGCTCATCGTCGCTAAATTGTCAGTTGTTTAAAGAAAAGCTCAATTGGCTTGCTCTTCCCTCCAGGCGGTCACAATTTTGCAAAGCCAAATTGCACTCCGCGAACATGTGGGAAGAAGCCCGCGGCGGCCTCCAGAACTCGCTTGAGGAATTCGACATATCAGAGTGCCGGGCACGAAAAATATTCGGTTGCTTGAGTGGAATCACCAACCGCAAAAGTCCAATCGAAGGGCTGCGAGCGGCGACCCTCCCGGACAGGCAAAACCATGTATCCGATAAGGGGCAAAGCGTCGTGGCAAATCATCCTATCTTTTGCATTTGCCGCGACTTGTCATGAAGAAGCTCGTTGATCGAGAGCAGCCCCTAACTTCAGATTGCTGAGATGCGCCGCGGCAGGAGCTTGGCCGGCTCGGCGATTCCTAACGAGGGATGCGCTGTTTAGCGTGTAAATTGATGCCGTGGATGTGTGCTATTCAAACAATCGATTTTGCGAATTGATGGCGGTGCTGCATCAGGCGGACCATTGATTGCAGAGAACCTGGGGCGTCGACGGCACAAGAGTGACGCTGAAAGCAATCAAAAGCAGTCAGGAGAAGCCCTGCCGAGAACTATCGCGCAATCAAAAACCGGAGATGAAGCATGCGTCTTACACTTGCCGCCGCGGCGGTACTTTCCACTTTATCTTTGCAGCAAGCCGTCGCTGGCACTGTAAACTGCGCTCCGATCACCGAGCAGCAGGTAGCAGAATTGTTCGATCGCTGGAATGCGTCGCTCAGAACACTCGACTCCGAAAAAGTTGCCGCGAATTATGCGGAAAATGCGATCCTGCTGCCGACGCTGTCGAACACACCGCGCCTGACACACGAGCAGCGAGCCGCTTATTTCGAGCACTTTCTCAAAAAGCGGCCGAAAGGATCGATCGATCTGCGCGTGATCAGGATCGGATGTAACATGGCAACGGACAGCGGCATTTATACTTTTTCATTCGCCGATGGCACCAAAATTCCCGCACGTTACACCTACACCTATGAATTCATGGACGGAAAATGGATGATTACAGCCCATCACTCCTCATCGATGCCTGAGACATAGGGATGGCTCGAGCACGCGTGCTGGCGATATGCCAGCACACGCTTGCGGTGAACTCCAGCTCATCACTCCAAGCCAGAACTTTCGCCAGCAACACTTGCCTCACTGTTCTTTCTTCCCAACGAAAATCGCTGGATCGTATGACGGGCCATAACGTGAGCTTGAAACCGCCGAAAGGGTCATGGCATGAAGGTCTATGCCGGCGTCATCTTTGAAAAAGCGGCTTCCGGCGGCCTCGTCGACACGTCGTCTCCGTCGTTCTTGCAAAAGCACTGGTCGAAATTGCCGGCGAGGAAGAGGCTGCCGCGGCCCGTCACCTTTTGAGGCCGTTTCTGTCAACCGGCGCCAGGGGCCGAACAGATTCTCCGCCCTTAGCCGGCGCAGCGATCAATCAGAGTACAAATTCAAAGCGTTCGACCAGAGCCCACTCTCAGCAACGGTGCCCGCCTCCTCGGAGAGGCCGATCGCGGGACGGCTCCTCCTCCTTGACGCAGTGCATTGTGGAGCTACGCATCCATCATGCCAAGCGACAAATGGGATTCAAAACATCGAGATGATTGGGCGGCGCGCTTGTCCTATGTCGGACATTGTCGAAAGGACAACGTTGCATTTGGCTTCAAGGCGTTGGGTCATCGTCACAATCCGAATTTAAGCACAAACGTCTTTCGGCATTCGAACTAAGGACAGCTCATTTCAGCGACGTCGATGATACGCAAGTCCTGGATCGTTCACTCGACTGGAATGACCTTTGCGTTTGCGATTTAAGGGCGGCGGGAACGGGCGACCGGCATTGGAAGACGGGAAGCCATGATGCCTGGCGGCGAAAAAGCACCCCTCGAGCGCAGAATCCCATCTGATCGAAAGGAAGACGACGCGTGAAATCTGGACATGATAAGCCGGACTGGAGACGAAAGTCATTGCGCGCCTCATCATCAACTTTCATCTCGAAAAAACATAGCGAGGCGCATTTACCTTGGTATACCATCTATCCAACGATACAGGAGTTTTCCTCTGCAATCGGCGCCCATACGTATGAGGAATGGCTGCGGAGCCTGCCAACCGATGACGCTGTTTCGCTCTATCTGCACATTCCATTTTGCCGCTCGATGTGCTGGTATTGTGGTTTTCCAACGAGCATCACTCGTCTGGATAATTTGATCATCCACTATCTAGCAATGCTCCGTGAGGAGATCCGCTTGGTCGCCGAGCAAGCGCCGAAGGCACTTGGCGTGAGCGACGTGCACTTCGGGGGCGGATCCCCGACCATCATGCCGCCAGCAGACTTCCTGTCGCTAATGGAACTTTTGCGCGGCCACTTCGCGTTCGAGAAAGCGGCTAACATCGCTATCGAGGTCGACCCGCGCACCTTCACCACCGATATGGCCGAAGCCTTGGAGAAAGCCGGTGTGAACCGCGCAAGCGTTGGTGTGCAGAGCTTTGATCCCATCGTACAAAAGGCGATCAACCGGGTTCAGAGCGAGGCGCAGGTGATGACTGCCGTCCAGAACCTTCGCCTGCATGGAATAGGGCGCATCAATTTCGACCTGATGTTTGGATTGCCCTATCAAACAGTCCAGTCCTGTCGCCAGAGCGCGAAGTTAGCTATTGAGATGCGTCCCGACCGTCTCGCGGTCTTCGGTTATTCGCACGATCTATCCTATAGAAAAAATCAGCTCCTGATTGACCGGGCAGCATTGCCCGATATAGCCGGGCGCGCTGAGCAGGCCTCGGTCATGGCCGAAACGTTAGCCGCTGCCGGCTATCTGCAAATCGGGCTCGACCATTTCGCGCTGCCGGATGATGAGCTTGCATTAGCGGAGAGAACTGGTCGTCTGCGGCGCAATTTGCTTGGTTACTCGGCCGAAACACGCCCAACTGTGATCGGCTTCGGCGCGTCGGCCATCGGTCGTTGCGGCGAAGGCTACGTTCAAAACGTATGCGGCGTCCACGCCCCATCGATTTTTCAGTTGCAGTGATCTGAGGTTGATCTACGGCCCGTCAAATGAGCTCACCGAAGAGTACCTGACGAGCTCATTGTGAGGCCTTGATGCGGGCGGCGTAGGCCCAGGGCATGAGGGCATCGATGTCTTTTGCTAGGTGGCCGTTTGCGAGGCTGACGAAGAGATCGCACAGATAGGCGTAGGGTTCAACGCTGTTCATTTTACAAGTGCCGATCAGGCTGGCAAACCGGGCCCAGTTGCGGCCCCCTCCCTCGAAGCCGGGTTCATAATGCCGGGTTTCTGGCATTCGAGTCCACGGTCACTTATCCCTTCCATCCACTGGTTGACCAAACCGTATTGGTAACCGGCAGCCATGAGCACGAAGGTGTTCATTATCTGCTGATTCGACAAGCCCATGGTGGCTCATTTCAAATCCCCGCATGGATGTTTGATCCTGCGGCAAGTTCGATCGAGATTGTAGCCGAGCCGCGCCTTTCGGCAGCCAAGCTTATTGAACTGCGCGCATTCATTGATTCTCACGTACCTTTTCGCTCGGTTCAAGAAGCCGAAGGGATAAGCCATGAGAAAGCAATTTCGCATGCAATTGGATCTGTTCGTGACAGCCCGGCCGGTAGACCTGAGCGACACCCAGCGCCGGGAAGCCTTAACACTCCTTCAATTACTGTTGACGGAAGCGGCGGCAAAGCTGGCCGGCAAGCGGTTCGCCGACGGCGGAAAGGAGGCGGGCAATGAGTAAGATTACCGCCGACCATCTTAGCCTTAGCGCCTTCGTCTACGTCCGGCAGTCGACAGCCTACCAGGTTGCCAATAACCTGGAAAGCCAACGACGGCAGTACGGCTTAGTCGAGCGTGCTCGACAGTTGGGTTGGGAGACCGTCGAGATCGTCGACGATGACCTTGGACGATCCGGAGGTGGCATCGCCCGCCCAGGATTCGAGAAGCTGTTGGCGGCGATATGTGAAGGTCGGGTGGGAGCAGTCGTATCGCTTGAGGCCTCACGTCTGGCGCGCAATGGCCGTGATTGGCATACGTTGCTGGAATTTTGTGGTCTGGTCGGCACTCTGATCGTTGACGAAGAGGCTATTTACGATCCGCGCTCGCCTAACGATCGTCTCCTTCTTGGCATGAAGGGTACGATGAGCGAGATGGAGTTATCCGTGTTTCGGCAACGATCCGTCGAGGCCATGCGCCAAAAAGCGCGGCGCGGCGAACTTCATCTGACTGTTGCCGTCGGATATGTGAAGACGGATGATGCCCGTGTCGAGAAAGATCCTGATCGGCGCGTTCAGGAGAGCATTCTGCTCGTCTTTCGTAAATTCGCCGAACTGCAGACCGTCCGCCAGGTGTTGCTCTGGTTCAGGCAAGAGAATGTCTTGGTTCCGTCTGTCAATCAAGGGCGCGGCAAACCGCCGATCGAGTGGAAAGCTCCGGTTTATCATACCCTTCATCACATACTGACAAACCCCGTCTACGCTGGCTCGTACGCCTACGGCCGGCGTGGGACACGGGTGATGATCAAGGATGGGCGCAAACGGGTCATCCGTGATACGTTGCGGCGTAATTCGAAGGACTGGGAAGTTTTGATCCACGACCATCATGAAGGCTATATTAGCTGGGCCGAGTTTGAAAGGAATCAGCATCTGATCGCCGAGAATGCGAATGGAAAAAGCTACATAGGGCGGGGTTCGATAAGGCGTGGCGAAGCTTTGTTGCCTGGACTATTTCGTTGCGGTCGCTGCGGTCGTCGACTGCATATTCAATATTCTGGGAAAGGCGGCAACACGCAGCGATACGTTTGTCGCGGCACATTCGGCGACATGGCGGCTGCAAACTGCATCGGGTTCGGTGGCATGCGCGTCGATCGGGCCGTCGCGCAGGAAGTTCTCGAACGACTGCAACCCCTCGGGATCGAGGCGGCGTTGCAGGCAATGGAGGCGCACACGCAGCGTCATAGCGATAAGCGTCAGCAACTCGAGAACTCAATCAAGCAAGCACAATATGAGGCTGCTCGAGCGCGGCGCCAGTATGACGCTGTCGATCCCGACAATCGGTTGGTCGCGGGCGAGTTGGAAAGACGCTGGAATGAGAAACTGATCCAATTGCGTGACCTGGAGATCGAGCTTGAGACGCTCTCGACCGACCGCGACATGCCCGCGCTATCGGCAGATGACCGTGCAAGACTGATGAAGCTCGGCAGGGACCTGGGGCAGGCATGGGACAGCCCCAGCGTATCCATTGAGACGCGCAAAAAGATCATTCGGCTACTAATCACGGAAATTGTTGTCGATCTCGTGCGCGCCTTGGCAAGGCAGTTACCTGATTTGTCAATCGCAGCGATCCTGAACCGCTCCGGCAAGCGGACTGGACATGGCGCCAGCTGGACACGAAGCCACGTCTGCAGTCTTCGCAACATCCACGGCATCCCCGTCTATCGGGAAGGCGAACGGGCTGAACGCGGCGAGAGAACCCTCGACGAGACCGCCGACATTCTGAAGGTAAGTCGAGCTACGGCTTATCGGATGGTAAGCAGCGGCGTCCTTCCCGCTCGACAGCTATGTGCTGGAGCGCCTTGGATCATTCAACTTTCCGACCTTCAAGACGACACTGTTCGCCGCGAAGCAGATGCCAGGCGATCAAGACGTCCGATATCTCAGGATCCGGTTCAAAATCCCCTTTTATTTTAAGGACATCGTCAGATGAGCAGTATGTCGCGCCAACGTCGCTACCGGCAAAGAGCGCATTGCGGCGATTCATGGCTGGTCGGCGGATCGCGTTTTCCACCAGGTTGGAGTCGATATCGACGTGGCCGTCGTCCAGAAACAGCCGGAATCCGTCCTGCCGCGTCAGCATATAGGCCAGGGCTTTTCCGAGGTCGGACTTGCGTGAGACGCGCTGGCTTGCGCTGCGAGCCAGGTGAAGAATTCGTCCACCAGCGGGAGGGACAGGTCCTGTCGAACTGCCCGGCGATGTTCGGGATCTGAGCCCCGGATACTGCCTTCGATCTTGTAGAGCGCGGCGATCCGCACCAGCGCCTCGTCGACGATGGGCGATCCACTCTTTGGCGCGGCCTTGATCAGCTTTCTGCGCCCGTGCGCCCAACAGAAAGCCAGCTTCAAGGGATCACCGCCCATCCGGTCCGACGTGGCGAGGTGAGAGTAACCACCGTAGGCATCCACCTGGATTGTCCCGTTGAACCCGTCGAGGATTTCAGCGGCATATTCGCCTTTACGCCCGGGCCGATAATGGAACACCACGCCCGGCGGCGCAGAACCGTTCCAGCCGCGGTCGTCACGCAACACGGCCCAGAGATAACCGGTCTTCGTCTTGCCTCGCCCCGGATCCAACACCGGAGCCGTGGTCTCGTCGACATAGAGCCGCGTGCTTTCAAACAGCAGCCGTTTTGCCATGTAGTCGACCAATCTTGTGAGCGTTGATCCGGAAGTTGCCGCGAGCAACGGGCGGGCGCTCTTGCTGGTTTCGAACTTGATGGAATTGGCCAACATGGTGGAACACCTTTGTGACAGGTTGGCAGCGCGGTGGCGAGCGGAGTGTAAGGACAATTATGCCGCTAATGTAAACGAGATTATGCCGCAAGAGGACTCGCTGTATGGCATATTTCCCTAATTTGCTCAGAGAATGTCCTTGATACAAATCAGAAGTGCGGTATAATTAGCATTACATTAATGCTCGATCTCATACCCGGAGCCCGCAATGCCTGCGAAGTACGGCGGCAAGCGATCAAAGATGGATGCCCTCATCGACGAGGGCACCTTCAATCCAAATTCCGAGAAGGTGCGCGACCCGAAGTTCCGCGGCAGCGAGTTCTTCGATCCGCGCGACGCCGTCCAGGTCAAATACGAGATGCTGCGACGCGTCTCCGTCGACAACGTCTCGGTAACGGACGCTTCCGACGAGTATGGTGTTTCCAGACCGACCTACTACCAGGCCAAGGCAAACTTCGACACGAGTGGGATTGCTGGACTGGTGCCGGCAAAGCCGGGTCCCCGCGGGCCCCACAAGGTCGACGACAAAGTCCTGGCATTTCTGCAGGCAAGGCTGGTTCCGGGCGTACCCGTTCATGCACGCGAGCTCGCCAAGATGGTCCGCAACGAACTCGATATCGAGCTTCATCCCAGGACGATCGAGCGGGTGTTAAAAAAAACGATCCGCTAGACGTTGCCACGGGACCGGCATGTTCATTGCCGGCCATCGCGGACCAGTACGAGATGCTGCGCAGTGCAGCTCTCGGCGAAGTTCTGCCGCTCAAGGCCCGTAGCGGCCTCATGCTTTTTCTGCGCCGCGGCATGTGGGGATGGGCCCGTGCACTGCCTGCGGCGGCAAGCCCTGATCAAGACCCGTTTTACCTGTCATTGGCCACCCGACCGGCGCGCGACGACCTCAGCGCCGTCGTTCATGTCCTGGCGACCATCGCCATGAGCATCCACCAACGGAGAGCACCATGAACATGAATGTACACCTCAAAGTCCAGTCCCATCACCGTGAACGCAGCGCCTACCTCTACATCCGCCAATCTTCGATGCGGCAAGTCATCGACAATACCGAGAGCGCCATGCGGCAATATGCGCTTCGCGGGCGCGCTATCGCACTTGGTTGGCGCGAGGAGCAAATTATCGTCATCGATAACGATCAGGGTGAATCCGGCGCATCGGCGGTCTGGCGCGAGGGATTTCAGCGGCTGGTCAGCGATGTCGGCATGGGGCATGCCGGGATCGTCATGGGTCTGGAGGTCTCCCGGCTGGCGCGCAACAATGCCGACTGGCAGCGTCTACTGGAGATCTGCGCCCTTGCTGACACCCTGATCCTCGACGAGGACGGTGTCTATGACCCGGCAAGTTTCAACGACCGCCTCCTGCTCGGCCTCAAGGGAACAATGAGTGAGGCCGAACTGCATGTGATCAAGGCAAGGCTGCGCGGCGGTATTCTCAACAAGGCACGGCGCGGCGAGTTCCGTTGCCCCCTGCCAACCGGACTGGTCTATGACCATTCCGGCAATGTGGCTCTCGATCCGGACATGCAAATTAGAGAGACGATTGCTCATTTCTTTGAGACGTTCTCTCGCGTCGGATCCGCCTCCCAGACCGTCAAGGCCTTTCGTCAGGAAGGTATTCTCTTTCCCTCCCGCCTGCACGATAGCCAGACTGTTTTTCGGCCACTGACGCCTTCGACGGCGATGCGCGTGCTGCATAATCCACGTTACGCCGGAGCCTATGCCTATGGTCGCCGTCGCTATCGACGAACCATCGATGGCAAAAAGCTCGTCCGTGAACAAGGTACCGACGATTGGACGGCGTGTATTCCAGATGCCCATCCCGGCTATATCAGCTGGGAGCAGCACCAAGAGAACCTGAGGATTCTAAAGTCGAACATCTGCCATAAATGGAACGCCGGTGTCGCATCGCCTCCGCGGGAAGGACCGGCGCTGCTGCAGGGACGGGCCGTGTGTGGGCAATGCGGCAGGCATTTTCACATGCGCTACGCTGCCCGACGCGGTCGACAGGAAGCCTGGTACGTTTGTGACCGCGCCCGTAGCAATCGCGGAGAACACGTGTGCCAGGCGATCGCTGCTCCTCCCGTCGACGAAGCCATCGGCATGTTGATCGCGGATCAGATGACGCCGGCAGCCGTCGAACTGGCAATTGAAGTCCGCAAAGAAATCGAAGCGCGACATGAAGAGGCGGACCGGCTGCGCTGTCGCGCAATCGAGCGCGCCCAAACCGAGGCCGATCTCGCCCAGCGCCGTTTCATGCTCGTCGATCCCAATAACCGCCTTGTCGCCGACACGCTCGAAGGGGAATGGAACGAGAAGCTCCGCATCTTGGCTAATGCCCGCGAAGAGCGCGAGCGCGCCCAGGAGCACGATCAATTCATCCTCAATAAGGCCGTCCAAGAGCGGTTGGTCACAATGACGGCGGACTTCAAAAAGCTCTGGACCAATTCAGAGACCCCGAACCGCGAACGAAAGCGCTTGCTTGCCCACATCATTGAGGATGTCACCCTCCTCAAACTACCGAAGAGAGGCACAACCAAGGCTCATATTCGCTTCAAAGGCGGCAAAACCCAGACACTCGTCACCATCAGCCCAAAATCGCCCAGCCAGCAGGTCAAGACGAGCCCCGACGTCATCCAACTGATCGATAAACTCCTCGACGATCATATTTTTTCCGAGATCGCCGACATTCTCAACAATCAGGGATACCGTCCGGGCTCGGTGACGCGCCGTGACCAGCGCAACGCCCGCTTCACAACCAAACGCGTCACCTATCTTGTTCGCGAATACAAGCTGAGATCACGCTATGACCGGCTCCGGGATCGTGGGATGTTGACAAAGAAGGAGGCGGCTGCACACCTCAATATCCATGAGCATACCCTCGCCAGATGGGCTGAACATGGCCTCGTCACCAGCCATGCCTACAACGGACACTATTACCTGTACGAGCTTCCGAAGAGCGATTTACCGCAAAAGCAATGCAGTCGATGGAACCAACTCGTCGATCGCCTCGCCGCCCATAAGGAAAATGCCAGACACGCCAAAACCTTCAACTGAATCCGAAAGAGAGATGCAGTATGAATGCAGATCGTTGTAGGTTAGCACCATTCCGGTGCCATCCCACACCAGGATCTTCAGGCGATCGCCGCGCTTCGACCGGAAGATCACCGTCACCCCGGAATGCGGATCGAGCTTCAATTCGGTCTGCACCATCAGAGCCAGCGCCTGATGCCCACAGCGGAAGTCAACCGGCCGCGTTGCAATCAGGATCGGCAGGCGTTGGCCCGCGACGATCATGCCGTCCCTCGCATGGCTCGCACCAGAGCCGCCACACGTTCAACCGGCACATCGCCGGGAACCCGCATCACAACGTCCGGGCCGATCTCCAATGTCAAGACCGACGAAACCGTCGCCGGCAGCGGCGGCGCCAAAACACTCACAGCCTCGCTCGGCTCTGCCGCAATCGCCAAAGGCACAAATGCAGGCTCGGCATCGCCGCTCTCCGACTGGCCCGACATAGTCTCAAAAGGCAACGCCAGAATGCCCTCGCGCACTTGCCGGCGCCACAAGGAAAGCTGGTGCGCAACAACGTCATGACGGCGCGCGACATCAACAACACGAACGCCAGGCTCAAGGCTTTCCGCCACGATCCGCGCCTTCACATCGTCCGGCCAACGCCGGTTTCCGCGGCGCGGCTCGACAACTTCGTAACGCCCAACAAATCCATCATCTGCCATGCAAATCTCCAGATAGTCCTGGAAACCTTCTCGCACACCCGGCAAGCCTCAAAATATAGCCAATTCAATGGGGCGGAGACGGCGCTTACGCCGCAATCATAAAAATACGAAAGTTGATTCAATTTGAGAGGGCCATTGCCGATTACATCCGGATTGATGACATTGCCGACATAGCCGATCCAATCATTATATTGAGAGCCGGCGCGGCCGATGAGGAAACCACCAAGCGATATATTCGCCACAGGTAGATCGGCGCCGATCGTGCTACTATCGTCCGTATAATCGAACCGTAGAGTCGTCGTCGTCTTCAGGAGGCCATATTCAGTCTCCGTTGCCGCATTGACATAGATTTCGCTTCGCGTCAGCCAGGTGGTGCCGCTGGGTTCAACTGGGGCGTAAGGATTGTATGACGATGCCTGCGTGCGGACCATACCCCCGACTTGCATGCAGGTTTCAGATCCAGGGATATAGAAATAGCCCTTGCCGTAGGCATCGCAGATGCGGACAAGTTCAGCCGGTTCCGGCTCGACGGCGACGACTTGATCGATAGCGCATACGGAAGGCGCGACTGAAAGTGTTGCAATCCCGCCGAGAAGAATGGGTCTGATATTCACTGAAGCTCCGATGTTTGGGTCAAAGAGAAATTCATCGCCCGCGCTAAACGCGTGCTCAACAATCGTCCTGGAAAGCGAATTTTATGCATGAGATTTGGGATCAGGGATTCATTCCCATCCCTGAGCAAGCAAGGACTATCGTTACGTTTTCAAGAGAAGCAATTCGTCCTGAATATTCCTTGGTGACAAGACCAGATCTCTCCATTACGTCCGGAAATCTGATGGCAGGAGGTAGGCGGCGGCAGAGAGCATTTTGCTGACATTTTCGACATTTCCGCTCAGTTGACTTTGATCGTGAAGCGTTCGCAAATGGCTCGAAGCAATATGCATGCCGCAGGAAAAACCCTTTGTTTTGCAGTAACTTTCTTAAAGCAGCTCTCCGGCAAGTCCGCCATTGTCGCATGTCAGACAGACCTGAGCGACATCGGCGCATGATGTTTGCAGGTAGCAGCTTTTGAAACACGGGTGGATCGTCGATCAACCGTCTGCTTATCGCTTGCAGGTCTAAAGCCTCAGTTCACGCCGTGACTCCAACTGTATCGAATGAGCGGGTGATTTCCAGCGCACGTTCGGGGCATGATCGAGCACCCCGGGATGCGCGAAATTCGTTCCCTGCAGCAACGTCGATATTGCCGGGCAGGATATAACCATCCTCATCCAACTTGAAGATCTCCGGCGCTTGGAACCAGCATCGCGCGTGTCCCTGGCATTTGGCAGTGTGGACGATGATGTGCATGCCGCACCTCCGAAGCTGCATAGCGGCGCTCGAGTTATGACCATTCCAGGACCAGATTTTCGATCCCGAACACATGGCCGCCATGGGTTATGGGGGCCGTACCTTCTTTGATACGGAAATGAGGAATATGAGACAGCCATTCCTCCAAGCCGATGATGATCTCCCGCCGGGCAAGGTGCGAACCAAGACAACGATGGGGACCTGCGGCGAACGCGGTGTGGCAGTTGTCCTCGCGTGCCAGGTCAATCACGTTGGGATCCTCGAACTCCGCCGGATCACGATTGGCAATCATCGTAGCGCAGCAAACATAATCCCCTTTGCGAATCGGCGCGCCTTCGAAATCGATATCTTTCGTTGCCACACGAATCATCTGTACGGTCGAATATGCCCGCAACAATTCTTCGGTTGCGAGCACGATCCGTTCCGGTTCACTGCGCAACAAATTTTGGTCTTTTGGATTGCGTGCCAGATGGGCCAAGTCAAAGCCGATCGCGGCTGCGACCGTATCGAGCCCCGCGACGAACAATAGTACGCCGATGCCACGGACTTCGTTTTCGGCCAGCAGGCGGCTATCGATCTGTGCCTGCACGACGAAGGTCATGAAGTCGCCTGCAGGCTCTTTCCGGCGCAAGGCCGCAAGTTCATCGATAAACTCCAGAATAGACCGAGCGGCTGCCGATCGTTGGACCTTATCTCCGTGGAGCAAGGCCTTCGCCCAGCCGACAAATACGTCGAGCCGCTCGTTCGGTAATCCCAAAAACTGAAGAAAGACGCCAACTGTGAATGGAATGGCAAAATCTTTCATCACCTCGCAGCTTTTACCCGACACGGAGATCTTTTCGACAATGGTGATCGCTTGCGCACGGATAGACGCTTCCAGCGCCATCACTCGTTTTGGCGAGAACAGGGGGTTAAGCAGGGAGCGAAAGATGCCGTGGGCCGGTGGATCAAGCTCGAGTGGGATCAACGGCCAGTCGTCACCGAGCGCAGAGGCGAAAATGCTGCGATTGCTGGAAAAAGTATCAGGGTCCTGCAGCACTTTGCGTTGGTCTTTGGCCCGGGTTCTGAGCCACGTGCCACGACCATCACGCGTATTGTGGAGTGAATAAAACACTGGTGGTCCGGCGTGAACACGAGCGGCGGCTCCATGAGGATCTCCATTGGAGACGCGTTGCATGCCGGGTGACGTGAACAAGCTGAAGTCGCTCACCATTTCGCGCGGAACATGATCTGGAATTGGGTCACCCACGAATTGATTTCTCCTGAACGGCGGCTGGCTGCATTAGCCCGTCATGTTCTTTGACGGCTGAAGTCCCATTGCCGCTCTTCATCTGCCGATCGAAAAGCCAAGAGGGCGAGTGGCGATACTCGGCAACTCCGGCTATTGACCGTCGCGATCTGGTTGTCCGGTCGATCGCGACCCGACATCCCCCGATTATGAGGCCACTCAAGGTGCCGGCAGCGCTGATCGCCTCGCAGAGAGAGTTCAAAATTCATGCCAGTTCCCTTTGGTCGGCCGAAAAGCGATCTTCCCGTTGCTCTTCGGCTATTTGATCCCGAGCAAGCTGAAAAAGCTTGTGTCGAGGAGCTAACAAAAACCGGTGAAACGCGATCGCGCTCGCGCAAGCAACTTGGCGTAGAGGTCGACGAGCAAACACGCGACATTACGGTGTCGCGCTTCCGACAATGCCGGACACGGTCAAAGGCGCATGAGTAGCACTTCATTGTTTTAAAACGATGTTCTGCCTTGGCCTGAATAATGCCTGAACCGCCGCCGACTTGCTGGAGGAGGAAAATCCGACAGTCGGCCCCACACAAAAAGGTGGGTAGCTGCAAAGACACCGCCATACGTATGGCACAGAAAGCCGCCGCCACGATCCGTGCGCTCAATGCGACGGGCAAAAGAATTTTTTGCGCAAAAGTTTCGCCTGTCGCCAATCCATCGCCACCCACAGAGGAGAGCAATTGTGAGCTTTCTTGAAACGAGTTTGAAGCTGTTTCAACAAAAATATGCGCCAGACTTAGGTCCAGAACAATACGCTCACCACACTGGATGTGATCGGGACGGCAATTCGATGAGCGGCTCGCTGTTGTGGGCAAGGGCTGAAACCCAGAGGATGAACAATGCGTTGGATACCGGGACAACCAATATGGTCGACGCCGAGATCAAGTTGGCACGAGACCTTCAGCAGAGAGTAAAAGAGTATGTCCGATGGCCTCAGGGCAAGCGATCTCAAAAAGGGGTGTCAATTCTCGACTTTGGCCCCGGAACAGTGCGAGCATTTCAGCAGAAGACCCTTCCCCTTGCAACGGAGTTGCGCGGAAAAACCTCACGTTGCGTACTGGTTGATCGCTCGAACGAGTTCCTCTCGGATATAGAGCGATCGCCACCATCGTTCGACCTGAAGATCGAGTTCATACGAGATGACATTTTTTCCGGGCGGCGCTTTTTTTCCGATGAGGAAACGGCATTGGTCGTCATGTTCGGGCGGACTTTTGGGAATCTTGCCGCTTCCATAAGTGAGGCTCCTCCGGTTGCGGCGGTTGTCCAGGCGTTGAGGAGGATATCGAACAGCGCTGAGAAGTGCTGGCTTGCGATCTCAATAGGCTCGGATCTGAGGTGGAATGTCGCAAAAGCCTACTACGAAGCGCATCCAGAATTTCAGCTAAACGTATTTTATCGAATGAAGGCAGAATTACCCGTCGACGATAACTTTGATCCAGGAGTGTTTGAGTATGAGGCGGATATAAGAGGTGATGACAGCTTCATGCAGGTGATCCACACCGCGACGGTGAATAGAAATTTGTCGTTTCGACTCAAAGGAAAAAGCATCGAACTTAAAAATGGTGATCGGCTGCATTTGAAGAACTCATTTTCTTTTTCGGAAGAGTTTTTCAGAGAATGCGCGAACCTGGCAGGGCTTGTGTCGGTTGATGTGCTTTCAGATGCCGCCGGCTCAGACATTCACGTGCTGGAAAAGGCGACCTAAGAACAAGTCCTGCCGCCGCTGCCGGCGAAGAGCCAATCCTTCGCATGCTATTGGCAATAACCAGCCATTCCACCCATGTCTGGCAACGATTTGTCGTGCCCTTTCGGCCAAAGCGCGAGGGAATATCGGGCATAACGGATTGGGCAACATTCGCGGCCGAGACGCTCGGCCCCGAACTCGATGTCCCGGCGAGGAGGTCGGCAGCAGTCCCTCGCGCTCGTCAGGCGGTTAACGGGTCAAGATCACTTGGCCTTGTCCGATATGCGACAATCGATCGATATGCAACGCCGGGCGGTTTGATCGATTATGTTGAACAAGAAAACATTTTTTCCTTTGGCACGCATATTGCTGCGAAGCATTTGCAGACGCGTCACGGTCCGACGGTACCGCATGGAGATGTCGAAATGTTAGCGCCAAATTATCTGCCGGGACCTATGCCCGGTCATCCGAGAGCAGAAGGCTCCAGATCCCGAAGAAGGAACAGGCCATGTTCGCCGAGGAATATCGAACGGTGGCCACGCAGACGCATCAGGTTGTACCTGGGTGGTCGCGACGAACGCACGAGCAAACCCTCATCGTCGTCATAACCTCTAATCTGACGGCGCCTCAATAGGCGGCTTTTTGTTCGCGGCGATCAATGCCGACCGGTCCGGCGCGTTTTGAATTGATATTTGCCGAATTGCTGCAGAATCTCCCCAAACGCCCGTCGTGGAACCCTCGAACTTGGACAGCAATCGCATCCAGGCGCGAGGCCTTGGACGATTGGTCCAGATCCTTCAACCGCAGGAACCTAATCCATGGCTCACTTTGAAGACATCGACCAGTTTCGTCAGCGTATCGCCGAAGCACTCCCTTCGGCCAATATCCCAACCTTGTTGCTCCTGCTTTATCAGTTCACAGGACGAGAATATTGGCTAGGTCCGCGGTTTATTCCTGCCAAGAGCGGCTGGGACGACAACGACTCCGGTGGTCTGGCAATCGAATTGCAGGCGGAGATTCGCGATGCAGCACTGAGCGCCATCATGGCTTGGCGCCAAGGCGTTCCCATCGCAAGGGCAGACTTATCGGCAGAAGAATTGATCCGCATGCTCTCCATGTCAGAAGCTGAGCCTATTCCGCCGGAATATGCTGACATGATGATCCACAAGCTGCGGAGGTATTCAGGCGCGGTTCCTGATCCGGTGTGTTTGCCGGACAACTTCCGCATACTTGTCATCGGAGCCGGCATGTCCGGCATCGCGGCCGCAGTTCGGCTGCGACAACTGGGCGTTTCTTACATCCAGATTGAAAAGCAGGACCGCACAGGCGGGGTCTGGCATTCACATCGCTATCCTGGCTGCGGGGTCGACACGCCCGGACATCTATACTCCTTCACGTTTGCCAGCGGCGACTGGAGTAAGTTCTTCCCGTTGCAGCAGGAAATTGATGAATATCTCAACCGGGTCGCCTGCGACTTCGGTATTGAAAGCTCAATCCGCTACGGCACGGAATGCCTGTTTTCTCGTTATGATGAGGAAAGCCGGACTTGGCATTCTCGATTGCGCTTGCCAGACGGGCGGGAAGAAACCCTTGTAACCAATGTGGTCATTTCAGCCGTGGGCGGATTTACCACGCCAAAATGGCCAAACATTCCCGGGCTGCGTGACTTCGACGGACCGTTGGTGCACACCTCCAATTGGGATCCCGGGGTTACGCTCGACGGCAAACGCGTGGCTGTGATCGGAAACGGAGCATCGGCAATGCAGATTGTCCCGGCCATCGCCGATCGGGTGAGCGCCCTGACAATCTTCCAACGATCGCGCCAATGGGCGGCACCCTTTCCAAAATTTCTTATGTCGGTTCCCGAGTCGATGCAGTTCTTGCTCCGCGCGGTACCACATTACGAATGGCTTTATAGGCTCCGGCTGAGTTGGATTTTTGATACTCAAGTGCACGAATCCCTGCAGAAGGATCCGGCATGGCCGCATCCCGATCGCTCTGTGAATGCGCTGAACGACGGCCACCGCGAGACGTGTACACGATATATCGAAGAACAGCTCGCCGGGCGGCCCGAGCTACTGGCGAAGGTCATTCCCCCCTACCCGCCGTTCGGCAAGCGAATGCTCCTGGACAATGGCTGGTACAGAACCCTTCTGAAGCCGCAGGTCAGTCTGGTGGACAGCGCTGCTGCACAGGTCGAAGGCAAGTCGATCCGAGCGATAAATGGCGACAGCCATGAGGCAGATGTTCTCATCGTCGCCTCGGGCTACGATATCACACGCTTCTTGCTTCCAGTTCAGATATTCGGACGCGATGGCGTGACAGTACGTGAGGCTTGGGACGATGACGACTGTCAGGCGTATCTTGGTAGCGTCATGCCGGGTTTCCCGAACTTCTTCATGCTCTACGGCCCCAATACAGCCCTCGGTCATCGCGGGAACTTCATCTTCACGATCGAAAGCCAGCTGGACTACGTGCTGAGCGTTCTGCGCCAGATGGGAGAAAAGAAGTTATCCGAGGTGGAATGCCGGCAAGACGTTTATCAACACTACAACCGGACGATCCAGGAAATGCACCAGAAGATGATCTGGAGCCATCCCGGCATGTCCACTTATTTCCGCAACGCCCGGGGGCGAATCGTAACAAACAGCCCTTGGCGCCTTATCGACTATTGGAACCTAACGAAGGAGGCAGACCTCAGTGACTACCACATCATGGGGAACGTCGGCTACCAGTCAAAGGCCTCGGCTGAAGCGGTTTGAAAAGCGGTCGCCACTCAGGGGTCGAGTTGAGATCGAGGATTAAAATCGCTCACTGAATAAAAAGGCCTCAGGGGTGGGAAGGTGGAGGAGCAGGATGGCCGCGACCGAAACGTTTTACGATGTTATCCGTCGCCAGGGCATAACCCGGCGCAGTTTCATGAAGTTCTGCAGCCTCACGGCGGCCTGCCTCGGCCTTGGCTCCGATACGGCCGCAGCGATGGCCGAGGCACTTGAAACCAAAGAGCGTGTGCCGGTGATCTGGATGCATGGGCTCGAATGCACCTGCTGCTCGGAAAGCTTCATCCGCTCCGCCTATCCGCTGGCCAAGGATGTAGTCCTGTCGATGATTTCACTCGATTACGACGATACAATCATGGCGGCGGCCGGCTACCAGGCCGAGGCGATCCTCAAAGAGACCAAGGAGAAGCACAAGGGCAAGTACATTCTTGCCGTCGAAGGCAATCCGCCGCTCAACGAAGGCGGGATGTTCTGCATCGATGGCGGGCGACCCTTCGTCGAGAAACTCAAATGGATGGCCGAAGGCGCCCTGGCTGTCATCGCCTGGGGAACCTGTGCCTCTTCGGGCTGCGTTCAGGCCGCAACGCCCAACCCCACCGAGGCGACGCCGATCGACAAAGTGATCCGCGACAAGCCGATCATCAAAGTGCCTGGCTGTCCGCCGATCGCAGAGGTGATGACCGGCGTCGTCACCTTCATCACCACGTTCGGCAAGCTCCCCGAACTCGATCATCAGGGTCGGCCTAAGATGTTTTATTCGCAGCGCATCCACGACAAGTGCTATCGGCGCGCTCATTTCGACGCCGGCCAGTTCGTCGAGGAGTGGGACGACGAAGGCGCGCGCAAGGGCTACTGCCTCTACAAGATGGGCTGCAAAGGCCCGACCACCTATAACGCCTGCTCGACCGTTCGCTGGAATGGCGGCGTCTCTTTCCCGATCCAGTCGGGTCATGGCTGCATCGGCTGCTCGGAACAAAATTTCTGGGACGCAGGAAGCTTTTACTCCCGACTGACCGAGGTCAGCCCATTCGGCGTGGAAGCCACTGCAGACCAGGTGGGCATGACCGCAGCTGGTGTTGTCGGTGGGGCGATTGCTGCCCATGCTGCAATCAGCGCCGTCAAGCAGGTCACCGCCAAGCGCGGGAAAACCGGTCCTAAAAACGGCAATGGACAGGAAAGATCACGATGACCATCCAAACGCCAGATGGCTTCACGCTCGACAATTCCGGCAAGCGTCTTGTGGTCGATCCTGTAACCCGCATCGAAGGCCACATGCGGGTCGAGGTCAATGTCGACGAGGACAATATCATCCGCAATGCCGTTTCCACCGGCACAATGTGGCGAGGCATTGAAGTCATCCTCAAAAATCGCGATCCACGCGATGCCTGGGCTTTCACGGAACGGATCTGCGGCGTCTGCACCGGAACCCATGCGCTCACATCGGTGCGGGCGGTTGAAAATGCGCTCGGCATAACCATTCCGGAAAACGCCAATTCGATCCGCAATCTCATGCAGCTGGCATTGCAGGTTCATGACCACGTCGTGCATTTCTATCACCTGCATGCGCTCGACTGGGTGGATGTCATATCTGCCCTCACGGCCGATGTGAAGGCCACCTCGGCGCTTGCCCAATCGGTGTCCGATTGGCCATTGTCTTCGCCGGGCTACTTCAAAGACATCCAGACACGGCTGAGAAAGTTCGTCCAATCCGGCCAGCTTGGTCCATTCAAGAACGGCTACTGGGGCAATCTATCCTATAAGCTGCCGCCTGAAGCGAACCTGATGGCCGTAGCACACTATCTCGAAGCCCTCGATTTCCAGAGGGAGATCGTCAAGATCCACACGATCTTCGGCGGGAAAAATCCGCATCCGAATTGGCTGGTCGGCGGAGTGCCCTGTCCGATCAACCTCGACGGCACGGGAGCCGTCGGCGCGATTACAATGGAACGGTTAAACCAAATTTCGTCGGTGATCGACCAGCTGATCGAGTTCAACGAGAAGGTATACCTACCGGACATCATGGCGATCGGTTCCTTCTACAAGGATTGGCTGTTCGGCGGCGGGTTGTCGGGCAAGAACGTGCTTGCCTATGGCGACGTGCCGGAACACGCAAATGACTACACGGAGGCGAGCCTGAAGCTTCCGCGCGGTGCGATCATTAATGGCAATTTCAACGAAGTCCTGCCAGTCGACCATTCCGATCCAGAGCAGATCCAGGAATTCGTCAGTCACTCCTGGTACGAATATCCGGACGAGGCCAAGGGCTTGCATCCCTGGGACGGTGTCACCGTGCCGCATTACGAGCTTGGGCCGAATGCCAAGGGCACCAAGACCAACATTCAAGAGCTGGACGAAGGCGGAAAATATTCTTGGATCAAGGCGCCGCGCTGGCGCGGCCACGCCATGGAAGTCGGCCCGCTTTCCCGTTGGGTCTTGGGCTACGCCCAGGGCAAGGCAGAATTCAAGGATCCCGTCGACAAGGTCCTGAAGGACCTCGGCCTGCCGACCGCGGCGTTATTTTCGACACTAGGGCGTACCGCCGCTCGCGCGCTCGAATCCGTCTGGGCAGGCCGGCAGATGCGCTATTTCCACAACAAGCTGGTCGCCAATATCAAGGCCGGCGACAGCGCCACCGCCTTCATCGACAAATGGAAGCCGGAGACTTGGCCTTGCGAGGTCAAGGGCGTCGGCTTCACCGAGGCCCCGCGCGGCGCCCTCGCACACTGGATCAAGATCAAGGGGGGCAAGATCGACAATTATCAATGTGTGGTGCCGACCACCTGGAACGGTAGTCCGCGCGATCCGCACGGCAATATCGGCGCGTTCGAGGCCTCACTGATTGACACGCCTATGTCGGATCCGTCGCAGCCGCTCGAAATCCTCCGAACCCTCCATTCCTTCGATCCGTGCCTTGCATGCTCCACCCATATCATGAGCCCGGACGGACAGGAAATGGCCAAGGTCCAAGTCAGATGAGGAGGACGATCATGAGCATCTCTGCTATCTCAAACGCCGATGACGAACGCGCCAGCGAGCGCGAAAACGTGTATGCCTACGAGGCGCCCGTTCGCCTCTGGCACTGGATAAACGCTTTCTCCATCCTGGCGCTGGCGCTGACGGGTTATTTCATCGGCAGCCCATTGGCGGCGGCACCCGGCGAGGCGAGCGCCAATTTCCTGATGGGCTATATCCGTTTTGTCCATTTCGCCGCCGGGCAGATCCTGGCCGTGGCCCTGATCCTCAGAATCTACTGGGTCTTCGTCGGCAACGTGCATGCACGCCAAATCTTCTACGTTCCCTTCTGGAGCGGACGGTTCTGGAGCGAATGGCTGCACGAGGTGCGCGTTTACACATTCCTTACTGGACGCGCGTTGAAATATGCTGGCCACAATCCGCTGTCGCAATTCGTCATGTTCGTGACGTTCACGCTGCCGCTGACATTCATGGTGATCACCGGATTTGCGCTCTATGGCGAAAGCGTCGGCCACGACAGCTGGGCATACAGGCTGTTTGGTCGGGTATTCTTCATCTGGCCGAACAGCCAGTCCGTTCATACCCTTCATCATCTGGGAATGTGGGTGATCCTGATCTTCGTGATGATCCATATCTATATCGCGGTACGCGAGGACATCGTCAGCCGCCAGAGCATCGTTTCGTCGATGATTTCGGGCGAGCGGCTGTCCAAGCACAACGAGGACTAGGATGGACGAAGCGAACTCTCGCAAACCGAACGTTTTGGTGCTCGGCATTGGCAATATTCTCTGGGCGGACGAGGGTTTTGGCGTCCGCGCTGTCGAAGCCTTCCACCAGGCCTATGCGGTGCCGACCAACGTCACCGTGCTCGACGGCGGCACCCAGGGCCTTTATCTCGTGCAATATGTCACCGAAGCCGATCATCTGATTGTATTCGACGCGGTCGACTTCGGTCTCGCGCCCGGCACGCTGAAGATCGTCGAGAATGACGACGTGCCGAAATTCACCGGCGCCAAAAAGATGAGCCTGCACCAGACAGGCTTCCAGGAAGTTCTGAGCGCTGCCGACCTTCTCGATCGCTATCCCGCAAGACTCGCACTGATCGGCTGCCAACCGGTGGACCTCGATAGCTGGGGCGGACCGGTGACTGAGCCCGTCAAATCCGTAATCCCGGCCGCCGTAATGGTAGCCGCCGGCATCCTGGAGCGATGGGGCGTCGCCATCAGTTCGCGCCGCACCGCCGCGCCCGCTCTCCTCGCCAACGACATCGATTTTGCACATTACGAGCGGCGAGCGGACCGGGCGAATTGAGTGGTTCAGGGGGGTTCCGATGCAACCGAGGCAGTCGTCGGTTGCGTTCCTGTTCGCCGGCTGCATCCAAAACCCAAGGACCCGCGCGAGAACCCTTCCGGTTCCCAATATCATGAACCCAGGCAGATCGAGGGGCTGATTGTGTGCATAGGAATTCCGATGCAGGTGACTGGTGGCGAATTTACAGCGGAGTGCGAGCGCCACGGATCGGTTTTTGCGATTTCGATGGTGCTGGTCGGCCCGCAACCGGTTGGGACGTACGTTCTTACTCATCTAGGATCTGCGATCCGGGTGCTCGATGCCGACGAAGCACACAAGATCGACGATGCGTTGGCCGGTCTTGCTGAAGCGGTCGAAGGACGGTCATTCGAAACGCTATTTGCCGATCTTATCTCCCGCGAGCCGGAATTACCGTTGCATTTGCGGGAAAACTGGCAGTTCGTATTTCTCAACTGAACGCAATCTCCTCTTCCTTGTCGGCCACATGTTCATGTGGACTGTCCAAGGGCAGCCGGAGACGGACGAGATCGATCCTGCTGGCTGCGGGCGGATTGCTGAATATTGCGAAGCGTAACGCGCTGCCTCAGCATCGGGGCCGCGTGTGCGCATCCGCATAAGACCGCGACCGGAATTTTCCTTCAGATCAATACGACCCATCTTTCTCAGCAACTGGTACGCCGCTTGCAGATCCCAAGTGCGAGAATGAATTACACGCTGATTTGGAGCAGACAATGCCAGCCTACCCAGTTGGCTCCCTAAACGGCCGAAGCTGCCGAGCCGCAATGCTCATATCCGACATTGCTGCAACGCTTGCGGTGCAAAAAGCCGGCCAGCCGGGGCAGCTATTCGACATTTTCGAATTCGACGACGATGACAAGAAATTGGTCACGCAGACGCTCGGCAAGGGCGAGGTTTGCGGGGTAGCGGCGCTGCCCTCCGGGGTCCTGGCGCAGTTCAAGGAAGCGGTTATGGCCGGCGTCTGGCATATGCGCTTTACCGACCCCGCCGGCGACCTCATTGCGGAATATATCGAGGTCGGCCCGATTCCTATGACGGTGCGGAGGGCCTGCACGGCGCTGCCGGCCTTGGTCTCACATGGACCTGCGCCGCCTGGCGCTATGAACGTCATGCCGGTGCTGACCGAGATCGGTGACCGCATTGTCCAGTACCGGGATGGCGATCCTGCGCACGCTATCATTTTGTCGTTGTTTCCGATGAGCATCGAGGATGTGAATTTCCTGCAGGTCACGCTCGGAGCCGGTCCCGTACAACTGACATCACGCGGCTACCGCACCTGTCGCGTGACGGCAGCAGGGGCCCGAAACGTTTGGTCCGTACAGTTTTACGACAACATGGATGAGATCGTCCTCGACATGCTGCAAATCGTCGACATCCCATCCCTCGCCCTCGCGACTGAAGAGGATTTCCGCGACTCCGCCGCGCGCCTGCGTGATGTCGAGGAGGCTTATTTCAAATGATCAGCTTCGAGAATCTCGTCACGCATGTGACCGTTTCGGATAAGGATAGGGTGAAAGGCGGCACATGCTGGACGTCTATGCGCCCGCGAAAGGCGCTTCGGAAACGAGCTTGCTGGCATTCGGCGGGCGAACGACCGCATCGTCGCGACGCCACGGTTCATGATTTTGGCTGCTGTAGGCACGACTCGGAATGTGCGGGCAGGCGTGATCGAATTCATCGCCGGCAAAAATCCGAGACGACTGGCGGTTTTGATTCCTGCTTGCTGTTTTTCATGGCCTTTGAGTTTGAAACGATGGGGACGGTGTTGAAGGCGATGCGCGCATTTTTCAACATCGTTGCGCTCGCGCCGCCATCCCATCCAACCGCCAGCCCCATGCGCCGTGATCTGCGTTGGAGGGTTTTCCGAGCGCTTCGGGAGCTTGTTGCATGACCTATCTCCTTAGCGCCGGCTCGATCCGGATCGATGTGACGGTGTCGCAAGCGCTTGCCTGTTTCGTGGACGTGAGGGTCAACCGCCCGCAAGAATTGGCACGCATGTTCATTGGCCATCGACCGGAAGAGGCGCCCATGCTTGTCGGATGGGTTTTTTCGCTCTGTGGCTATTCGCAATCGGTGGCGGCGCGCCTTGCCATCCTGAATGCAGCCGGCCTACCGATGCCCATCGAGGAGCAGCTCGCGGCGGTGGCCGGATTGCTTGCCGAACGGATATTCGAAACTTTGAGGGCGCTGATTTTGCACTGGCCCTCATCAATATCGTTACGTCTGGTGGCTGACGCGGGCCAATATCTGCGCGGCGCCCTGGCCGCGTCGCAGGCAATCATCGGCCAATCGCGAGAGAAAAAAGTGAACCATAGTGCCCTGGCTGCCAACGCGCGGCGGCTTGCCGATGCAGCAGAGGGGCTCGGCATCTCGAAAGACGACGGATTGTCGCCGGATGGCACGGCTTGCGCGGCGATTTTTCGAGATATCAAGGACGACCGAACTTTTTCAGGCCGGCGCCCTGATCCGCTGAGTGCCGCCGATGATGCCGAAGTTATTGCCCATCTTTGCAAAGATGCGCACTACTGCGCCTTGCCGCATCTTGCCGGTCGGGTCGTCGAAACCGGTGCTTATGCCCGGCATTGCGACACCAGCAGGCCAGACGATCCGCACCTTAGGCAACGCTTCATGGCACGCATAGGCGACGTTGGCCTTTGCTTGAAGCAACTCGCGCATCTTGCCAAGGGCCAGAATGATCCTTCCGAACTGATGGCCGGTGGTTCGGTGCCCGGCGACGGCGGCTTTGGCGTGGTGGAATGTGGGCGTGGCAGACTTTATCATCAGGCCGAGATCGACGCGAACGGGAAACTTTGCGCCTACCGGATACTGGCCCCGACCGAATGGAATTTTCATCCGGCCGGTCCATTTGTCAAAACCCTACTGTCATCGCGGATCGGTGCTCATGAATCAGCAGCCCGGTCAGTTTATCGCCTCGCGGCTCTGTTCGATCCCTGCGTCGAGTTCAAGCTTAACGTTCGCGATGCCGCGCATGCATGAAATGTCGTTGATGGAGAGTGTGATCGCCATCGTCTGCGAGATGGCGCAGCTAAATGGTGCGAGCGCAGTCAAATCGATCCGCCTCGATGTCGGTGTCTTGAGCCATATCAATCCGGATTCGCTCCTGTTCTGCTACGAAGCTGTGCGGCGTGGGACGATTGCCGAACATGCCGCACTCGAAATCAACCGCATCGCCGGCGAGGGCTGGTGCCTCGATTGTGGGAAGACGGTGCCCCTCGATGAGCGATTTGGCGCCTGCCCGGATTGTGGGCGGTATCAGGTGCAGGCGACGGCGGGCGATGAATTGAGGATCAAGGACATGGAGGTGATCTGATGTGCACGGTATGCGGCTGCGAGATGGCAACATTGGAAGATGGCAAGAGCAAGACAGGCGCGCAAGGCGACCATGATCATCATCGCGGTCACCTGCACGATCATGGACATCCTCATGATCGTCACTACGCGGAACACGGTGCGCTCCAACATCATCAACGGATTGCCGGCGTGCATGTCCCGGGCATGAACCCGGAGCGCATCGTCCAGATCGAAAAGGACATCCTGTCCAAAAACAATGCCTATGCTGCCGAAAACCGGGCTCGGTTCGTTCGTGACAGCATCTTTGCGCTGAATTTCGTTTCAAGCCCCGGGTCGGGAAAGACCAGCTTTCTGGTGCGCGCCATTCACGACCTCAAGGACCGAATGTCGATCAGCGTGATTGAAGGCGACCAGGAGACCTCCAACGATGCCGCACGCATCCGCAAGACCGGTGTTTCCGCAATCCAGATCAACACCGGCAAGGGCTGTCACCTCGACGCCCACATGGTCGGCCACGCGGTCGAGGACCTGGCGCCCGAGCCCGGTTCAGTCTTGTTCATCGAAAATGTCGGCAATCTTGTCTGTCCCTCCGCTTTCGATCTCGGCGAGGCCCATAAGGTCGTGGTGCTTTCGGTTACCGAGGGCGAGGACAAGCCGCTCAAATATCCCGACATGTTCGCGGCCGCCGACCTGATGATTCTCAACAAGTCCGACCTGCTACCGCATCTCGACTTCGATGTCGGGCGCTGCATCGCTAATGCGCTGCGCGTCAATCCACGCCTTCGCACTCTCACGGTTTCTGCGCGCAGCGGCGACGGCATGGAAGCGTTCTATTTCTGGCTGGAGGCTGAGGCGGCCCGGATCGCGAAAGCTTCGCAGGTAGTCTGACGATGGTGAGCACCTTGGCATCCATGGCGGAAGATCGTGTCCGGCGGTTGCGAGTGCGTGTGCGCGGTGCCGTGCAAGGGGTGGGATTCCGGCCGTTCGTCTATAGGCTTGCGAGAATGATGCAGCTTACCGGCTTCGTGCTCAACGACAGCGCCGGCGTGCTGATCGAGGTCGAGGGCACCGCTGTCGACTGCTTTGCGGAACGCGTCTGGAAGGAGGCGCCGCCGCTTGCCCGCGTCGATACCGTCGATAAGCTGGAACTGGAGCCGGCCGGCGACGAAACGTTCGAAATCCTCGAAAGCGTCGGCGGCCGTGGCGCCACGCGCATTGGCGCCGACGCTGCCACCTGCGTCGAATGCCGGCACGAACTGAATGATCCGGACAACCGCTTTTTCGGTTATCCTTTTGTCAACTGCACTCATTGTGGCCCGCGCTTCACCATCACCCGTGCGCTCCCCTATGATCGCGGCCGGACCTCGATGGCTGCGTTCCCGATGTGCAGCGCCTGCGGCGCAGACTATGCCAACCCCGAAAGCCGGCGGTTCCATAGTGAGCCCCTCGCCTGCCCGGCTTGCGGCCCACAGCTTAGCCATCCTATCGCGGAGGTCTCCGCGCGGCTCATGAATGGCCAGATCATTGCGATCAAGGGCGTCGGCGGCTTCCAGCTCTTCTGCGACGCACGCAATGATACGGCGATTGATCGTCTCCGACGACGCAAAATGCGCGACGAGAAGCCGTTCGCGATCATGGTGCCGGACATTGAGACAGCCCGAATACTTGCCAGGCCCTCGCGGGCGCAAGAGGATTTGCTCGCCTCGACCGCCGCCCCGATCGTCCTTATCGAGGCGCGTGATCACCTTTCCAAGCTCATCGCTCCCGGCCTCAGTCGGATCGGCCTGCTGCTCGCCCATGCGCCGGTGCACCACCTGTTGTTTGCCGCGTTTGCAGCAGAAGCGGCCGGCGCTCCCGCCGCTCTGATTGCGACCAGCGCCAATCCGGAGGGTGAACCGCTCGTATCAGATAATGACGATGCCATGCATCGGCTTCCCGGGGTTGCCGACCTGATCGTCACACATGACCGTGACATTGCCATTCGCGCTGACGATTCCGTCATGCAGGTAATTGACGGCGCGCCGAGCTTTCTGAGGCGCGCCCGGGGTTTTGTCCCGGAGCCGGTCGATCTTGGCGAGGACGGCCCATGCGTGATTGCCACCGGCGCGGACTTCAAAAACGCGATCTGCGTGACACGGGGCCGGGAAGCGTTCCTGTCGCAGCACATCGGCGGTCTCGACAATGTCAAAGCGATCAGATTCCAGCGGGAAGCCCTCGAGCATCTCTGCTCTATCCTTGATGTCAGGCCCGAATTTGCTGCCTGCGATCTGCATCCGGATTTTCGTTCAGCGCGGATCGCGGAACATTTGGATTTGCCGCTTCTGCCGGTGCAACATCACCTCGCCCATGTCGCGGCCGTGGCGGCGGAACATCATGCCGGCGGGCCGGTCCTCGGGCTTGCACTCGACGGCCACGGCTATGGCGTCGATGGCAGTAGTTGGGGAGGCGAAATGCTGGTCGTCAACGGTCCTCGCTGGCGACGGCTCTCTTCGCTTCTGCCCTTGCCGGCGCCAGGCGCCGGCCGGGTCGCGCGGGAGCCCTGGCGCATGGGAATTGCCGCTCTTCAGGCCGCCGGCCGGCGCGACCTTGCGGCCACGCTTTGGCCCGGACATCCTGGTGTCGCGCAACTTGATGCGATGTTTTCCCGCGGCTTGCAATCAGCCGATACGTCCAGCTTGGGGCGGCTATTCGATGCAGTGGCTGCGATAGCGGGCGTCCGCCTCGTCCAGAGCTACGAGGGGCAGGCAGCAATGGAACTCGAAGCACTCGTCGATGATCCCCAATGTCTTGCCGGGGGCTACAGTCTCGCCGATGGCCTGCTTGATTTCCGACCCCTCATCATCCATCTGGCGGAGCGGCAGCTTGGCCGCCGAAAGGCCGCAGACCTATTCCACGGCACGCTGATCAGCGGCCTCGCCGATTGGGCTTCCCTTGGTGCATCGCAGGCTGGCACGCGAGCGATCATGCTCGGCGGCGGCTGCATCACAAACCGCATTCTGGCCGAAGGTCTTTCCAGCGCCTTGCGCGACCATGGCCTCGAGCCCTACCTGCCGCACCAGATCCCGCCCAATGACGGGGGTATAGCGCTCGGTCAGGCCGCCTTTGCACGGCACGTCATCAAACACGACTGCGCCCAGAACTGGGAGCACCGGACATGTGCCTAGCCCTACCGGTCCAGGTGGTGGAATTGCTGCCAGACAATATGGCCAAGGTAACGCTGGACGGCGTCTTAAAGGTCATATCGATTGCACTCGTGGAGGATGTGACGCCCGGTGACTATCTCATCCTCCACGTCGGCTACGCGCTTGCAAAGATCGAAACTGAAGAAGCAGAAAGGACGCTTGCCTTGATCCGCGAAGCTGCCCTGGGAGGTCCGGCGTGAAATATATAGACGAATACCGCGATGCCAAGCTCGCCAAAGATATTGCTCGCCAAATCGCAGCGGCGGTAGATCCGGCGCGCAGCTATCATTTCATGGAATTCTGCGGCGGCCATACCCATGCAATTTCGCGCTATGGCCTTGAAGACCTGCTGCCGTCCAATGTGCAGATGATTCATGGACCGGGATGTCCAGTCTGTGTGCTGCCGATCGGCCGCATCGACGCAGCGATCGCGCTTGCCATGTGCCCAGAAATCACACTTTGCACCTATGGTGACTTGATGCGTGTACCATCCTCAAACGGCTCGAGTCTGCTCAAGGCCAGGGCGACCGGCGCCGATATTCGCATGGTCTATTCGACACTCGATTCGCTAAACATCTCCGAAGCCGAACCGAACAGGCAAGTCGTCTTCTTTGCCATCGGTTTCGAGACCACGACGCCGCCGACGGCGCTGTCGCTGCGGTTCGCGATCGCTAAGGACCTCGCAAACTTTTCGATCTTCTCAAACCACGTGCTAACACCGGCTGCGATCCAGACTATCCTTGAAAACTCCGATGCTCGCACGCTCGGCACTATCAAGATCGACGGATTGCTCGGCCCTGCACATGTCAGCACCGTCATTGGTACGCAGCCATTTGAAGTCCTTGCCGAAGAATATAACAAGCCGATCGTGGTGGCAGGCTTCGAGCCGCTCGATGTCATCTATTCAATCCTGATGCTCGTCCGCCAGGTCAATGAGGGCGTCCATAAAGTCGAGAACCAGTATATCCGAGCCGTGACCACCCTTGGCAACGAGAAGGCGAGGCGCGAGATCGCCAATGTCTTCGAATTGCGGGAAAGCTTCGAATGGCGGGGACTGGGCGCGATTCCCCAAAGTGGGCTTGGCCTCAGGCCTGGATATGCCAAATACGATGCCGAGAAACGTTTCGACGTCGTGACGCCGGCGGCAAAAGACAATCCGGCCTGCGAATGCGGCGCCATCCTGCGCGGTGTGAAGAAGCCGTCCGACTGTAAGCTGTTTGGTAAGGTTTGCACGCCCGATTCGCCGATGGGTTCCTGCATGGTGTCGTCGGAAGGCGCCTGCGCCGCGTATTGGCTCTACGGCCGTTTCGGCAGGCAGGGAAAGGCGGACGAAAGCAGCAGGACGATCGCATGACCACGAAAGCCAAAAGGTCGCGGCTCGACCTCAGGAACGGACGCATCGATCTCTCGCATGGGGCGGGGGGGTGCGCCACGGACCAGTTGGTCAAGGGCATTTTCCACAGGGCCTTCGACAATGACTGGCTCCGGGCTGGCAACGATCAGTCGGCATTTGCGGTTCCGGCAGGGTGCATGGTGATGACCACCGACAGCTATGTTGTCTCGCCGCTGTTCTTTCCGGGGGGCAATATTGGCTCGCTTGCGGTGCATGGGACGATTAACGACATTGCCATGGCCGGCGCATGCCCGCTCTATCTTTCGGCAGGTTTCATTATTGAAGAGGGGTTTCCGCTCGCAGATCTTAATCGAATTGCCGACGCCATGGGAGCGGCCTCCCGCGCGGCAGGTGTGCCAATCATCACTGGCGATACGAAAGTGGTTGAGCGCGGCAAAGCCGACGGCGTGTTCATATCCACCTCCGGCATCGGCATGATTCGAGCCGGTCTCGACCTACGCTCCGATGCCGCGCGGCCAGGCGATGCGGTCATCATCTCTGGTTCGATAGGCGATCACGGCGTCGCCGTGATGTCGAAGCGCGAGAACCTGGATTTCGATACGGACATCATATCGGATTGCGCTGCGCTGCACGGGTTAGTAGCGGCAATGGTCGAGGTCGCCGGATCGTCAATCAGGCTGATGCGAGATCCAACGCGCGGTGGACTTGCGGCGACACTCAACGAAATCGCCAATGCCTCAAATGTCGGCCTCCGCATCGACGAGGAGACCATTCCGATCAAACCGGAAGTAGCCGCGGCCTGCGAATTGCTCGGCCTCGACCCGCTCAACGTCGCCAACGAGGGCAAGCTCGTCGTATTGGTGGCGCCAGAGTTTGCGAATGCGCTGCTCGCCGTCATGCGCGCGCATCCGTTGGGTGCGCAGGCCGCATTGATCGGCCATGCCGAGGATGACGACCATTGCTTCGTCCAGATGGCGACGTCGTTTGGTGGCAGTCGCATTGTCGATTGGCTATGGGGCGAACAGTTGCCGCGGATCTGCTGAGCACGGCTGTGCATATCGCTTCACGCAAGACGGCGTGCCCGGAGCCAGCAACGAGCTTGGTGAGCAGCTTTAATGCGTACTTTCCATACGCACTCCCTCCTGTGGCCATGAAGAGATCTAAGTGCGGGCACACAAACATGATTGGTTCACAAGATCTCGCGCTGATCGCTGAATCGCGCGAGCATCTGTCGAATCTGCATATTTTCTTGACGAAGATATTTCATCAGCAAAGCCTTAAGCCGTCGATTCTCTTCTTCAAGTGCGATTAGCTCCTCGCCTGAGATATCGTCGTGGCTGGCGTTTGATTGGCCGCTTGTCATTTCGTCGGCATTATCGATATTCGCTTCACGTCGACGCTTTATGTTCTTTCGAGACCGGCTGGAAGAGCCCTCTTTCGGTTGTGAAACAGAGGCGAAGATCGCCCCATCGTCCTTCTGAGACGGGCACGTTTGTTCGGTTTCGAGAGAGGACGCCGCAATCCGTTTATCATCGCCGGTTTCAACCTCGTCGTTGAGATGAGTCTCTGGTATTGGATCCGACCACAGCTCGCTTTCTCGCTTCGGAACATCTGAGACGGTGTCAGGCTCGAAGAGATGTGGTGCGTCTGCCTCCGCCTCGCGCGCCAGCGTCTTGAGGTCGGTATCACCCCAGATAGAAGCTGGCTGGATCGTTGATCTGCGCCGGGCCGATTTGAGCTCGACAACGAATTTTCGCTGCTGTGTTTTCATGTATGTCCCATCTTTGAGATCGTAAGGAGGATTACGATCGGTCAAATCGCTCAAGCATCTTTTTAAGCTGATCATTCTGCAAAAGCAGCTTTTGAGCCAATTTAACCCTCAGTTGCGTGATTTCCTCGTCCAGGTTTGTCACCTCTTCGAAAAAGCCGTCCTCAGACGATGAGGATGTCTCATCTTGAGCATTGCTTGAGACAGCTGTGCTCTGCGCAGTGACGTCAATGTGAACTCCTTTCGCATGTGCCGGCTTTTTCGTCCGCGGTATGCCAGGGACCCGACTGCGCGTATTGCTTTCAAGCGGCACCGCGGAAGCTTCAGCGCTCGGCTGCCCGACCTCCGGAGGCGACAGTTCTTGAACCTCGTCACCTTCAACCGGTGCCGCACCTTCAATTTCGACCTCACCTTCGAATTCTTTTGAATCAGTCCTTATGATCTCAATAGATCGGCTTTCATCGGGCTCGGAGCTACTGGAGGGCTCTGGTGGGTTTAGCGCAAGCTGCGGTACGTCTTGAGTTTTGCTTTGGCTTGCGTCGGTATCGACACCATGCCCAATCGAACTTTCGGGTGCGGACTGTCGCCGCGACGTTAATCGAGCAAGGAATTTCCAGGGTAATTTCATAGTGCCTCAACCTCGACCAGTCCGTATCCATAGTGGCGCCGCAGCTTGACACCGGGCTCGGAAGGCGAGCCCGGCGAACGCATCTTCTGCCGAGAAGGATAGCTCAGGTCGATTTCGCCACCATCCCGCTGTTGATCGGCGATCAATCTAGCCCGAGCCGCTTGCGCAGATCGGCATTTTCGGCACGCAATTTCTCTGCCAAGAGGTTACGCAGCCTCTTATTCTCTTCTTCCAGCTGAAGAAGATCCGCCATCTCGTCCCTTGCCGAAATGGCCGTCGTACCTTTTTGCACGGACTGCTGTGCCGGCCTCTTGGCTGCAGTGTCCTTTATGGGTTCCTTGACGGAGATGTCGGCCACCTGCATTTCGACAGGCTGGGACTTTGTGTCTGCGGCTTGGTCGCTACGCTTCCTGCGACCTCGCGGCGCCTTCGCGGGTTTCCCAACCTGCGTAGTACCCGCTGCCTCGGCAGTTGCTTTCGGGCGTCGCGGAGCGCGCTGTTTTTTAGGCGCCGGCGTTTTTACCGGTATATTCGTGTCTGCCATCTCAGTGCTTGTGCCAGTATTATTCTCGTCAGCCATGAGTATCTCCCTCTGTCGGCAGGAGTTCTTTTCGGCTGAGTGAAAGACAGAGTCAACATTGGTGATTTTGTGGCCTACTTTTTGGACAGCACCTCTCAAAACTCGTGCCTAAAGGCGAGCGGCTGGCCTGCGGACTTTGGCAATGAAAAAATGCAGAGCTTGCGAGGTCGAACCGTCTGTCGAACGACGAGTTAGCGACCACATCTGCCAGGAAAGGGAGCTCCCCCTACCAGCTTCTGCGATCGCTCACGTCATTCAATGTTCGGATTTTCCTAAATCATTTGCAATAGATCGATGCTTCAGCTGGCACCCGATTCTTGACAGATATGTGCAAAGCCCGTTTGCACCGTCATGGAAATTGGCCCTTGGTTTGACCGACAAAGAGGATACGAAATGCGTGCACCATCAGGTTCTGTTCCCGGACTTTGCTCTGCCTCCGCCACCATGTTCGCTGTCGGAATGGCGTTCCTTGGCTATTGGGGAGTGTATGAGCCAGGCGGCTGGCATCGGTCCGATTTGATCGTCGTGTCTTGGCGCTAATCGGTTTTGCGGCGCTTGGCTCAGTTCCTTGGATCGTAACGACCCCTGTCGCGGAGGAAGGCCAGGAAAAGATCGTAGCCGCCAGGCGAGCGCTGTTGCTGGGCGTCGCATTGATCTGGTTGTCCGTTCTCGTGTCGTTTTTTTCTTAAGCCTCAGTCCGCACCAGACTGGGATTGCAGGGTCTGTGCAGTTCCTTGGCTGGATCGAGCACATCCAGTACGCAACTCCATGCGCCAACAGCTTCAGCTGCCCAGGAACCCCCAAATCCACCAGCAATTTGTTGCAATTCGGTTTTCGAGAAAGATGGCGGTTTTCATTTGAAATGTGGATGATTGCAAAGGATTTGACCAGATGCGGTCTCTAAGGACTGGGGCCGTTCTCTGCTTAGATTATGAAATTCAGCAATTCGCAGACGACGAGACCCGCCGCGCCGCGCAGGCCGGCGACATCTTCACGATCGCCGAGGGCAAGGGCGATCTCGTTATCTCCGGGATTGAACATCAGTTGCCTGACGCTCTTTCGAATAAGATCTAACATCAATTTTCCGCCATGCACGATGTCGCCATGCAAAGTGATGCAGCTGGGTGCCATCAGCTGTTGAAGGTTCACTAACCCGACAGAAATATTGGACGCGTAGTCTTCAAGCAGTTCTTTTGCCCCTTTAGCGCCAGTTTCGGCGAGCCACACCAAGCGGCTCGCATCCAACAAGCCAGCCTGCGGCAGGCCCCTGGCCCTTGCTTCGCCTCTCAGCCATGGCAGTGTCGCGATCGTTTCCCAACATCCGCGTCGTCCGCATCTGCACATTTGGCCATTGAGTTGCACGATGGTATGGCCGATCTGGCAGTGTTTACCCCCGGCGGCCCTATAAGGATGTCCATCGACATAGAGGGCCGCGCCCAACGACTGACCGATGTAAACGACCGCAAAATTTCTCTGTCCACGTCCTTGCCCGAACCAACGGTCGCCAACCAGCAAGGCTCTGGCATCTTGGTCGACGCAAGCCGGAACCCCGAAACGCTTTGCTAACTCCGCTTTTATCGGAAAGCCATGAAGGTACGGCGCGAAATCCATAGCCGCGATCGAGCCCGTTTGCGGGTTGAGCTCTCCTGCAACTGCCATGCCGATGCCTAGAACCTCTTGGTCGGCAGATGCGACTGACTTCTCAATGCAGGCACTGACGATCTGAAATGCATCGGCAGCATCTGTCAGATCTTTCGCCAAATCCACCTCGTGTTGAGCATAGAGCTCGCCCTCCAGAGAGACCAAGCATGTGTGGACACGGTCGTGCATCAGCCGAACTGCGCAGATCGGCTTGGCCCCTTTCGAGAACCACAGCTTTGTAGCGGGTTTTCCGCCGGACCGATCGGGGGGTACCAGGTCGCCTTCTTCAAGAATACTCTGATTGATCAGTGGTTGGACTATGCCGCCGATGGTTGCGCGGCTGGCACCGGTGACGCGCGCAAGCTCGACCCTGCTGGACGGACCCATATCGTAAAGGGCCTGCAGCAAGCGTCCTCGATTTGCAATCCCTAGCGTCCGCGCGGCGATTAGGGGATGAGCTGGCCTAAATCCTTTACTGTCGCTCTGGTCCCCCTCGGCCGGCCTGATGAGGCGCTTGCCAGATCCTTCGTGAGTGTTCGCGTTGCTCGCACACGCAATTGATGGTTTTTCCGTTCTTTTTATCATGGACTCCGTCTGATCCGACTTTCTCTTGTTGTGGAAACTCGATCGTCTTTACGCCACTCCCGCCTGAGTGCCTGCAGTCGTTGCCGAACGCTCCCGAACCCCCGAACCGATATAGCAATCATCACACACCTGCTTTTCTCCACCGCCGTTTGAATGTTCATTTCGAAAACGAAGAATTATCCTTCGAGTATATATTTATATTCGGGATTAAAATTTCCAAAAACCGGAGCACTACAACAGAAAGTCCCACAAACGCAAAATATACTTTTAAATATATTTCAGAACTACTGTTGATCTGACCTCCTAAAACATTAGAACTCTTCAGCAAATCGACAGACATCGACGTAACCAATCGCCGGAGGAATAAATGAACGAATTTGCCAGCAATAATCTGGACCTCTGTGAGTCCGGAGGGCACCAGCGAGAAAGGGATCTCGCTCTCCTTGGTGGGGAGCCCACCGTTCCTTCCGGGCGGATCACGCCTTGGCCAGCCACACAGACGGAGCATTTGGATGCACTCCGCGAAGTTGTAGACAGTGGAAAGTATCATCGGGTCAATCACCCTATCGTGGCCGATTTGGAGCAGGATCTCGCTACTTGGACGGGGAAGTGGAAGGTGCGCGCCGTCGGCAGTGGTACGGCGGCAATCCATATCGAGCTTGATTATTTTAAAGGTCGAGGCGAGCAGGTGGTGACTGCGGCGCTAAATTGGCCGGGCGCGGTGGGGCCAATTGCGATTAGTGGCCTTCAGCCCGATTTCGTTGATGTCGACATGAACCTCGCCGGGATCGATCAAGACGCGGCAGCCGACCGATTCGGACCCGGTGTCGGAGCGGTTCTCATTACCCATCTCTTCGGGAATAACATTCGTGTTCCTGATGCAAGATCTGCCGCGCGCGCCGAAGGGATTGCCGTGATTGATGACGTCTGCCAATCGATCGGCGCCATAAAAGCGATCGCAAATGGGGCATACATTGATACAGACGCCCTCGCTTTGTCTGGCAACGGCGCCAAGCATCTTGGAGCCGGCGAGCTCGGATTCGTGATTACGGAGGACAAAGATCTAATTGAACATGTGGACTGCGTTTCACTGACGAGTTCATCTCGAAACGGAGATCGGACTTTTTCGCCGTCTTCAGCAGGATATAACTACCGTCCGAACGTCTTCTCCTCCTCCATAGCAAAAATGCGATTGAGCAACCTCGAGACACAACTTCAGATTCGAAGGAATAATGGGAAAATTCTATGGGAAATGATCCGAGATCTCTCCGGTATATTTCCCCTCTTCGACCCATCTGACTGCAATCAGTCCATGCTCAGCTTCCCACTTCGCATCGAGCCGGAAGCTCTCGGTTTTGGTCCGGGTCCGACGGCAAGGGATACCATCGTCAAACTGCTGCAGGCGGAGGGCGTGCCCGTTTTGATCTGGCTCAGGAAGCCAGTGTTCGAATATCTGCCGAATATTGCCAAGGATTGGAAAGCCGCCGATTTTCCAAACACGGTAAAACTTTTAGATACCATGTTTTGCGTATCGGAAATCGCGCCACCCAACGAAGCCGGGGTAATGGAACTTTACGCAGAAGCATTTCATCGGGTCTGGACGGCTCTTTCCAAGTTTGGCCCAAAGATTTCCGATATCATGACAACCGTCTGAACAAGCTGAATCCAAGCAAAGTCACCTTCGCGCTTGCTCTCTTGCAACGCCGTTTTCCAGCGACAACGGAGTGATCCCATGACCTCGTACAAAACGCCAAAACTTCTGATTTTCGATTGTGATGGAGTCCTAATCGACAGCGAAATCATTGCGACAGCGGTTCATATCGAAGTGTTGGCAGCGCACGGATATAATATAGCTGCGGAGACTTACAATCGTCGCTTCACAGGCATGACTGATCGGCAAACCTATTCAACCATCGAAGCTGAGTCTGGCTTGCGCTTGCCGGCGGGGCATCATGAATATGCTATGGCAGAAATTGGTAGACGGTATGCCAGCGATCTCAAAGCCATCTCAGGCGTCAACGAAGTTCTGGATGCCATTGATGTGGCGCGTTGCGTGGCATCGAGCAGCAATCTGAAGGAACTGCATTTCGCGCTCAAGCTAACAGACCTCTACGATTATTTTTCGCCGAATGTATTCAGTGCTTCCCAAGTCTCACGTGGCAAGCCCGCCCCGGATCTTTTTCTATTTGCGTCTGAGAGAATGAACACGTCGGCGGATAATTGCTTGGTCATCGAAGATAGCGTTGCCGGGGTCCAGGCGGCTGTGGCGGCTAAAATGCGGGTAATTGGTTTCGTCGGTGGTTCTCATTGTCCTCTTGGACATGCTGAAAAATTGCTGGAAGCCGGCGCCATGAGAACATTCAGCCAGATGGCGGCTTTGCCAGAAATTCTATCAAGTTGATGGTTGGGCGATGGTGTGCCAGGCAGGCTGGAGCCGTAGCGAGCGAACCAAACGCGCAAATGCGTTTGCGTTGGAGGGTTACCCAGGTGAGGACCCCTTTTGTCCGCGGCTACTGATCAGCGTCAGATTATCCCGCTGCAATGCTCTTTAGGAAGAGCTTCAATCTAAAGCAACCCGACACTCGGCAAATAGGAAGAGACGATGGCTGAAAAGCAAATACACATTCAAGCTCCAATAGTGATTGAGTATCTGGAGAATTGTCGCGATCTGGTTCCGGTTTGTGCAAGCTGGTCCTTTGGGCAATGGGGTTGTCAGGCCAATGGCTCATTCGAGCAGACACAGCGTGAGTTCCAAGCCTCCTCAAGAAGTTCTATGCCGCTAACTTTGGTTGCTAGCGAAGACAGCAGACCCACAGGGATGATCAGCCTTTCCAATTGTGATTTTAAAGGAAGGCCTGATCTTTCGCCCTGGCTAAAGTCGCTGTACGTCCATCCATTTCATCGCAATAAGGGTACAGCTTCATTGCTGGTTAAGAGGCTGGAACACGAAGCTTTGCGCCTCGGCTACGAAAGGCTTTATCTTACCACGGAGAGCGCAAAGCTCCTCTATACAAAGAATGGCTGGTCGGAAATGGACCACGTACAGACACCTTATGGTGATGCGACTTTAATGACAAAGATGTTGCTGGTCGCAAGTACGGCCTAGGTCAGACGGGCCAAGGGGCGCCTGTGTTGGTCTGCGTGTACTCAAACCTCCTCCGGGACTCCAACTGATCTGACCGTGTGAACATATCGTAGACTGCCATGAATCGTGTTTCGGACCATCAGATCATGGAAGGCGTGACCTCAGCCAGACTGTCATCTATAGTGGACTTCAAAAATCACGTCCCCACGAATCCTTAAGCAGCCCAAAGCGTTGTGGCGTTTGAATTTCCCGGCGTCACGCGGTCTTCAATTGCATCGACAGAGGAAACTGAAAAATGTGGCTTTGCGAGAATGCTCTCCAATGTCGCGGAATAGCCGTTCCAACTTCCGCTGGTGAACAGGTCCCCGCAAAGGCTGACGCGGCCTATAATGCGGTACTTCAATTGCTTTACCGCTATGCTCGCGTGCCGGTGCAACATCTTAGTGATCAGGAGCTTGCCTGCGAACTGGACCTTGGGCGGACACCGATACGCGAAGCACTCATCCGACTTGCCGCAGAGGGCAAGATCGTTTCGATCCCTCAGAAAGGCTATTTCACCAGGCCGCTCGTGGAGGGAGCATTGTTGGACTTGTATGGTATCGCACGTCAAACCCTCACCTACGCGCTCTGGCGTATGCGGCCGCATGTGCCGGATACTGACGGCGAGCGTGACAACCCGCCCCGCGACCAGCTCGCGATACATGCCGAAGCCGTCTTTGCCCAAATTGCCCAGCTGTCGGCAAACTGCGAAATCTGCCGAATTGTCGACAAATTCTGTTTTTGCTCACATCCCGTCCGGATGGAAATAATTATCTCGGAGCTTGGCCCTTCCTACGAACAAAGCCTTGCAAGGCTGATCGACGCGATGCGGTTATTGAGCAAGGCAACGGGCGCGGTGGAATCAGCATTGATGAGTCACCTTGATCTCGAACAGAACGCGCTCCCACGCGTCGTACAAGAGGTAAACAGGCGGCGGTCGACAAGTTTTCCTCGGCTGGTGAGAAGTTTGTAAATATGCAGTTGTGATTGCCGAAATCGAGCTCCGCGGCTGGACACATGACGGCAACCTTCGTCATGCCTCCTACAAGGGTTTGCGCGAAAACCAGGATAATGCCGCTGTCTTCGACATCGCCGAGCGGCCTGCGAGGGCGCTCGACCCTTTCGAGGAGCGCCCTATCGAACCTGGACGATCGCGCGCGGCGGGCCGAGCAAATCACCTGCTGACATTACTCACCCCAAATTCGTCCGCCGATGCCCCCATTTGGAGCGATCTCGTCGATACGCTTGAGGTCCGCGTCCGTCAGTACCAGTTCCGCGGCGGAAATGTTCTCCGACACACGTTGCTGATTGCGAGCACCTGGGATCGGCACGATGTAGTCCTTTCGCGTGAGCAGCCAAGCCAACGCAAGCTGGGAGAGGCTGACGCCTTTCGCCGCGGCGAGCGAGGTGAGCTCTTTTGCAATCTCGACGTTCTTGGCGAAATTCGCCGGCGCCCACCACCCGAGGTTCTGCCGGAAATCGTCGGCGGCGTATTGATCGCGAGATGCTACGTGGCCAGTCAGGAAACCACGCGCCAACGGGGAATAGGCAACCAGTCCGATGCCTAATTCTTCAAGGACCGGCAGCAGCGGCTCCACGTCCCTGGCGAGGATGGAATACTGGTATTGCTGAATCGAGATAGGGGCAACGGCACTGGCGCGACGGATGGTGTCCTCATCCGAGTTGGAGAGGACCGAGGCATTTCACCTTACCCGCGTGGACAAACTCCTGCATCACGCCGACCACGTCTTCGATCGGGACGTTGGGGTCGGGAATGTGCTGGTAAAGCAGATCGATGGTGTCGATGTTCAGATTCTTGAGTCTGGAGTCCACAACGTCACGGATGGTCTCCGGCCGGGAGTCAGGGGAGTAGCTTTCCGTCAAGCCGAATTTCGTTGCGATCGTCACCTGATCACGAATTGGCCGCAGCGCAATGCCGAGCAGCTTCTCACCTTCACCCCAGCCGTACATGCGTGCGGTGTCGAAGTGGGTGACGCCGAGCTCATGGGCGCGGCGGATGGCCGTGATCGATTCCTGATCGTCGCTGGGGCCGTAACCGATGGCGGTGCCCGTGGCACCGTAACCAATGGCGCCGACCGTAAGGCCGTGTCGGCCAAGCTTGCGTTGCTGCATCGTGAATGTCCTTTCTTATCCGATGCGCCCATTTTGAGTTTGACACTTCGATTGACGATGTCCGATCCTACCGTTTCATTGCCTGATCCTGCTGATCGCTTGACGTTTGCAGGCTAACGAGGGCAGAGGGCCCCATGACCGATCTTGCCCAGCTCAAAGCCATTGTCTTGCGCCATGCAGGCAAGCCCCAACCGAAGATGCCGCGGGTCAGCGTCAGCACCTTCGATCGACCGTCGGAGCCGGGCTGGCGGTCTACAACCCGGTTGTCTGCTTCGTGCTGCAAGGATCCAAGCAGGTCTTCATCGGCGACCAGGTGCTTGAGTATGGCGCCGGCCACTGCATGGTCGTGGCGGCCGAACTCGCCGCCATGGGACAGATCAGCGAAGCGTCACCCGAGGAGCCCTATGTCGCTCTCAACCTCTACATCGATCCGGAGGTAATATCCGCACTGCTCCTGGAGATGGGCAGCATGCCGGAACCCCCAATGAATAAAGGATTCGGCTTCAGCCCCGCAGGGCCGGCATTGATCGACGCCTGGCGGCGCCTCGTTGAACTTCTCGACCGCCAGGATGAAATCCCGATCATGGCGCGTCACAGGGAGCACGAACTCATGTTTCGCTTGCTCATGGGACCTCAAGGGGCGTTGCTCCGGCAGATTGCCGGCAACGGTAGCCGCCTGTCCCATGTCCGGCGGGCAATGGCATGGATTCGCGAGCATTACACGGAGCATCTCAGCATCGCAGCCATGGCCACTGTGGCCGGCATGAGCGTGTCGGTGTTCCATCGCCGCTTCAAGGCGATTAGCGGCTTGAGCCCGCTCCAGTACCAGAAGCAAATCCGCCTGCACGAGGCGCGTCGGCGCCTGATCGCGGAGCGCTCAGAAGCAGCAAGCGTCGCCTACGCTGTCGGCTACGAGAGCGTTTCGCAGTTCAGTCGCGAATACAAACGGCTGTTCGGCGCACCACCCCGGCAGGACGCCGGAAAACTGCAGAACATCGTTGAATCGGTAGCCTAGTCTTCTTAGAGCTCATGCACGAACCAGCGCGCGACAGGCTTCAATTTCGCCCAGATGATCCAGCACCCAGGTCGCCAGTTGCATGATCGGTGCGGCAAGAGACCTGCCGAGATCTGTCACGCCATACTCGACCTGAGGCGGCACGGTCGCATAGACCTTGCGGGTCACCATCCCGTCCGCTTCCAGAGACTTCAGGTTGCGGGTGAGCATTTGTTGGGAAATCTCGCCTATCACGCGTTTCAACTCATTGAAGCGCCGCGGCCGGTCGGCAAGCATCGTGATCTTCAGGATGGTCCATTTGTCGCGGATGCGGCCGAGAATCGCGTTGACCCTGCGACAGTTGGGGTTTGGTATAAGGCTGATTTGGCGGGACAGGCATATGCATGTGACTACGCCTCGAAAATATGCGTTGTTGCGGCATCGGCAGTCAGTAACGACCGTTCCTGCCAGATCATCGACGTGGGATTTGAAGTGGTGGAACGAGAGAGCACACGACAGTCTGATTGGGTCTCGCGCAAACCCTAAGCTGGTTCCGGCGATGAGTCGTGATCGGCGGCGCGTCGGAACTCAAACAACGTCGTTCTTTGCCTCACAGGACTTGACGGGGTGTGGCCCATAATGGAGATGTCGCTTCGTGGCTTTGCCGCTCAATTCTCCCTTCTTCGCGTAGGAGAAAGTCACTTTGAACAGAAAGTCACCGGTCTATCTGAACGCGCTGCGTGCCTTTGAAGCCAGTGCACGTCACGGCAGCTTCTCCGGGGCTGCCGAGGAACTCAAAGTCACCTCAGCTGCGGTAGGACAGATGGTGCGGGGGTTGGAGGATTGGCTGGGAATGCCGCTCTTTCATCGTACCACCACCGGAAAGGCGAGGCTTACCCCGACCGAACGGGCCGAACATGCCCTTCCCGATATCAGGGCAGGGCTCGATCAGCTAGTCATTGGGCTGGAGCGTCTTCGCGCGTCCGCAACGAGCGGAATCCTCAACGTAACCGTCAGTCCTGCTTTCGCCGCCAAATGGCTATTGCCCCGCATCGACCGCTTCCAGGCCAGATGTCCGGAGACCGACATTCGGCTCGAGACGAGCCTGAAGCTGGTCGATTACAAGGCACATGGAATAGACATTGGCGTGCGCTACGGAGATGGAAGCTGGCCGGACCTGATCGCCGAAAAGCTGATGGACGAGGAAGTCTTTCCTGTCTGTTCGCCCAGGTTTTCAGAAATTGGAAGTCTAAACGTCCCAGCCGATCTGACGCGCCAGACGCTCATACACGATCTCTCCGTGGACCCGGCACTCGGTTTTGTCACCTGGGACCGCTGGCTGCGCGCCGGCGGCGTATCAGATTCCCAGCCGCAAAGGGGCATGAGTATCAATAATTCCGCTGCCGTCCTGCAGGCTGCGATCGAGGGTCGGGGCGTAGCGCTGGCCCGCAGCATCCTCGCCCATGACGATCTGACTGCGGGAAAGCTCAAGCGGCTCTTCCCCGATGTGACCGTGCCATCGACGCTTGCCTACTACATCGTCTACCGGTCGCAGTATGCGTCGCTGCCGAAACTGCAGGCCTTTCGCAACTGGCTGCTTGAAGAAGCCGGCACGGCACGGCCCTAACTCGGCCGCAGCGCAGCGCGCCAAGATTTTCTTTGCCGCGCCCAAGAAACTCTCATTTGTCAAGCCGGCCATGCGGGCGCATCAAACGGCGCATATGCATTTTTGGCGAGGAACATCCCTCGCCGCGTGCGGCCAAGCGAAACCCGAAAGTATGACCGTGGCTTATCTCCAAATCACCCTTCAGATCGCCGCCGCGAACCGTCGCGCTGCCATCGGCATCTATCAGAAATACAAGGAAACGTTCCTCACAGACATCGGAGCGACCTCCAAGGAGCTTCTGATCCGCGACGATGACGTGCAGGTTCTCCATGGGTTCAACAGCGTTGAGGACGCAGGGCCTATCTCGAAAGCGAACTCTTCAACGACGACGACGTCACCGATTGAAGCCGCTGCTGGCGGCAGCGCCGGACATTCGGATTTACGCCATCGCCTGAACTGCAGCGAGCATAACATCCAGATAACCCGCTAATGGCTTCAACGACAACAATATCGACTAAGGCCATTGTCATCGTCGGCGGCGGCCTTGCCGGACTTACGGCAGCCTATCACCTTCATCGCAACGGGCTCGACTTTACCCTGGTCGAGGCACGGGAACGGCTGGGCGGCCGCATTCTCACGGCTGACCCGCAAACCGATGTCTCGCACGACGGTTTCGATCTCCGCCCTTCCTGGCTGGCCCGACATGCATCCGTCGGTTCAGGAATTTGCACGCGAGTTGGGGGGTCGATCAGACCTGGCAGAGCTGGATCAGTTTGGCAGGCAGCGAACAGCACTCAACGATCCCGGTTATCTGGCTGGGGCCATCGAAGCCGGTGAGCGTGTGGCCACGCCCCTGATCACCAGGCGAGACGGAGATCGTTCATCCCCTATCTTGAAATGCGAGGAAAGGAGCAGGTCATGAAAACAACCTATCGGGCGATGCAGATATCCACGTCCGGCGGCCTTGAGCTTGTGGACCGACCGACGCCGGGCGACGAAGAAGTGCTGATTGCGGTTGAAGCCTGCGGCATCTGCGGCGCGGATTTAAGCGACATCGACAAGGCGGACCGGAGACTACAGCCGCCGCGCGTTCCCGGCCACGAAGTGGTCGGCCGGATCATCGCGCTTGGATCAAACACGCCCTCGGCTTGGAAGCTCGGCCAGCGCGTCGGCGTTGGCCGGCTCGGCGGGCATTGCAACGAATGCAATGAATGCCGTGGCCGTTTCAATCTATGCCGCAACCAGCCCGTTCTCGGTTCTTCCTGCGATGGCGGTTACGCGGAAATGATGATTGCGCGCGCGACCGGACTCGTTTCCATTCCGGACAAGCTTTCATCGGAAGAGGCAGCACCGATCCTTTGCGCCGGCATCGCCACATTCAATGCCTTGAAGAAATCGGGCGCTGAGGCAGGCGATACGGTTGCTATTCTCGGAATAGGCGGGCTCGGGCACATGGCGCTGCAATATGCCCGCAAGATGGGCTTCCGCGTGGTCGCGGTGGGTCGGGGCGACAATATTGCCGAAGATGCTGTGAAGCTCGGCGCCCATCGTTACATTGACACGAACAAGGAAAATGCCGCCGAGGCTTTGAATAAGATGGGCGGCGCCAAAGCGATCCTGACCACGATCGGCAATCCGGACGCCGTCTTGGTTTTGATGCCTGCACTTACACCGGAAGGCCGCCTGGTCGTGCTCGGCGTCGGCAAGGATCCCCTGCCGGTATCGACTGGATATCTGGTGGGCGCTGAGCGAGGCGTGATCGGCTCAATTACGGGGTCGCCGTTCGAGAACGAGAAGACATTGGACTTCAGCGTCCTGGCCGGCGTGCGGCCGATGATCGAAACCATGCCGCTGGAGCAGGCCGCCGAAGCGGTCCGAAGAATGCGTTCCGGTGAGGCGAAATTCCGGATCGTTCTGACGATGGGAGACCAGACCAATGCGGATCAATGAAGACCTGACAAAGCCGGTCATCGCCCATGCGGCCAAGCTCGACTGGGTGCCGAGCCCCGCCGCCGGCGTCGACCGACGGATGCTCTACCGCGTCGGCGGTGAAGTCGCGCGTGCGACCTCGATCGTGCGCTACGCGCCGGCAAGCGCCTTTCCCCGCCATGTCCATAGCGGCGGCGAAGAAATTCTTGTGCTTCAGGGGACGTTCCAAGATGAGCATGGCGACTATCCGGCCGGAAGCTATTTCCGCAACCCGCCCGGCACCTCGCACGTACCGGCGCCGGAGGAGGGCTGCATGATTTTCGTGCGCCTTTGGCAGTTTCGTCAGGGCGACAGCATGCAGATTGTCCGGCAGCCAGGCGAAGGCCAAGCGGCCCCATTGCGCGCCGGCGCCCGTGCGGCGCGTGTTCTCTTCGAGGATATCGCGGAACGCGTTTCGATCGAGACCTGGCAGTCCGGCTCAGCCATTGCCATCGAAAATCGCCGTGGCCTCGAATTTCTGGTGCTGTCCGGCAGCCTGATATTGCAGGGCGAGACGCTGGAGCCGCAATGCTGGGGACGGTTGCCGGCAGGCAGATCATTTGAGGTGGCGACAGGCCCAGAGGGCGCCGAAATCTGGATCAAGGACGCCCCTCTTCAGCACGCCGATGTGCTGCCGATGCCCTCCTCGGCCAAATGGGGATCGCCGAGGCGACGTTCCGCGACAAGGACGATGTCGCGAAACAGGAAAAAATTGCGTCAAGAAACGTCTGGGTTCTGACGGCGGCACAGTCGCTCGGGGGCGCCAATTCTCCCATCGTCATTTCGCTCGGCGGGCTCGTCGGCCAGCATCTGGCATCTGATCCGGCCGCAGCAACTTTGCCGGTCAGCATGCTCAACCTGGGGCTTGCTCTGGGAACGCTGCCGGCTGCGGCCGTTATGCGCCGGTTCGGACGGCGCGCCGGATATATAATAGGTGCAGCGCTCGGTACGATCGCGGGGATCGTTGCCACGATGGGCATCGTCCAATCAAGCTTCATTGTCTTCTGCATGGGCACGCTGATCGCCGGTTTTTACTCGGCCTATGTCCAGAGCTACCGCTTTGCGGCGACCGACGGCCTGACTGGCGCCGGGCGTGACCGCGCAATATCGCGCGTGATGGTCGGCGGGCTGATTGCTGCCATCATCGGGCCGCAACTCGTCATATGGACGCGTAACGCTCTGCCGGGACATGCCTTTGCCGGCAGTTTCCTCAGCCAGGCGATGCTCGCCCTGCTCGCGGTGCCGATCCTTTTGCCACTGCGCCGCCCGGCGGGTTCCGCCGCCGTGCATGCCACCGCCATCAGCGCCCGCCCGCTTGCACAGATACTGACCTCGCCAGGCTATCTGCTGGCCGTTGCGACCGGCGTCGTCTCCTACGGCCTGATGACCTTCGTCATGACGGCGGCACCTATGGCCATGGTCGGACACGGCCATTCCGTCGATTCCGCAGCGCTTGGTATTCAGTGGCACGTTCTCGCCATGTTCGGGCCAAGCTTCATTACCGGCCGCCTCATGGCACGCTTCGGCAAGGAGCGCGTGGCGGCGGTGGGACTTCTCCTGATCGGCGGGTCGGCGCTTATTGCGCTCAGCGGTGTCGATATCGCGCACTTCTGGGGATCGCTTATCCTCTTGGGGCTGGGCTGGAATTGCGGCTTCATTGGCGCCACGGCGATGGTTGCCGAGTGTCATTCGCCATCCGAACGCGGCAAGGCGCAGGGCGCTAATGCATTTATGGTGTTCGGGACAGTTGCCTGCGCCTCCTTTTTCGCCGGTTCGCTGCTGCACAGCTCAGGCTGGAGCACGGTCAACTGGCTTGTGCTGCCGGCCGTAGCTTTTATGCTCGTTCCGTTGGTATCGCGCGCCGCCAGCTTACCCCGCAACAGATGAGGAAGGACTCTAGTGTCGGTTTCCGCGCGTCGCTCGATCAGATTGTACTCGCGCTTCATGTCTTGAGGCCGCAGCGCGTTTCTACGAGCGCTTGGCTTCCGGCGTGGCGCGCGCAACCGTCACCCAGGACGCCTTGGCATGGCAATCGGTTTTGTCTCGGACGGCTAATGCGGCAGGACACGCAACTTGCGCGGCGAACGAAACTGCCTCACCACGCATCCCGCAATCACGCGAGGGGTGTGCGGCCCATCTCTCGGGCAAGCGTCAGGAAGCCATCGATATAGGAGATGGTCTCCTCGCCGCGCCTGACGCCCAGATTGATGCTCTTCCGGATGCCGGCTTCTCCGAGGCTGAGCGCCCGTATCGGCATTCCTGCCCCATCCTCGTGCAGCAACCAGTCCGGAAGGACGGTGACCCCCCTGCCCGCGCAGACGAGTTGCAACATCAGGTCTACGGTTTCGGCCGTGCGGTGCTGACGGGGCCGATAATGGGCGGGAACGAGAAACTTGGTGTAAATGTCCAATCGCTCTAGGGTGACGGGAACAGTGATTAGCTCTTCGTCCATCAGATCGTGCGGTTGCACGCATGTCCTGCCGGCAAGAGGATGGGACTCGTGCACCATAAGGACCAGCTCGTAATCGAACACGGGCGTGAACAGCAGCTCCGGCGCCTCTACCGGGTCCGGCGTTATCAAGAGGTCGATTTCATAACCGAGCAGCGCCTCGACCCCGTCGAAGCGAAAGGCGGTGCGCACGTCGAAATCCACGTCGAGCCACTGAGCCAGATAGGGTGTCGCCATTCTCGAGAGCCAGCGCTGGCAGGGATGGCATTCCATGCCAACTCGGAGCATTCCTCTTCGCCCCAATGAGAAGTCTATGAGGACCCGTTCCGCGTGCTCCAGTTGCGGCAGAACCCGCTCGGCCACGGTGAGCAGGTATTCGCCCGTTTGCGTTAGGCGCAAACCCCGACCGGTTTTCATCCAGATCTTGATGCCATGCCGATCCTCGAACTTCGCGATCGTGTGGCTGAGCGCCGACTGTGTGACGTTCATCTTCTCGGCCGCCGCGGTGACGCTGCCGTGACGGTTGACTTCCCTCAGGATCGCAAGATGCTGCCGATCTATCATTATGACCTCCGCTCATCACCACATGAATTCATACCATTTCCATTCATAATGAACTGCGATTAACCTTTTCGTCAACCATGATCCTGCCGAGGCAGCCGCGACGGACGAAAGGAAATGTATTGACGAAGCTTGCAACTGCGCCGCATCCGCGTGGGGATCACGCCATGCCGTCATCTATTTTTGACGAGGTCATCGATCGCAAGAACAGCAACTCGATGAAATGGGCTTTCGCCGAGCGCCTGCTGTCCGCAGACGAAGCGGCCGCCGATCCTCTTCCCATGTGGGTTGCCGATACCGATTTCAAAGCCCCGCGACCGGTCATCGATGCGCTTGCCGAGGCTGTCCAGCACGGCGTCTTCGGCTATCCCGGCGGCATGACCAAAAATTACCTTGAGGCCGTGACCGGATGGCAGGCAAAGCGCTTCGGTTTTGACGTGGCGCCGGAATGGGTTGTTGCCTCGGCCGGCATCATTACCATCCTGAAGGTCGCCGCACAGGCGTTTTCCGCGCCTGGCGACTCCATTCTCATCCAGCCGCCCGTCTATGCCCATTTCCACAACGACATGCTGATGAATGGCCGTCATCTGGCCTTCGCCCCGCTCGTTCGCACCGAGGACGGCTACCGGTTCGATGCCGCCATTTTCGAGGCGGCCATACGGCCCAACACGAAGATCTTCATCCTCAGCAATCCGCACAATCCGACCGGAAATGTCTGGTCGGAAGAAGAACTGCGGACCATGGGAGAGATCTGCGCCCGGCACGACATTCTGGTGATTTCCGACGAAATTCACCAGGACCTGATCCTCAACCCGGCGAAGAAACACATCGCCTTCGCATCGCTGGGCGAAAAATTCGCGCAAATGAGCATCACGTGCACCGCGCCGAGCAAGACCTTCAATCTGCCGGGTCTGCAATGCGCAAATATCTTCGTGCCGAATCCGCGGCTGCGTGGTGAACTGCTGCGCCAATACGACCGCAACATGTTCCCGCTGGTCAACGTACTGGGCATGGTCGCTTGCGAAGCGGCCTATGCCCATGGCGAACCCTGGCTGGAGGAGATGCTCGCCTATGTGCGCGGCAATCACCTCTATTTCGCGGATCGGATCAATAATGCGACCGACAAGGTCCGCGTGCTTCCGGCAGACTCGCTCTATCTCGCCTGGATGGATTGCCGTGGGCTCGGCATGGATGCCGCAACACTCGAAAAATTCATGCTGACCAAGGCGCGCGTCTGGCTCGACAAGGGCCAGAAGTTTGGGATTGAGGGCCGCGGCTATATGCGCGTCAATCTCGGCTGTCCTCGCTCGACTGTCGATGATGCGATCACCCGCATCAACGCCGCCATCTCTAAACTGTGAGGCGCGCCGATGTCTCAAACGATTGAAAAACGCATGGCCGAACTCGGGCTAGAACTGCCTGAAGCGGCGAAGTCGGTAGCGAACTATCTCCCCATCGTCGCAAGCGGCAATCTCATTCTCACGTCGGGTCAGCTGCCACTGTCGAACGGCAAGTTGATTGCCACAGGTCTCGTCGGCCGCGAGCTTGACGTCACGGCCGCAGCGCTGGCTGCCAGACAATGCGCCTTGAACATCCTCGCCCAGGCGCAGGCACATCTCGGCAGCCTCGATCGGATTGCACGGATCATCAAGATCACGGTCTTCGTGGCTTCGGCTGAGGACTTCACCGAGCAACATCTCGTTGCAAACGGGGCGTCTGATGTCCTCCTCGCTGTCTGCGGCGACAAAGGCAAGCACGCGCGCTCCGCCGTCGGCGTCGCCGCTTTGCCGATGAATGCACCCGTCGAGATAGAGGCGATGCTCGAAATCGACCAATAACAATACGTGTCACCAGGCTCTGCGGAACGACGAACAATCGGGAACTCAACCGATCCCAAAGCGGAGAACCGGCAGGAAGCCGCTGCTTTCGGATCACAAACCGGGAGAATGTCAATGAAGAAGACTTTGTTGTTGGCCACAGTGGCCGCGGCGACGCTGACGGCGGGCATAGCGTCGGCCGGCACGATGGCCGACGTCCAGGCGCGTGGCAAGCTCAACTGCGGCGTGACCGGTGGTCAGGCTGGTTTCTCCGCGCCGGATGCGTCCGGCGTTTGGCAAGGCATGGACGTCGCCTATTGTCGGGCGATCGCCGCCGCGGTCCTGAAGGACCCCAATGCGGTGAACTTCGTGCCGACGACCGGCCAGACGCGCTTTACGGCGCTCGCATCGGGCGAAATCGACATCCTGTCGCGCACTACGACCTGGACGTTTTCGCGCGACGTCGACCTCAAGTTCACCTTTGCCGGCGTGAATTTCTATGACGGGCAAGCCTTCATGGTGCCAAAGGCGCTCGGCGCAAAGAGCGCCAAGGACCTGAACGGCGCGACGATCTGCATCCAGACAGGCACCACCACCGAGCTGAACCTTGCGGAATATTTTCGCAAGAACAGCATGACCTACGAGCCGGTACCGGTCGAGAACAATGCCGACATCGCCCAGAAGTACTTGGCTGGCGCCTGCGACGTTTATACCAGCGACGGATCGGACCTCGCCTCTACGCGCTCCAGCTTCAAGACTCCGCAGGACCACGTCATTCTTCCGGATGTCATCTCGAAAGAGCCATTGGGTCCGCTTGTGCGTCAGGGCGACGACCAATGGGCTGATGTGGCGCGATGGACGTTGCAGGCGCTGATTGCTGCCGAAGAGCTCGACGTCACCGCAGAGAATGTCGAGAAGCTTTCCGCCGGCACCGACAACCCCGAAATAAACCGCCTGTTGGGCAAGGAAGGCAATCTCGGCGAACAGCTCGGCCTCGATGCCGCCTGGGCCAAACGTGTGATTGCCGCCGAGGGCAATTACGGGGAAATCTTCGCCAAGAACATCGGCGAGAAAACGCCGATCGGATTGGCCCGCGGACAAAACGCCTTGTGGAACCAGGGCGGTCTTATGTACCCGCTGCCGTTCCGCTGAGAGCCTTCAAGGTGCGGGCTTGCCCCCGCGCCTTTCGCTTTCGCCTCGTCTGCCCGCACCGAAGGCCGCGCAGACCTTCAGGGAGATATCTCGCATGACAATGAAAACCGGTGCTCCGCGCCAGCCGTTTCACCTGGGCATGCTGTTTAACGACACCCGTTATCGAGCACGGACGATCCAGATCCTGGCGTTCATCCTGCTCCTGCTTGCGGCAGCGTGGCTGGTCGACAACACGATTCGCAATCTCGCCGCACTTGGAAAAGACTTCTCCTTCGGTTTTCTATGGAGCACGGCCGGTTACGACATTTCTCCGCATGCCATCGACTACTCCAGCACAAGCACACACGCCCGTGCCGCCGTCGTCGGCCTGCTCAACACGCTGATTGTCGCCGCAATGGCGTGCTTGACCGCATCAATTCTTGGCGTTTTGGCAGGGGTGCTGAGGCTTTCAGACAACTGGATCGTCGCCCGCTTGATGACGGTTTATGTCGAGAGCTTCCGCAACATTCCGGCTCTGCTCTGGATCATCGTCGTAGCTGCGGTGATGTCGCAGGCGATGCCGACACCGAACGCATTTCGCGGCGAGCATCCCACAGCAGCGATAATGCTCTGGGACAGCATCGCGGTTACGAACCGCGGCATCTACCTACCCACGCCCGCCTTCTCGCAAAGCCTGGGGCCGGCTCCTGATGTGCTTGGAGCATTTGATCTCAATTACGTAGCGATTCTGACTATTGTGGCGCTTTCACTCATCGGGCATCGGGGATTGGTAAAAGCACGCCGCGCAGGTCCAAGGCAAAACCGGTCAGCGCCCGGCCACGTGGTGGAAGAGCCTGGGCGTCTTTGCGTTGCCGATGATAATCCTCCTTTACGTACTCGGCTTCCACTTAGACTGTCCGGCCTTGAAGGGCTTGAACTTCACCGGCGGTCTGCAGTTGCGCAATGCCTTCATCGCGCTCTGGATAGGGCTGAGCCTCTATACCGGCGCCTTCATTGCGGAAATCGTTCGTTCCGGCATTCTTGCCATTTCGAAGGGCCAGTCTGAAGCGGCGCATGCGCTTGGGCTCTCCTCAGGACGCACGATGCGTCTGGTAATCTTGCCGCAGGCCCTGCGGGTCATCGTGCCGCCGCTGATCTCGCAATATCTCAACATCACGAAAAATACGTCGCTGGGCCTAGCCGTCGGCTACATGGATCTCCGTTCGACGCTCGGGGGCATCACGATCAACCAGACCGGGCGCGAGCTCGAAGGCATGCTGATGCTGATGCTGACTTATGTCGCGATCAGCCTCAGCATCTCGGCTGCCATGAACATCTACAACAATCGCGTCAGCCTGAAGGAGCGTTGAGATGAACATGCAAAACCTCTCCTTTGTGCGCCAGGACATGGTCGCCGCATCGCCAAGGCCTTCGGGGCGAGGGGGGACGCTCGAATGGACGAGAAAAAATCTTTTCAACAGCTGGCTCAGCACGCTTCTAACAGTCGGGTCCGTACTTACGGTCGCATGGCTCATCGTGGCCGTCGCACCATGGCTCGGCAATTCAGTCTGGCGGGCCAACTCACTTGTCGAGTGTCGGCAAGTCCTGGGCGATGCGCCGGGCGCGTGTTGGGGCGTGATCCGCGACCGCTGGCCGCAGCTTCTCTTCGGTTTCTACCCTGCGCATCTCTACTGGCGGCCGGTGCTGGCATTCGCGCTGCTCTTCGCCGCTTTGGCGCCAGTTCTGCTCCGCGCTTTGCCGCGACGGGCTCTCTGGTTCAGCATCGTCTACCCCGGCATAGCCTATTTCCTGATCTGGGGTGGCAGCCTCTGGTTTCCGATCTCGGTCTATTTCGGCTTCGCTGTCGGCGCTGGACTGTTCATGTTGGCAGCACGGGCCGGAAAAGGGCCGAGCGTCGGCATTGCTGTCATCGGCGCGAGCGTCTGGTGGGTTTATGCGGCCCAGCCGATCTCGTCCCTCGCAGACGGCATGGCTCCAATCGCTCTCGATAGCATCGCCTCGCGCGATGTCGGCGGCTTCCTGCTATCGATCATCATTGGCGTAACAGGGATAGCTATGTCGCTGCCGCTCGGGATCCTGCTTGCACTTGGCCGCCGTTCCAACCTGCCCTCATCCATATGCTGAGCGTCGTGTTCATTGAATTCATCCGCGGCGTGCCGCTGATCACGCTCCTTTTCACGGCTTCGCTGCTGCTCAACTACTTCCTGCCGCCCGGCACGAACTTTGACCTCATCCTGCGCGTTGTGATCATGGTGACGCTCTTTGCCAGCGCCTATATGGCCGAGGTCATTCGTGGCGGTCTGGCCGCTCTACCGAAAGGACAGTATGAGGCGGCGGAAGCGCTCGGCCTTGACTACTGGAAGTCCCAGCAGCTCGTCATCCTGCCGCAGGCCCTCAAGATCTCAATCCCCGGCATCGTCAATTCCTTCATCGGGCTGTTCAAGGACACGACGCTCGTCATGTTCATCGGATTGCTTGACCCGATCGCCCTTGCCGCCGCCATTCGTGCCAACACCAACTGGCAGGGCATATACTGGGAGCTCTTCATCTTCATCGGCGCCGTGTTTTTCGTCTTCTGCTTCAGCATGTCGCGCTACTCGCAATATTTGGAGCGTCGGCTGAAGACCGACCACCGGTAGGAGGATATCATAATGACCAACATCATGATGAAAACGGCGTCGTTACAGGACGACCGGCCAAGTCTTGCAGATATCGCCGTCGAGATTAGCGCCATGAACAAGTGGTATGGCGAGTTCCACGTCCTGCGCGACATCAATCTCACCGTGCAGCGGGGCGAGCGGATCGTCATTTGCGGACCGTCCGGCTCCGGAAAATCAACCATGATCCGCTGCATCAATCGGCTTGAGGAACATCAGGCCGGCAAGATCGTCGTCGACGGTATCGAACTGACCAACGACCTGAAGAAGATCGAGGAAGTCCGCCGCGAAGTCGGAATGGTGTTCCAGCATTTCAATCTCTTTCCGCATTTGACGATCCTTCAGAACTGCACCCTCGCACCGATCTGGGTCCGCAAGATGCCGCAAAAGGAAGCCAGGGAACTCGCCATGCACTTTCTTGAGAAAGTGAAAATACCGGATCAGGCGCATAAATATCCGGGTCAGCTCTCCGGCGGGCAGCAGCAGCGCGTGGCGATCGCGCGAGCTCTCTGCATGAAGCCGCGGCTGATGTTGTTCGATGAGCCGACCTCCGCGCTTGATCCAGAGATGATCAAGGAAGTGCTCGATACGATGATCGCGCTTGCCGAAGAAGGCATGACCATGCTCTGCGTCACCCATGAAATGGGTTTTGCCCAAGCGGTGGCCAACAGGGTGATCTTCATGGATCGGGGTCAAATCGTAGAACAGAACGAACCCAAGGCATTTTTCGGCGCGCCGCAATCGGAACGCACGCGCGCATTCCTCAGTCAGATCTTGGGTCACTAGGCAATAGCTACCGTTGAAGTTTGGGCACTGGCCGTATAGCATTTGATGACACAGCAGTGTCAGTGACGAACCGACTCGGGACTGCACGGACATCTGTTTGAGGCGGTCTAAATCCAAGCACTGACGCCCTGAACTTACCGGCAATCATCCGGAGACATTCATATCTTGGCCAAGTTTCTATTCTCGCGCCTCGCCGCGGGAATTCTCAGTGTTTGGATTGGCAACCTTCCAACCGCATCTAACGCGGGGGACATGATGCACCCGTAGGGCGTGCGGACCGCCGATTGGCTCCGCCTCAGCACCCGTCACCGTGATCGAATACTCGTCGCCGACCTGCCCCCATCGCGTCGAATACCGAACGCATGTCGCACTGCAGATCGAAGAGGAATTCGTCCGCACCGGTAAGGTCAGGATTGTCTTCCGACTAATTGTGCGCAACAATGTGGACATGGTCATCTTGATGCTTGCCGAACGGCAGCCCGCACCGAAGTCCCAGCAAATCCTGGATGCCTATTATGCAAGGCATGACGAGATCGTGCAATCGAGCAACATCGAACAGCACGGCGCTGAATCCGGGTTAACAGTCATGCTCGGATGATTTCGGCCATGTATTGTGGGTTTCTGCCTGCTTTGTTTCGTCTGAGTTTGATACTGCGCTTGTCGTTATGGCTTCGAACCATGTTGATGGCGAAGTGTCGGACGACGGCCATGTTGGCTGGTCCATGCCCGGTTCGAGATCGGGCGGCATCCTCGTTGAAGGTGACGTCGAGTACCCAATGGAGGGAGTTCTCGATGGCCCAATGGCCAC